>NZ_KI911783.1:1420955-1735520 GCF_000515415.1 Bradyrhizobium sp. WSM1417
GGCGTACGCACCGCCAACGTCATTGACCACGCGCCCTATCATGGCGTGCAGCTCCATCCTCGCGACTGCCGCGCCGCCTTCATCGAGTTCAACCACACCGAAGGCAGCGACGACATTTTGGGGCCGTATCCACCGGCGGGGCCGGACTGGCAAAAATTCATCCGCAAGGACGTGACGCAGGCGTTGACGAGCGTGGAAATCCAGAGCCCGGACCCGCAAGGGCTGGCCGAGCATTGGGGCAAGATCATCGGCGTTGCGCCGAGCGGCGATGCTGACGGTGGGGCCGAGCTGAAGCTGCCCAATGCGAGCTTTCACTTCGTCAAAGGCGCCAGCGAAATCATGAGCGCGCTGGAGTTTCAGGTGACAGATGTGGCCCAGGTGCTCCATGCCGCCAAGGCCAAGGGGCTCGCGGTGGCGGGCAACGAGTTCTTGCTCGGCGGGGTAACATTCCGCGTAAGTTGATGCTTGCTTGTGATCCGTCACCCTGAGGTGCTCGCCTCTTTGGCGAGCCTCGAAGGGCGACGGCCGCCGGTGGGGCCGCTCATCCTTCGAGGCTCGCCGTACGGTGCTGCGCACCGCGCAGCTCGCACCTCAGGATGACGGTTGAGAGCCAGGATTAAACATGCCGCATCCGCTCGATAGCTTCTTCGCTCCCGCCGGCATCGCTCTGATCGGCGCCTCGCGCGATCACGAGAAGATTCCGGGCCGGCTGCTGTCGATGTTGCGCAAGAACGAGTATCCCGGAAGGATCTATCCGGTGAACCCGAACTACGCCGAGATCGACGGCCTCGTCTGCTACAAATCGATCACCGACATCGGCGCGCCGATCGATCTGGCAATCATCCTCATCCCCGCCCGCGCGGTGCTCGCCGCGCTCGAACAATGCGCTGCCGTCGGCGTGAAGAACGCCGTGATCATCTCCTCCGGCTTTGCCGAGGAGGGCGGCGAGAGCGCGGCGATGCAGGACGCGATCGCGGCGTTGGCGAGGCGGACCGGCATGCGGATTTCCGGTCCGAACGCCGAAGGCTTTTTCAGCCAGAAGCAGCGCGTGGCGGCGACGTTCAGTCCCGCCGTGGACGTCAAGCCGGGCGTGACGCCGCTGGTCGCCACGACGAAGCGGATCGGCATCGTCGCGCAGAGCGGCGGCATCGGCTTTGCCTACTATCACCGTGCCAGCGCGCTCGGCATTGCCGTGAGCTATGTCGTCAGTGCTGGCAACGAATCCGATCTCGGGGCGGGCGAGTTCCTGGATTACCTGGTGCAGGACGCTTCCACGGACGTGATCCTGCTGTTCATCGAAGGCATTCGCGACGTCGACAGATTTCTCGCGGCAGCGCGGCGGGCAGCCGAGCTGAGGAAGCCAGTCATCGTCACGAAGGTCGGCCGCTCCGGCGCCGGGATGCGCGCGGTCGCCTCGCACACCGCGAGCATGGCCGGATGGTCGGCGGCCTACGACGCGGTGTTCGCCAAATATGGCTTCATCGTCTCCAACGATCTCGACGAGGCGCTGACGATCGCAGCCGTGCTTGCGAGCAATCCGTTGCCGAAAGGCGATCGTGTCGCCGTGGTCACCGTCTCCGGCGGCGCCGGCATCTGGGGCGCCGATGCCGTGGCGCTGCAAGGCCTGCAGGTGCCGGAGCTCTCCGAAAAAATCCAGGCGGAGATCAAGGCGCTGATGCCGTCCTACGGCACGGCGCGCAACCCGATTGACGTCACTGCGCAGGGTGTGACCTCGGGCGGCCTTCAAAAGAGCGTCGATGTGCTCACCGCGTCCGACGAGATCGACGCGGTCCTGGTCGTGCTATCGCTGTCGAGCGAAGTCCGCAAGCCTTTCAAGGAAGCCGAGCTGACGCCGGCGCTGGCCCCGCAGCGCAAGCCGGTGGTGTTCTATTCCTACACGGTGCCGTCCGATTTCGCGCGGCGCGAGCTTGCCAAATCCGGCGTCGTGGTGCTCTCGGGCCTCACCCATGTCGGCGTCGCGATGCGGCAGCTCGTCGATTATGCCCGTTTCGAGCTGCCGAAGCCGACGGACGAAGCGCGGCCGCCGGCGCGCGATCTCTCCGTCCATCTGACCTCACCGGTTCTATCCGAGGCAGATAGCAAAGCATTGCTCCGCGCCGCCGGCATCGCGCTGCCGGACGAGGTGCTGGTGAAGGACAAGGGCGAACTCGACGACGCCGTCGCCCGCATCGGCTTTCCGCTGGTTCTGAAGATCCAGTCGCCGGACATCGCGCACAAGAGCGAGGTCGGCGGCGTGCGCGTCAACATCACCACAAAGGGCGAAGTATTTCTCGCGTTCGAGACGCTGCTCAACAACGCGCGCAAGCACAGGCCTGAGGCGGCCGTTCAGGGCGTGCTGGTCTGCCCCATGGCGAAGCAGGGTGTCGAGATGATCATCGGCACGATGACCGACAAGACGTTTGGGCCGATGGTGATGGTGGGCCTTGGCGGTATCACGACCGAATTGTTCCGCGACGTCATCTATCGTCCGGCGCCGGTCGGCGCGGAAGAAGCCGGCGCGATGCTGGCGCGCTTGAAAGCCGCGCCGCTGCTGAGCGGATTTCGTGGGGCGGCGATGGCGGATGTTGCGGCCGTGTCGCAGTTGATCGCCGATATCTCGGTGCTTGCGTCACAGCATGCGACGGAGATCGCGGAGATCGAGCTCAACCCGGTGCTGGTGCACGCGGAAGGCCAGGGCGTGACGATCGTGGATGCGCTGGTGGTGGGGAGGAAGTAATCCCTCTCCCCTTGTGGGAGAGGGTGGCTCGCCGCGAAGCGGCAGACGGGTGAGGGGTCTCTCTCCGCGCGTACAAGCGCGAGAGAATTGCTTGCGGAGGCAACCCCTCATCCGGCGCTTCGCGCCACCTTCTCCCACAACAAGGGGAGAAGGAAGAAAGGAGCTACCGCCCCCTGAAATTCGCGACGCGCCGCTCCTCCGTGGCCTTCACGCCTTCCTTGAAATCTTCCGTCGCGCGCAGGCGGGTCTGCTCCTCGAGCTCGTGATTGGTCGCCGCCATGACGCGATCGGCCAACCCGGCGCGCATCGTGGCGCGGGTGGAGACGAGGCCGAGCGGGGAGCATTCGGCGATTTCGCCGGCGAGCTTCAGTGCGGCCGCCTTGACCTGGTCCTGCGGCACCAGTTCGTTGGCGAGGCCGCATTTGAAGGCCTCTTCGCCGGTGACGCGGCGGCTGGTGTAGAACATCAGCTCGGCGTTGTTCTTGCCGATCAGCTCGGGCAGCGTCACGGTCAGGCCGAAGCCGGGATGGAAGCCGAGCTTGGTAAAGTTCGCGGAGAAGCGCGCTTCGGGGCAGGTGACCCGGAAGTCCGCCGAGACCGCGAGGCCCAATCCGCCGCCGATGGCAGCGCCCTGCACGGCGGCGACGATCGGCTTCTTGGCGCGGAAGATGCGCACCGCCTGGATGTAGAGATGGTTGATCGCGCCGAGGCTGTCGGCCGGATCGCCCTTGGCCGTCTTATCGGCTTCGCGCGCCTCTTGGGCCTGCCGTGCCGGGTCCTGGAAATTGGCGCCGGCGCAGAATGCCTTGCCCTGCGCCGACAGCACCGAGGCGCGAATCTCGATGTCGCGATCGAACTCGTCGAGCGCGTCCGCGATCTGGTTGATCAGCGAAATGTCGAAGAAGTTGAGCGGCGGGCGGCGGATCTCGATGGTGCCGACGTGACCCACTTTTTCGACGCCGATATCTTTATAGGTGCTCATGATGTCCTCGAATGATTAGCGCAAACCAAGCCCGCGGGCGATGATGCCGCGCAGCACCTCGGTGGTGCCGCCCTGGATGGTGAGTTTCGGCGCGGTCTTGATGGCGAAGTCGAGCTGCCGCTCCAGCGTCTCGCGGTTGGTCGCGGTCTCCTCGACGAAGGCGGCGAGATCGCGCACGCGGTGCGGCAGCTGCTGCTCCCACACCGTGCCGATGTCCTTGACGATAGACGCTTCGACGACCGGCTCCTTGCCGGCTTGCAGCATGCCCGCGACCGAGACCGACATGCGCCGCATGGTGTGGAGCTGCGCCACCAGCCGGCCGATGCCTTCGGCGCTGCGCGTGTCCGGATTGGGACCAACGGCGCGAACCAGCTCGGTCAGCACGTAATAGGTCTCCAGAAAGCGCTCGGGGCCCGAACGCTCATAAGCGAGCTCGCTGGTGGCCTGCTTCCAGGCGCCGTCGACTTCGCCGAGCACATGATCGTCGGGCACGAAGAAATCGGTGAAGACGACCTCGTTGAACTCGTACTGGCCGGTGATCTGGCCGATCGGGTTCACCTGGATGCCCGGCTGCTTCATCTTGACCAGGAACTGGGTCAGGCCGTGACGTCGGTTTTCCTTGGTCGGCTGCGACGTCCGGAAGATCGCGATCATGTAGTCGGCGATGTGCGCCGACGAGGTCCAGATCTTGGTGCCGTTGATGAGATAGCCGCCGTCGGTCTTGGTCGCGCGCGTCTTCGCGGCGAACAGGTCCGAGCCGGAGTTCGGCTCGCTCATGCCGATCGCGAAGCAGATCTCGCCGCGGCAGATGCGCGGCAGGATGTCCATCTTGATGTGTTCAGGCGCGTACTTGATCAGCACCGGCCCGCTCTGGCGGTCGGCGACGAAGAACCGCCGCGTCGGCGCGTTGGCAACGCGCATCTCCTCGGTCACGACGTAGCGCTCCAGGAAGGAGCGCTCCTGGCCGCCATATTTTTTCGGCCATGTCATGCCGAGCCAACCCTTGGCGCCGACCCGGCGGGAAAATTCCGGCGCGTCGGTGTCTTCGCGGTTGGGCTTGTGCGGATCGAAGGTGCCGGCGGCGATTTCCTCCGCGAGGAAAGCGCGCACTTCCTTGCGCAATTGCTCGCATTTCTCGGGCAGGCGGATCGGATCGAAACGGAGGGCAGCGGTCATTGTTGTCTCGTCCCTGATCAGCGCGAAGCCACGAGCGGCCACAATTCGTCGGCGCCGCGGTTGGCAATGAGCTTGCCGAGCTCGACGGCCCAGTGGCTTTCCGAACCGAAATCGTCGCGCCAGGCCAGCGCCCGCAGCGAGTAGCGGTGCAGGATGTGCTCCAGGGTGAAGCCGATCGCGCCGTGGACCTGGTGCGCGATCGCGCCGCCCTTTTCCGCGGCTTCCGAGCAGCGGATTTTTGCCGAGGCGGCTTCGAGATAGACCGCGTCGTCGAACGATCTTGCGTTGGCGATGGCATCGGCGGCCGAGGTCGCCGCGGCAAGGGCGGCAGCCGACTCGCCGGCGAGGCGGGCGAGGTTGTGCTGCACCGCCTGAAATTTGGAGATCTTCTTCTCGAAGGCGACGCGCTCGTTGGAATAGCGCACGGAGATGTCGAGCATCGATTCCAGCGCGCCCGCGATCTGAAGGCTGCGCGCGACGCCGCCCATCAGCATCATTGTGGTCTGGTCGAAGCCCTTTGGGGCGGGTTTGATGGTGACGGGCTGGACCTTGTCGAGCGTGACGGTGTCGCTGTGGTCGTAGCCGACATTGAGTCCGGTCTCGATCCGACCCCTGCCCGCATCGACCAGCGCGATCGAGGCGCCGTCCTTGCCGTGGGCCAGCACCGCGAAGTGCTTTGCCGCCTTTGCGAAGGGCACGCCGCGGGCGCGGCCGGAGAGCGCGCCGCCGGCGTCGCGGGTGATGCGATCCTTGGGCGACGCCGGCAGCACCGTCATCTCTCCTTCGGGGGATGCGATCTTCGCCTGCGCCAGCAGCCAGCCGGCCAGCATGGTCTCGGCCAAGGGAACCGCGACGGCGAAACGGCCGGCGGCGTTCAGCAGCGCAAAGCCGTCGGCTAGGCTCGCGCCGGAGCCGCCGAGATCGTCGGGCACCCAGGCCAACGGCAAGCCGGCTTCGCTCAGCGCCTGCCACAGCGGCGCCTGCCATGAATCCTTCTTGTCGTTGTTGACGGTCTGCGGATCGGCGAGATCGGCGAAGATTTTCTCCGCAGTCTCGACGACGATATTGTCACTCTCCGCCACAGCGTTCCCCGTGTTTTGCCATTGGCGCTTCCCGCCCCGTGGGCGGACGCGCAGGTTCTTCTTGCGCCCGATGATCCGAAAAAGCCATGGCCCTGACAAGCGCTGATCGCAGGTCAACCTGCGGCGCGGGCATGGGCGCAAGGGACTATAGAAGGCTAATTCCGCTTAGCGGAGTTTGCTCGATTTGCAGGGCGCGGCAAACTCGCTAAACAGAACGTCGATATTCAATCAAGGGGAAGGAAATCCGGATGGCAAAGGACAGTTTGTGCGCAATCGTGACGGGGTCCGCCTCCGGCCTGGGTGCTGCGACCGCGGAAATTCTCGCACGGAGCGGGGCGCGGCTCGTCATCAACTATTCCTCGAGCCAGAAGGAAGCGGAGGCGACCGCTGAGCTGTGCCGCAAGGCGGGCTCACCGGAAGTTCTAGTCGCGCAGGGCGACGTCTCGAAGGATGACGATTGCCGCAAGATCGTTGCGGCAGCTGGCGGCTGGGGCCGGCTCGACGTGCTCGTCAACAATGCCGGCACCACCAAGCATGTCGCTCATGCCGATCTCGATGGATTGTCGGCGGAAGATTTCCAGCGCCTGTACGGCGTCAACACCATCGGCCCGTTCCAGATGGTGCGCGCGGCGCGCAGCCTGCTCGAGGCCGGCGCCAAGGCCTCGGGGCGGCCGTCGGCCGTGGTCAACATCTCCTCGGTCGCCGGCATCAGCGGCGTCGGTTCGTCGATCGCATACGCCGCGAGCAAGGGCGCGCTCAACACCATGACGCTGTCGCTGTCGCGCGCGCTGGCGCCGCTGATCCGCGTCAACACGGTATGCCCGGGCTATATCGATACGCCCTGGTTCACCAAGGGCCGCGGCGAGGCTGGCGCCAAGCAGGTACGCGACAGCGTCGTGGCGAAGGTGCCGCTGAAGGTCGCATCATCGGCGGAAGACATCGCGCAGCTCGTCTGCTTCCTGGCGTTGCCGGCCTCCAGCAACATGACCGGCGAGGTCGTGCGCATGGATGCGGGCATGCATTTGGTGACGTGAAGTCGCGCGGCTAGCGCGGCAAATACAGGCGTCGTCCCGGCGAAGGCCGGGACCCATAACCACCGAATTCAGTTTGGCGAAGACTGGCAATTCCCGGTTTCGCGCCTCACCACCTGTTGTGGTTATGGGTCCCGGCCTTCGCCGGGACGACACCGAACTTGTGGATCGGCCACACCGCAAAACGAGTGTGTTCACCCCTTGATCACACCGCTCGCCACCAGCCGGTGCCAGATGAACAGCACCACGACGGCGCCGATGGTGGCCATGATGAATCCCGCGCCCTGGTCGGGACTGTAGTGCCCGATGGCCTGGCCGATGAAGGTCGCGAGAAACGCGCCGGCGATGCCGAGGATGGTGGTGAGGATGAAGCCGCTCGGATTGTTCGGTCCCGGCGCCAGCCAACGCGCGATGAGGCCGGCGACGAAGCCGACGACGATGATCCACAACAAGCCACCCATGCTCATGTCCGTGCTTCCCTCGTTTGACTAAACTAAATCAGACTCTGCCCGCGATCTCATGCTCGGTCGGCAGCCGTCCGTCCGGCGTCAGATGGTCGACCACCTGCGGCAGATACTGGCTGAGGCCCGAGAGCAGCTCATCACGCGACAGGCCGCTTTGGGCGGACAGGCTCTCGATCTGGTCGGCGCCGAGCGCATTGGCGAGGTCGCCTGGTGCGATCGCCTTGTTCTCGCCCTTGCCGACCCAGGTATTGGCAGCGTCGCCATGACCGCTCTGCTGGAGCTGGTTGAGGAGATCGCCGAGCCCGCCGCTGAGCACGCTGCCGGCCGCGCCGCCCGCGAGCAGGCCGCCAAGGCCGCCCTTCAACAGGTCACCGAGGCCGCCGCCAGCGCCTGCATTCACCGACGGGGGGAGATGCGTCGGCGTCGGTGCCGGAGACGGCTGCGGCGCGCTGCCGCTCTGGTTGCCGCTCAAATGCTTGAAGGCCTTCCAGGCGAGCAGGCCAAGCAGCGCCATGGTCATGGGCGACATGCCGCCGCTGGATGACGATTGTGAACTCGGCGTGCTTGGGCCGCGCGGGCCGTTCTGCATGCCGTTGAGGACGTCGAGCAAACCCATGGCGTTCTCCTTTGGCGCTTTCTTGCCGGTAACAAGCCCCGTTCGAAAACATATGAGCCTGTCATGACGGTTACAAGGCGATTGCGCCGCAACTGCGGGAATGGGCAGCAGGCACAGCCTCTGCTATCGAGGGAAGATCGTTGAGGGGGCAAGCCAAGGTGATGACGGATCGACCGATCGTGGTGGCCGGCGCAGGCGCCATCGGATGTTTCGTCGGCGGCACCCTGGCGGCTGCCGGCCGCCGCGTCGCGTTCCTGGTGCGGCCGCGGGTGAAGACCGAGATCGAGCGGTTCGGCCTGCTTCTGACCGATTTCGACGGCTTGGAGACGAAGCTCGACCCGGGCCGACTCGCGCTGTCGGAAGATCCCGCGATCTTTCACAGCGCCGGCATCGTGCTGGTCACGGTGAAGAGCGCCGATACGGCCGGGGTTGCCGACCAGATCGCGCAGCATGCGCCGCAGGACGCCGTCATCGTCTCGCTGCAGAACGGCGTCGGCAATGTCGCGGTGCTGCGCGAGCGCCTCGGCGACCGCCGTGTGCTCGCCGGCATGGTGCCCTTCAACGTGGTCGGGATGGGCGAGGGCCGCTTCCACCGCTCGACCTCCGGCGACATTCATGTCGGCGAGGATGATGCGAACACGGCCGCAGCGCTGTCGGTGCCGGGGCTCGCCATGCGCGCGAGCCGCGACATCACCGGCGTGCAATGGGGCAAGCTGATCATCAATTTGAACAACGCGCTCAGCGCCCTGTCCGACATGCCGCTCGCCGCGCAATTGGCGAACCGCGACTGGCGAAGGCTGTTCGCCGACCAGATGGCGGAAGGGCTGGCTGCGATGAGGGCCGCCGGCATCACACCAGTTTCGGCGACGCCGATCCCGTCGTCCTGGACGCCCACCTTGCTGAGGCTGCCTGATCCGATTTTCAACCTGATCCTGGGACGGACCATGAAGATCGATCCCGAGGCGCGTTCCTCGATGTGGCAGGATTTGAAGCAGGGCCGCAAGACCGAGATCGACTATCTCCAGGGCGCGATCATCGCGCTCGCCGAGCAGAACAGTGTCGACGTGCCGCTGTCGCGCCGCATTGTTGCGGTGATCAAAGAGGCTGAGGCCGCGGGCAAAGGTCCACCGCGGCTGACGCCGCAGCAGATTCGCGGGTAACGCATGAGTGCAGGCTGTGCGACGGGAGGAGCAACGATGAAGCGTCGTCTGATGATCGGATTCGCGCTGGCCGTGCTCTGCGTCGCGTCCTCAGTCGCGGAGGCCCGGCCGCCGACGGTCACGAATTCGCCTGGCTATGACAGGCGATTGCAGGAGAGCAGGTCGCAGTTGGGCAGTTCTCCGACAACAACGGCACCGGTGAATGCGCCGGTTGCAACTCCCAAGCGCAGCAAGAAGAAGCACACGAGCTGAGGCGCGGCTTTGGGCGTGAGCTGGACGGCTGAGACCACATCCTCAGCCGTCGTCCTGGCGAAAGCCAGGACCCATAACCACCGAATTGGATTTGGCGAAGACGCGTGGTTACCGGTCTCTCGCCACAACTACTCCCTGTGGCTATGGGTCCCGGCCTTCGCCGGGACGACCAGCGGAGCTTGTAGCTGCTGCCGCAACTCAGCCCTTCTTCGCGGGCTTGCTCGGCGTCGGGCTGAACAGCTTCTTGATATCGTTCAAACCATCCGACAGCCGCGGCCATTCGCAGGAGAACGAGCCCTTGGTGCAGGGTGCGCCCTTCGGCCGCGGCCGCGCGTCGCCGATGGCGGCCTGCTGGACTTTCGGCCGCTCGACCGGCACGGGCACGCGCTCGACCTCGGTTCGCAACGCGACCCGCTGGAGCTGCTGCAGCTGTTGTTCCTGCTGCTCGCGCTGCTGGCGCGCGGTGGCCTGCGCGGCTTCATTGCTGCGGCGCTGATTGGCGAGATAGGCGGTGTAGGCTTCGTCGATCTTCTTCTGCTCCTCCGGCGTCGGATTGGGGCCGGCGATGTCGAAGGTGCGATCCTGGAGGAAATCGTAATAGGAATAGCCGCCACCTGCCTTGCGCCGGCCGGCGAATTTGGCGTTGCAGTCGGCAAGCGCAGCCGTCTTCTCGGATTTGGTCGTGGCTTTCTCGGCGGCGTCGGCGCAGGCCTCGAAGTCAACAGGCGCGCGCTTCCACCATTGTGCCTGGGCATGCGAGGGCGCCAGCAGGAAAAATCCTGCTGCGGCAACCACAAGCGCCGCACGACGCGATGCAACTACGTCCGACATTCTACGAGAGCATTCCTTGCAAAACTCAACCCGAACTGAGTCGGGCTGATTTTTGCCCCTTTATGGCCTACTTGTCACCCATGGAACCCGGGAATTTCATGGCTGCGATGCTGACATTTTTTGCTTGACGTGGCGCAGGAGTCACAGCGTCACTTCATCCTGCGGTCGCCTCATTGGCGACGCCAAGAAAACGAAGTGGAAACGCCTGATGCTGCTGCCCCTGTCCGACGTGCCACGCTGGTACGCCGAGCGCAAACCGCAAGGCACGATCGCCGTCCGTCACGGGCAGGATACGCTGACATGGGACGCGCTGGAGCGCGGCGCCAATCGGCGCGCGCGGGCGTTCATGGCCAAGGGCGTCAAGCCCGGCGACTTTGTCGCGATCGGTTTGCCGAACGGCAATGCGTTCTTCGAGACCTCGTTTGCGGTGTGGAAATGCGGAGCGACACCGACGTCGCTGTCATGGCGGCTGCCGCGCGGCGAAGCCGCCGCGGTGCTCGATATCCTGAAGCCGGCGCTGGTGGTCGGCGGCGAAGCCGACTGGAACGCGCCGAACCGTCTGCCCGCGGATTTCGTGCCGGAAGGATTTTCGGACGATCCGCTCACCGCACCGGTGGCGCGCTATTGGAAAGCCATGACCAGCGGCGGATCGACCGGCCGCCCGAAGGTGATCCTCGATCACCAGCCGGCGGTGATCGACACGGCCGCCGCGCCGCCGCTCAATATTCCCTTTGGGGTCTCGCTGCTCAATCCCGGCCCGCTCTATCACAATGCGCCGTTCATCGTGTCGCACTACGCGCTGTTCACCGGCGGCCAGCTCACCGGCCTCGTCAAGTTCGACGCGGAGGAGGCGCTGCGGCAAATCGCGCGCGAGCGCGTGCAATGGGTCAATTTCGTCCCGACCATGATGCACCGGATCTGGGCGCTGCCGGAGCACGTGCGCAACGCCTATGATGTGTCGAGCCTGCAAACCGTCTTCCACATGGCAGCTCCGATGCCTCCCTGGCTGAAGGAGAACTGGATCGCCTGGCTCGGACCCGAGCGAATCTGGGAGCTCTATGGCGGCACCGAGCGACAAGGCTCCTGCATCATCTCCGGCACGGAATGGCTGACGCACAAGGGTTCGGTCGGTAAGATCGGCGAGATGGCGCGCTTGCGCATCATCGGCGAGGACGGCAACGACGTCGCGCCGGGCGAGAGCGGCGAGATCTATTTCCTCAACAATGACGGCAAGGATGCCACCTATCACTATCTCGGCGCCGAGCCGAAGCGCCGCGCGGACGGCTGGGAATCGCTCGGCGATATCGGCAGGCTGGATGCGGAAGGCTACCTTTATCTCGGTGACCGCCTCGCCGACATGGTGTTGCGCGGCGGAGCCAACATCTATCCGGCCGAGGTCGAGGCCGCGGTCTCCGAGTGCCCCGGCGTACGCTCCTGCGTGGTGGTGGGATTGCCCGATCCGGAATTGGGCCAGCGCGTACACGCCATCATCGAGCCGGAGGGCGATGCGGACGGTCAGACCATCGCCGACGGCATGGCCGATTTTCTCAAAGACAGGCTCAGCCGCTACAAGCACCCCGAGAGCTTCGAGATCGTCACCGCCCCGCCGCGCGACGATTCCGGAAAAGTTCGCCGCACCCTGTTGCGCGACGAGCGCGCGGCGTGGATGAAG
Organism: Bradyrhizobium sp. WSM1417; assembly: GCF_000515415.1. Classification (NCBI taxonomy): domain Bacteria; kingdom Pseudomonadati; phylum Pseudomonadota; class Alphaproteobacteria; order Hyphomicrobiales; family Nitrobacteraceae; genus Bradyrhizobium; species Bradyrhizobium sp. WSM1417. Next base: position 1,432,959 of record NZ_KI911783.1, read on the forward strand.
GAGGGGCGCGCCTTCCGAATTCGGCCGGCGAAGGCGCGGGCGGACGCCGATTAAGAGAATTCACGGGAAGGACTGAGATTATGACCATCACCATCGCTGCGAACGCTGTGCCGAAGCCGCCGGCCGAGATCATCGAGGGTTTTCGCGGCGCGCCGACCTCGGTCATTTCGGACAATCTCGGCCGGCTGCCGGGCGCAGTGGGGCTAAAACCCTATCATCGCGGTGCCAAGCTGGTGGGCACGGCCTTCACGGTCCGCACCCGTCCCGGTGACAATCTCGCCATCCACCGCGCGCTCGAGCTGGTGGGCCCCGGCGACGTCATCGTGGTCGATGGCGGCGGCGATGAGACCCGCGCGCTGGTCGGCGAGATCATGAAGAACATCGCGCAGTGGCGCAAAGCCGAAGGCTATGTCATCGACGGTGCGATCCGCGACGTTGTGGCGTTCGCGGCCGATGACTTTCCCTGCTATGCCCGCGCGGTGATCCACCGCGGCCCCTACAAGAACGGCCCCGGCGAGATCAACGTGCCTGTTTCGATCGGCGGCAGCGTGATCTCGCCCGGCGACATCGTCGTCGGCGACGAGGACGGCGTGGTGTCGTTTGCCGCCGCCGGTGCCGCGGCGCTGCTGGACGCCGTGCGCGCCCAGGTCGCGCGCGAGGAGGAGACGCTGAAGGCGATCCGCGAGGGCCGATATCAGGGCTCGTATGGCAAATCCTGATCCGCGCGAGGCTTAGGTCAAAGCAATGGTCGAATCGATCGCACGTCGACGTTGGCCATTGCCTCTTTCGAAACTGAGTTCACAACTTTGTTTCGGTCAGACTTGCTTCGTGCTTTTTGCTGCTGGGGATACAAGTGACGAGGAATTACGCGATCGTCCTGCCTAGCTTCTTCGTTCTGTTGGTCACTGGAAGCAACGAGGTTGGTTCGTGGAAGATGCCGCTTTTTGGCTCCGGCCGCAGGGCAGCGCCCATTTTCAATCGCGATCGCGTCACTGATAATCATCTGGCAGTCAAGGCCGCTTCGACCGATACAGAGCGACGACTAACTGAAGGGGTTTACGCAAAAGCCAACGGTCTCCCCCGAGGTGAGGTGGAAAAGCGCTTTGCGGCAAGTGGAGTCCTGCGATGTCCTGGTGGAGATAGCAGCGCTCAAGTGACTGGTGCGCGCGACGTGATTACCACGGCGGCTCACGCGTTTCGCGACCTTTGCAAACCCCATACGGCACCTGACAAGTGCATCTTCGAGTACTATCTCGGAGCCGAGAGGCGTACCATTCCTCTGTCAGCGACCCTATGGATGGGCACATGCGTTGAGAGTGCGCCCAAGGCGATTGTCAGCGATTGGGCAGTGGCAAAGCTCGAGTCGGCCGCGGAGGTGAAGCCTTACGAGATCAATGAACGGACTGAAAGTGTGGTCGCGTTGGAGCGTGTCCTGGCGGTTGTCGGTTACGACATCGAAGCCACGGGAAAGAGGGACAGGTACGGCCCATTCAACAAGACGATTCAAGAGTGCCAGATACGCGACGTAAGGGACTGGTCGATATTCGAAACGAGCTGCGAGTTCACAGTAGGGGCATCAGGTAGCGCTTTGTTTCGTCTGTTGGACGGTCGAATGACTCTGTTCGGCGTCCTTAATGGAGACTATCACGACAAAGAATATTGCCCACGAGGCAGCTGCGAGTTCAAGAGCCGGCATTGGTCGAGCGTGTATGTTACCGTGAAGGGTGAGTTCAAGGACCGCCTTCTGGCCGCCGTGAGCCAGTCTGCTGCAAAATAAAGCGTAAAGGGGAGGATGGCGTGAGCCAGAAGGACGAATTCCACAATCTCGACGATACCGGCGACGGGCTGTTTCGCGAACTCGCGGCAGGCGTGACCACGCGCATCTTCTCCGGCGAGCAGGCGATGCTGTCGGTGGTGACGCTGGCGCCGCATGCGCAAGGCACGCTGCACCATCATCCCGAGGAGCAATGGGGCGTGCTGCTCGATGGCTCCGCCATCCGCGTCCAGGGTGACGAGGAGATTGCCGTGAAGAAAGGCGACTTCTGGCGCACGCCGGGTAATGTGCCGCACACCATGCGCGCCGGCCCCGACGGAGCCCGTGTGCTGGACATCTTCAGTCCGCCGCGGCCAGAATACAGAAAAGCGGGATCCGGTTTCGGAATGACCTAAAGCGCCAAGAGCAAAAGCCGGGCGCGAGAAAACAGGGGAGGGATACCATGACGATCACACGACGGACGCTGCTCGCAGCGCCGGCTATTCTCGCGATGAGGCCGGCGTTGGCGCAGGCTTCGAAAATCACGCTGGTGGTGCCGTTTCCGCCGGGCGGATCGACCGATGCGATGGCGCGGCTGCTCCAGAGCCATCTGCAAACCAAGCTCAACCGAATCGTCATCGTCGAGAACAAGTCGGGCGCCGCCGGCGCGCTCGGCGCGGCGCAGGTCGCCAAGAGCCCGCCTGATGGATCGACGTTCCTGGTCACCTTCGATTCCCACGCGGTGATCCCGTCCATCCTCGACAAGCCGCCGGTCGATGTCGAGCGCGAGCTGATGCCGGTGTTGCTGGTCGGCACTGCGCCTTACGTGATCGCCGCCGGTGCGGGCCGTCCCTACAAGAGCTTTGCCGACGTGGTGGCGGCCTGCAAGGCGACGCCCGGCGCGGTGAAATATGCCTCCGTCGGCATCGGCACGCTCGGCCATCTCGCCATGACCGTGCTCGGCAACAAGGCCGGCGTCGAGATCATGCACGTGCCCTATCGCGGCGGTGGCCCCGCGATGAACGACGTGCTCGGCGGCCATGTCGACCTGATCGCGGGATCTGCGGCGCTGGTCGCGGCCCAGCTCGGCACCAACATGCTGCGTCCGATCCTGCAGCTCGGCCGCGAGCGGCTGCCCGGCCTGCCGGATACGCCGACCGCGATCGAGGCGGGCTTTCCGGATTTCGAGACGCTGGCCTGGTGGGGCATCTTCGCGCCCACCGGCACGCCGCCGGACATCGTCGCAGGCCTCGCGACCGCGTCCAAGGAGATCCTGCGCGAGCCCGCGACCGCCGCCCAGCTCAAGGAGACGCAGCAGATGACGCTGCTGCTCGAGGATGGCCCCGCCTTCAAGACCTTCTTCGACAAGCAGGTCGCCATTTGGGGCAAGGTGGTCAAGGACAACAATATCCGGGCGTGAGATGGCCGGCAGCCCGCCGCATTGAGCAACGCGGAGGGCTTCCGATCCCGCCTCCGCTTTGATATGAAGCCCCGGTAACCCGCTCCGCGGGTTCCGCGGTCCCGTAGCTCAGCCGGATAGAGCGACGGTTTCCTAAACCGTAGGTCGGAAGTTCGAGTCTTCCCGGGATCGCCAGTTTTTCAGTGAGCAATCGTTGCGTTTGCCACGCTTGTCGGCGCAAAAATTGCTAGAAGCGCGAAGCTTCCTTCCTGGCCCGGACTGACTGCCGGCCCGCCTCACCGCACCATCCGGAGACCACAATGCCCTTCGACTTGATCCTGCGCGGCGGCCGTGTGGTCGATCCGTCCCAGAAGCTCGATGCCGTGACGGATGTCGCCTTTGCCGGCGGCAAGCTCGCTGCGATCGGCAGTGGGCTGAAGGCTGATCCGGGCACCGACGTGCGCGACGTCTCGAAGTTCATCGTGACCCCGGGGCTGATCGATCTCCACACCCATGTCTATTGGGGCGGCACGTCGCTCGGCATCGACGCCGAGGAATTTTGTCGTCTCTCCGGCGTTACCACTGCGGTCGATACCGGCAGCGCGGGGCCTGGCAATTTCGCGGGCTTCCGCAAGCATGTGATCGAGCCGAGCCAGGTCCGCATTCTCGCTTATTTGCACGTCTCGCATGCCGGCATTTTCGGCTTCTCGCACCGGATCATGGTGGGCGAGAGCGAGGAGCTGCGGCTGATGAATCCGATCGAGGCGGCCAAGGTGGCCGATGCCAACCGCGACCTCATCGTCGGCATCAAGGTGCGCGTGGGTTTGCACTCCTCGGGCACGTCGGGCGTCGTGCCGCTCGATATCGCGCTCGAGGTCGCGAACGAGGTCGGCATGCCCTTGATGGCGCATATCGATCATCCGCCGCCGAGCTACGAGGAGGTGCTGGCGCGCCTGCGCCCCGGTGACGTGCTCACCCATGCGTTCCGGCCTTTCCCCAACACGCCCGCGACCGCGCAGGGCACGGTGAAGCGGGCGGTGCTCGACGCCCGCGAGCGCGGCGTGCTGTTCGACATCGGCCACGGCAAAGGCTCGTTCGCGTTCAAGACCGCACGTGCCATGCTCGCCAACGGCTTCTATCCGGACACCATCTCGTCCGACATCCATCAGCTCTGCATCGACGGCCCGGCGTTCGACCAGGTCACGACCCTGTCGAAATTCCTGTGCATGGGCATGCCGCTGTCCGACGTCATCGCAACCTCCACTGTCAATGCCGCGATGGCGCTTCGGCGCCCCGAGCTCGGCAGCCTCAAGCCGGGCAGCGTCGGCGACGCCACGCTGATCTCGGTGAGGGAAGGCCAGTTCGACTATGAGGACGTCGTCGGCGAGCACCTGATCGGCGACCGCAAGATCGTCTCCGAAGGCGTCGTGATCGGCGGCCGCTGGTGGCATCCGAATTGAGCGGCAGGCCGCTCACGGCGGCCTGATTACAGCGATTTGATTACAACGACCTGGCGATCAACAGCTTCATGATCTCGTTCGTCCCGCCATAGATTTTCTGGATGCGGGAATCGATGAAGATGCGCGAGATCGGATATTCCTGCATGTAGCCGTAGCCGCCGAACAGCTGGAGGCATTCGTCGGCGGTCTCGACCTGCTTCTCCGAGCACCAGTATTTCGCCATCGACGCCGTGACGGTGTCGAGGTCCTTGGCGACCAGCCGCTCGATGCACCAGTCGACGAAGACGCGCGCGATCATCGCTTCGGTCTTGCGCTCGGCCAGCTTGAAGGCGGTGTTCTGGAAATCCATCAGCGGCTTGCCGAACGCCTTTCGCTCCTTGGTGTAGTCGACGGTGAGTTTTATCGCGCGCTCCATCGCGGCGACCGCGCCGACCGCGAGCGCGAGGCGCTCCTGCGGCAATTGCTGCATCAGTTGCACGAAGCCCTGGCCTTCCTCGCCGCCGAGTAAATTGTCTGGCGGGACCGCGACGTTGTCGAAGAACAGCTCGGACGTGTCGGAGGCATGCAGGCCGATCTTGTCGAGGTTGCGCCCGCGCTTGTATCCATCCGCGCCCGACGTTTCGACCACGATCAGCGAAATGCCCTTGGCGCCGACATCGCCGGTGCGCGCGACCACGATGACGAGATCGGCGGCCTGGCCGTTGGTGATGAAAGTCTTCTGTCCGTTGATGACGTAGGAATTGCCCTGTTTCCTGGCGGTGGTCTTGACGGCCTGCAAATCCGAGCCGGTGCCGGGCTCGGTCATGGCGATGGCGCCGACCATCTCGCCCGAAGCCATCTTCGGCAGCCAACGCTTCTTCTGCTCCTCCGAGCCGTAATTGAGGATGTAGTGCGCGACGATGGCGCTGTGCACGGAGACGCCTGTCGTCAGCTCCGGTACCGTGCTCTCGAGGTCGTCGAGCACGGCGGCATCATAGGCGAAGGTGGCGCCCAGGCCGCCATATTCCTCCGGCACGCTTGCCAGCAGCGCGCCCATCTCGCCGAGCCCGCGCCAGGCAAAGCGGTCGACCATCTTCTGCTCGCGCCATTTTTCGGCATGCGGGGCCAGATCCTTGGCAAGGTATTTCCGGAACTGGTCGCGGAAGATTTCGAGCTCTTCAGTCATCCAGGAGGAGCGGTAGGACATGGAAACCTCGGTTGATGCAGTGTTCCGGCTTGGTAGGCCAGTCGGCAGCGGCAATTATTGTGTTTTCAGGCTGCGCCGGTGACGCTACCAAGGCGGCCGGAGTAGCGGCTGTCGGAATGGTTGATTGTGGCTGTGAAAACTCAAGAGCTCAAGCTCGACATCGCGCGCATCGGCACGGTGTCCGCGATCCTGATGCAGCCGCATGATGCGCGCGCCTGCTACGTGCTGGCGCATGGTGCCGGTGCAGGGATGCGGCATGCATCGATGGACAAGATTGCGGAGGGACTCGCCGCTCGCGGCATCGCGACCTTCCGCTTCAATTTTCCCTACATGGAGAACAAGCTGGGCCGTCCCGACCAGCCGGCGGTCGCCCATGCCACGATCCGCGCAGCAGTCGAGGAAGCCGCCCGGCTCTGCCCCGGTGTGAAGCTCGTCGCGGGCGGAAAATCCTTCGGCGGGCGCATGACCTCGCAGGCGCAGTCCAAGACTCCACTGCCTGATGTCAAAGGGCTCGCCTTCCTCGGTTTTCCCCTGCACGCCGACAAGAAGCCGTCGACGGAGCGCGCCGAGCACCTGGCCCGTGTCGAGATCCCGATGCTATTCCTGCAAGGCACCCGCGACGGGCTCGCCGATCTCGGCCTCCTCAGGCCGGTCATCGCCGCTCTTGCCCCGAAGGCGACGCTGCATGAGATCGAAGGCGGCGATCACTCCTTCGCGGTGCTGAAAAAGTCCGGCCGCAGCAATGAAGAGGCGCTGACGGAGGTGCTTGATGCGCTCGCGGCCTGGATCGACAAGCTCGCCTGAAATCTCACGACGAATAAAGCCCTTTGTCGCGCGCTTTCTGGATCGCGAGGGCGGCGATCAGGTCGAGCGTTGGCGTGGACAGGCCGGCGGTGCGCGCGAAGGCTTGGGGCGCCTTCACCAGGACGTCGATCTCCATGGCGCGGCCGAGCTCGTAATCCTGCAGCAGCGACGGCTTGTGATTGGGGGCGGGGCCGCTGCGTGATACGCGCTTGACCTCGGGTATGAAGTGCTGGGCGATCTCGTTGGCCTCGTTCAGCATCCGCGGGATGACCTCGGCGAACGCAGGATCGTCGCGCACGCCGCGCGCGGTCTGGCCGGTGAGCAGGCACAGCACCGACAACGACATGTTGGTCAGCAGCTTTGACCAGATCGCCTCGCGGATCTCGGCGACCGGCGGCGATTCCAGCCGCGCGTCGGTGAAGACACTGCGGAGCGTCGTGATGCGCGCGCAATTGCGATCGTCGCATTCGCCGATCAGCAGGCGGTTGCGGTCGGGCGTCAGGTTCTGCACCACGCCGGGCGCGATCACCTCGTTGGAGGAGAAGACCACGCCCCCGACGATCCGCTCCTTCGGGATGCAGGCGCGCAGGCGTCCGCCCGGGTCGAGGAAGGAGATGTCGGGCGGGGTCGGGTGTCGCGGCGGCAGGCCGATCGCGTACCACCAGGGAATGCCGTTCTGCGCGAACACGATGGCGGTGTCGTCCTGCAGCAGCGGCTTGATGCTGGAGACCAGCCCCTGGAGCGCGGTGGCCTTGAGCGTCGAGATCACGACGTCCTGCGGGCCGAGCTGGGCCGGATCGCCCGACGCGTTCACCTTGGCGGAGACCTCGGAATCGCCGACGCGCAGCTTGAGGCCGTTGGCCCGGACTGCCTCCAGGTGCGCGCCGCGCATCACGCACGAGACCTCGTGGCCGGCACGGGCCAGCCTGACCGCGATATGGCTGCCGACGGCGCCCGCGCCGAAAATGCAGATGCGCATGTGATGTCCGTCCCTGATCCCTTAATGCCGACCCGCGGCAGCATGACATAAGCCGCCATGCGATGGACGCGGCTGCCCTACGCTCGAAAGATATGGATCAAGGTGCGGAGCCTCGGTCATAGTGCGCGCCAAACAAACTAGCGGAGGAACACCGATGACCGACAGCCCCGTCCTGTGGACCCTCGATGCGCGTGGGGTTGCGACCGTCACGTTGAACCGGCCCGAAGTGAACAATGCCTATGACGGCGCGTTGATCGGGGGCGTGCTCGCGGCCATGGACGATCTCGGCAGCAAGCCCAACCTTCGCGTCGTGGTGCTCAAGGGCAACGGCAAGCATTTCCAGGCCGGCGCCGACCTCAAGTGGATCAACGGCGTGCGGCCGCAATCGAGCGAGGCGAACGAGGCGGCGTCGCGGGCGACGTTCGAGGCGGTGCAGCGGCTCAACACGCTGCCGGTCCCGACGGCCGCGCTGGTGCAGGGCGGCTGCTTTGGCGGCGGCACCGGCGTGATCGCGGCCTGCGACGTCGTGATCGCGGCGGACAACGCGCTGTTCTCGATCACCGAAGTGCGCTGGGGCCTGACGGCGGCCATCATCATCCCGCAGCTCTGCGATGCCATCGGCGTACGGCAAGTCCGCCGCTACGCGCTGACTGGTGAGCGTTTCGGCGCCGAGGACGCCCGCCGCATCGGCCTCGTCCACGAGGTGGTGCCGCTCGCCGATCTCGAGGTCGCCGGCGCCAAGGTGGTCGAGCAGTTGCTTGCCAACGGACCGCAGGCGATGGCCGAGACCAAGCGGCTGGCGCTGGAGAGCTCGTTCGGCGGCATGGCGGTGGACGATGCCGCTTACAAGCGGCTCGTGCACCTGCATTCGCTCAAGCGCCAGAGCGCGGAAGCCGCGGAAGGGCTGGCGTCGTTCGCCGAGAAGCGCGCGGCGAATTGGGGGAAAGCTGAACGCGAGTAGCCCCTGATGGAGCGAAGCGCAATCCGGGGCGGACCAACCGAGTCGAGTCTCCTGACTGCCCTCGCGTGGCACGAACCCGGATTACGCTTGCGCTCCATCCAGGCTACGGACTTTTACAGCGACGCCGCCAGTGACGTTTTCAGTAGGGTGAGCAGCGCCTGCACCGCGGCTGCATTGCGTCGCCGCTCGGGGATCGCCGCCTTCACCCACAATTCCGGAATCGGAAACTCGCGTAGCACCGGCTTGAGCGCGCCGTCGCGCAAGGCGTCCGCGACGAGATAGTCCGATATCAGCACGATGCCGTTGCCGGCGATGGCGCTGCGCGCCAGCACTTGGCCCTCGTTGCAGGACAGCAGCGGGCTGACTTGGACGCTGATGCGGCCGCGCGGCCCGTCAAAGATCCATTCGGGGCCAGTCGGCAGAAAGCTGAGACAGCGATGCTCGACCAGATCACGCGGATGTTTTGGCGTGCCGTGTTTCTTCAAATAGGCAGGCGAGGCGCAGAGCAGCCGCTTCAGCGGGCACAGGGGCTCGTCGACGACACCGCCAAAGGAATGCGGGAAGGCGCCGATGGCGATGTCAAAGCCTTCGGTGACGGGATCGACCGGACGATCGAACAGCACGATATCGAGCTTCAGCCGCGGGTTCTGGGTCTGGAAGGCGGTGAAGACGTCCGCAAGCCGCGCGACCGTCAGCGAGGTCGGCGCCTTGATGCGCAGATGATCGACGAGATCATGGCCCTTCTCGCCCATGCGCGACAGCAGATCGGTGGCGTCGGTGACGACGCCGCGGGCGCGATGCACGTAGCGCTGGCCGGCCTCGGTCAGCCGCAATTGCCGGGTCGAGCGGTGAAACAGCGGCGTGCCGATGCGCGCCTCCAGCTGCGTGACGCGCTTGGCCACCACCGACGTCGAGACATTGAGTTTTCGCGCGGCCGCGGAGAAGCCGGCGGCGTCGGCGGTCGCGAGGAACGCCTGCAAGTTCACCAGGATGTCCATTTCGACCTTTCGCGATTCGAGAAAGCTGATCGTCTATTTTGGCGGATTGTAGCTCGGTCCGAGTTAATTCATAGTCCGGCCCAAGCAAGAGACTTTCAGGGACAGGACGCGCCATGCAGGCCACGACGATCGAAGAACCGGCACGCCATGTGCCGCTCTACGGCGAATATGAAGTGGTCGTGCTCGGCGGCGGTCCGGCCGGCATCGTGGCGGCGGCCTCAGCTGCGCGCGCTGGGCGGAAGACGCTGCTGATCGAGCGCTACGGCTTTCTCGGCGGCATGGGCACTGCCGCAGGCGTCACCAACTTCTGCGGCCTGCACGGCAATGTCTATGGCCAGGCCCACCGGCTGGTGCAGGGCATGGCGTCCGAGCTGCTGGCGCGGATCAACCATTTGAACGGCCTCAACGCGCCGCATCTCATCCTTGGCAAGGTCTTCGCCCAGGCCTACGACACCGCCGCCTACAAGATCGCGGCCGACCAACTGCTCGCCAGTCACAAGGTGCACATTCTCTTCCACGCGCTCGGTGCCGGGGTCGTGATGGGCGCTAACAGCCGCATCGATGCGCTGATGGTCGAGACCAAGGCGGGCCGACAGGCGGTGCGATCGGAGATCTTCATCGATTGCTCCGGCGACGGCGATCTCGCGGTCTGGGCCGGCGCGCCGTTCGAATTCGGCGACGAGCACGGCCATCCGATGTATCCCTCGATGATGCTCCGCCTCAACGGCATCGATCCCGCGAAGGCCGGCGATGCCTGGCGCACCATCCCGCAATTGATGGAGCAGGCCACCGCCGCCGGCACCCACACATTCCCGCGCAAGAGCGCGATCGTGCGGCCGCAGAAATCCGGCATCGAATGGCGGGTGAATTTCACCCAAGTGGCGCGCGAGGACGGCCATGCCATCAACGGCATCGAGCCTGACGATCTCACCCGTGGCGAGATCGAGGGCCGCAAGCAGGCGCTGGCCGCGTTCGAATTCCTGCGCACCGTGCCGGGCTTTGAAAAATCCTACATCGTCGATCTGCCGCCGCAGCTCGGCATCCGCGAAACCCGCCGCATCACCGGCGGCTATCAGCTCAGCGGCGAGGACGTGCTCGGCTGCGCCTCGTTCGAGGATTCCATCGGGGTCAATGGCTGGCCGATCGAGGCCCATGTCCCCGGCGACGTCGTCTTCACCTTCCCGCCGATCCCGGAATCGCGCGGGTATAACGAGCTGCCTTACCGCATGCTGGTGCCCGAAGGCGTCGACAATCTTCTGGTCGCCGGCCGCTGCGCCTCGATGACCCATGAGGGCCAATCGGCGGCGCGGGTCTCCGGTGCCTGCTTCGTGATGGGCGAGGCGGCCGGTTCCGCCGCAGCGCTGGCGCTCTCCGGAAACCGGATCCCGCGTGACATCCCCGTTGAAAAGCTGCAGGAAACGTTGAAACAACAGGGCGCCTTCATCGGACGGGACCAGCCCGTGCCCGAGGGCCTGTAACCGACTGCAAGATAACGACGGCGAGGAAACGAAATGACCGGAATTGTGCGGCTCGCGCTAGCTGGCCTTATGGCGATCACAGCGATGGGCACGGCCCGAGCCGAGGACGCGCTGAAGGCCAGGATCGGGGTGCTCAGGCTATCCTCCTCCGCGCCGGTCTTCATCGCGCAGGACAAGGGCTATTTCCGCGAGGTCGGCCTGGACGTCGAGCTGAAATTCTTCGATGCGGCGCAGCCGATCGCGGTGGCCACCACCTCAGGCGACATCGATTTCGGCGTCACCGCCTTCACCGCCGGTCTTTACAATCTCGCCGGCAAGGGCGTGCTCAAGGTGATCGGCGGCATGAGCCGCGAGAAGGCCGGTTATCCCCTGATCGGCTATTTCGCCAGCAACAACGCCTATGCGAGCGGCCTGAAGACGCCGAAGGATCTCGCCGGCAAACGCGTGGCGATGACGCAGGTCGGCTCCTCCTTTCACTATTCGCTCGGCCTGCTTGCCGACAAATACGGCTTCAAGCTCGCCGACGTGAAGATCGTCCCGCTGCAATCGCTGTCGAATGCGGCGGCCGCGCTGAAGGGCGAGACGGTGGATGCGGCGCTGCTGCCGATCTCCACCGCGCGAAAGCTGATGGATGACGGCGGTGCGAAGTTTCTTGGCTGGGTCGGCGACGAGACACCCTGGCAATTGGGCGCGGTGTTCGCCTCGCCGAAGACGCTGACCAACAAGGTGCTGGTGACGAAGCTGCTCGGCGCTTTGGCAAAGGCCGACCGCGAATATCACGACGTCATCCTTGCCGCGATGAAGGACGGCGTCGCGCCGATCAATGACAAGACAAAGCCGCTGCTGGAGATCATCGCCAAATATACGAACCTGCCGGTCGAGCAGGTGGTCGGCAATTGCGCCTATATCGATCCCGACGGCAAGCTGGATGTGAAGAACGTCGACAATCAGATCAAATGGCTCCAGGAGCAGGGTTTTGCCGACAAGGGCTTCGACGCGAATGCGATCATAGCCAAGGAATTTGTGAAGGCGGATTGAGAGTAGAACGCAGCCTATGGACCTGATCGCCAACCACATCACCCATCGTTTCGGCGAACTCGCCGTGCTCGACGACGTCTCGTTCACCGTCAGCGCGGGCGAGGTGGTGGCGATCGTGGGGCCCTCGGGCTGCGGAAAGAGCACGCTGCTGTCGATACTGGGCGGGCTGTTACTGCCGACCTCCGGCGCGCCCGAGCTGCGTGGATCGCCGCCGGCGGACAGTCTCAATCCTCTCACCTTCGTGTTCCAGGACTTCGCGCTGCTGCCCTGGGCCAATGTGGAGGAGAACGTCGAATTCCCGCTGCTGCACACCCAGCTCTCGGCCGTGCAGCGCCGCGCGCTGGTCGACGATGCCTTGCGCCGCACCGGCCTGACCGATTTTCGCAAAACCTATCCAAAGCAGCTGTCCGGCGGCATGCGCCAGCGCGTCGGCATTTCGCGCGCGCTCGCGGTCCGGCCGGCCATTCTCTTGATGGACGAGCCGCTCTCGGCGCTGGATTCGCAGACCCGCGAACTGCTGATGGAGGATTTCGTCCGGCTGCTCGCCGATGGCGGCATGGGCGCGGTCTATGTCACGCATAATCTCGAAGAGGCGGCGCGGCTTGCCGACCGGATCGTGGTGCTGTCGCGGCGTCCAGGCCGCATTCGCGAAGTCGTGGCGGTGCCGATGACGCGCACTGAGCGCGGTGACATTGCAGCCCGTGAAAAGCTGCTCGCGCTTCAGAACCAGATCTGGTCGCTGATTCGCAACGAGGCGATCGATGCCGAGCGCGAGGTTCAGCATGCTTGATCGCGCTCCGGCGGGACCATCTGCGAAGGATGAAGCGGTCCGACGCGTCCGCTTTCGCGGCGCCGGCTTCGTGCCGGCGAGCAGCCGCTTTGGCGGCTGGATCGCGCTCGCGCTGGTCATTGCGATCTGGCAGGCGGCCGGCAGCACCGGCCTCGTCAATCCGCTGTTCCTGCCGCCGCCATCGGCGATCGCGCGTGCGATCTACCAGCTCGCGATCTCGGGCGCGCTGTGGCAGCACCTTTCCGCGTCGCTCCTGCGCATCGGTGTCGGCTGGCTGCTCGGCACGGCGGCCGGTGTGGCGGTTGGCTTTGCCATCGGCCTGTCGCGTCTGGCGCGCAGCGTCGGCATCACCTTCATCTCGGCGCTGTTCCCGATCCCGAAGATCGCGCTGCTGCCGCTGTTGATCCTCTGGCTCGGCATCGGTGAAGAGCCCAAGATCGCGACCATTGCGCTCGGGGTGTTCTTCTCGACCGCGATCTCGGTCTATAGCGGCGTCGACGCCGTGCCGCGCAACCTGATCCGCATGGCGCAGAGCTTCAACGTGCCGTTCGCCACCATCGTGCGCAAGGTGGTGTGGCCGGGCGCGCTGCCCGCGATCCTCGCCGGCTTCCGCATCACGTCGTCGGTGGCGCTGCTGCTCGTCGTTAGCGCCGAGATGATCGGCGCGCAGTACGGCATCGGTGCGTTCGTGCTGCAGGCCGGCAATTTGATGCAGACGGATCAGCTGCTCGCGGGCGTGGTGATTCTGTCGGTGTTTGGGTTGATGGTAGGGCGGGTGATCAACTGGCTGGAGATGCGGCTGTTGCACTGGCGATGAGGTTTACTCCGTCGTCGCGAGCGCAGCGAATCAATCCAGACTGTCGCCGTGGAAAGATTCTGGATTGCTTCGCTGCGCTCGCAATGACGATGCTACCAGCAGCGCACCTCACGCATTCCCGCGATCTTCCCGAAACAGATCCAGCTTCTGCTGCACGGGCCGATCCGAGAAGCTGAACAGCACCGCGTCCATGTCAGCCTCGTGCGTCACCCATTGCCAGCTCGGCACCACGAACAAATCGCGCGGGCCCCATTCGAAGGTCGCGTCGCCGATGCGGGTGCGGCCGTGGCCTTCGATCGGACAGAACACCGTTGCGTCTGTCGCGCGATAGCGCGCGGTCTTGAAGCCCTTCGGCAGCAACTGGATGAAGGTGCCGATGGTCGGCATCGCGAAGTCGCCGGTCTCGGGGTTGCTGAACTTCAGCTTCAGCCCGTGACAGGCGTCCCATTCCTGGCTCGTGCGGGCTTTCTCCAGTGCCTCGCGCGTGTAGGCATAGGGATAGCTGAAGATCGGCGAGGTCTTCGAGCTCCGCTTCACGTCGACCGGCAGCAAATTGTGGCCGTAGCGCGCAAAGCTGTCGCCGGCGGGCCTTGTAATCTTCTGCTGGTCCTCTTTGGAGCCTTCCGCGAAGGAGCAATCGAAGAACTGCACCAGCGGAATGTCGAGACCGTCGAGCCAGAACATCGGCTGATCGGTCTCGTTGGAATGATCGTGCCAGGTCATCGAGGGCGTGATGATGAAGTCGCCGGGCTCCATCGCGGTGCGCTCGCCGTCGACCGCGGTGTGGGCGCCCTTGCCTTCGAGCACGAAGCGCAGTGCCGATTGGCTGTGCCGGTGGGCGGGCGCGACGTCGCCGGGCACCACCATCTGCACGCCGGCATAGAGCGACGTGGTGATTTTCGACTGCCCGCGCAGGCCGGGATTCTCCAGCACCAGTACGCGCCGCTCGGCTTCTTTCGCCGTGATCAGCTTGCCGGCTTCGGTCATGTAGTCGCGGATGATGTCGAACTTCCACAGATGCGGCCGGCAGGCGCTCTTCGGCTCCGGCGTGATCAAATCGCTCATGACGGTCCAGAGCGCGGTGAGATTCTCGCCGTCGATCTTCTTGTAGAACGCCTCGCGTTCCGGCGTCTTGGTCACGGCTTCCATGGTGCGGCTCCCGTCGTTTTGTTGATTGACAGTATACTTACGATCTAGGTAGCGTCAACGTGCCGAACAAGAATGAAACGGGAGGGTTCCGATGAAGCTGCACGGCTATTTCCGCTCCAGCGCCGCCTACCGGGTACGGATCGCGCTGAACCTCAAGGGCCTCGGTGCCGAGCACCTGCCGCATCACCTTCGCGAGGGCGAGCAATGCGCGCCCGCCTATCTCGCCATCAATCCGCAGGGCCTGGTGCCCGCGCTGGAGAACGATGCGGGCGCAGTGCTGACCCAATCGGTCGCCATCATCGAATGGCTCGACGAAACCCATCCCAACCCGCCGCTGTTGCCGAGGGATGCGTTGCAGCGCGCCAAGGTGAGGGCGTTCGCGTTGGCGATCGCCTGCGACACTCACCCCGTGCAGAATCTGAAGGTGCTGGCGCGGCTACGCGAGCTCGGCCTGGCCGAGGAGAAGGTTCAGGACTGGGCGGCGTGGGTTAACCGCGAGGGGCTCGCGGCCTGCGAGACGCTGATCAGAAACGAGCCGGGCCCGTTCTGCTTCGGGGATGCGCCGACGCTCGCCGATCTCTGCCTGGTGCCGCAGCTCGCCAATGCGCGCCGCTTCGGCGTCGACGTCTCCGCCTATCCGCGTCTGCTGAAGGCGGAAGCTGCGGCCAAGGCGCTGCCGGCGTTCGTCAACGCCGCGCCGGAGAAGCAGCCCGATGCCGAGTAAGCCTGCCCCTCCGATCACGATAGACGCGGTCTACGCCGCGCCGGGCTATCTGTTCCGGCGCATGCAGCAGATCGCCGTCTCGATCTTCATGGAGGAGTGTAAGGCGTTCGATCTGACGCCGGTGCAATACGCGGCGCTGATCGCGATCCACACCCATCCCGGCATCGACGCGACGCGGCTGTCCGCGGTGATCGCCTTCGACCGCTCCACGCTCGGCAGCGTGATCGAGCGGCTTCAGGCCAAGGATTTCGTCGAGCGCAGGCCGGCGCCGGAAGACAAGCGGATCAAGCTGCTCTATCTGACCAAATCAGGCGCGGCGATCCTGCGTGACATCATTCCCGCCGTCGAACGCGCCCAGGCGCGGATGCTCGAGCCGCTCAAGCCTGCGGACCGCAAGGCGTTGATGGGGCTCCTGGTGCAGCTCGTCGATCTCAACAACGAGGCATCGCGGGTGCCGCTCCGGGCGGAGGACGCGCGGGAGCATCTGGGGAAGGCGGGGTGAGGGGGGCGTCAAATACCGCCGTCGTCCCGGCGAAGGCCGGGACCCATAACCACCGAGTTTGGTTTGGCGAAGACAGGCAATGACCTTCTAGCGCCACACTGCTGCCCCGGCGTATGGGTCCCGGCCTTCGCCGGGACGACACTGAGGGCGCGGCGGCCGAGTGCGGAGGCTTACATCCGCAACAACGCCTGCCGGTCGATCTTCCCCGTGCCGGTCTTCGGCAGCTCGTCGATGAAGATCACCTCACGCGGATATTTGTACGGAAGCAGCTTGCCCTTCACGTAATCCTGCAGCCTGCGGGTCGCTTCGCTTTGATCGGCCGCGCGGCTGTTCATCACCACGACCGCCTTCAGGGTCATGCGCCGGTCCGGCAGCTCGGCGGCGAACACCGCGCATTCGCGGATGTCTGGATGGTCGGAGAGGCACAGCTCGACCTCGAGCGGGTAGACCCACTGGCCGGATATCTTGATGAGATCGTCGGCGCGGCCGCGGAAGAAGTGAAAGCCGTCGGCATCGCGCACGAAGCGGTCGCCGGTGTAGATCCAGCCGCCTTCGCGGATGGTCTCGGCGGATTTGTCCGGCCGGTTCCAGTACAGCGGCGTGTTGGAATCGCCGCGTACCCACAAGATGCCTTCCTCGTCGTCGGCGACATCGCGGCCGTCCTTGTCGCGCAGCGCGACCTCGTAGCCGGGCACGCGCAGGCCGGCCGCGCCGAGCTTCTTCCGCTCGATGCGGTTGGAGAGATAGATGTGCAGCACCTCGGTCGAGCCGAGGCCTTCGACAATCTCGAGACCGGTGAGCGTCTTCCAGCCGTTGAAAACGTCGGCCGAGAGCACCTCGGCGGCTGAGAGCGCCATGCGCAGCGACGAGAAGTCGGTCTTGTTCGCACCCTCGGCCTTGGTCAGCGATGTATAAAGCGTCGGCAGGCCGAAGAAGACCGTCGGCTTGTACTGCTCAATCGCCGAAAAGATCGCCGCAGGCTTCGGCTGGCCCGGCAACAGCAGCGTGGTCGCGCCCGCCGAGAACGGGAAGGTGATCGCGTTGCCAAAGCCATAGGCGAAGAAGATTTTTGGCACCGAGAAGCAGATGTCATACGGCGTCAGCTTCAAGACGTTCTGCGCAAAGGCGACCTCGCTATAGGCCATGTCGTGCTGGAGATGCACGATGCCCTTGGGCCGGCCGGTCGACCCGGACGAGTACATCCAGAACGCCATCTCGTTGCGATGCGTGTCGGCCTCCGCGAGCTCAGTCGGAAATTGCGGGAGCCAGCCTGCGGCGGAAACGGCGTTCGGCGCGGCGTGATCGCTCGCCGGGCCATTGACGACGATCAAGGTGTGCAGGCTCGTGTCCTTGCAGGCCTCAGCGTTGAATCGTGCACAGAACTCGGCATCCGCCACCGCGACAGAAGCGCCGGAATCGGCGAGATAGAATTGCAGCAGATCCGGCGGCGTCAGCGTGTTGATCAGCAATGGCACGAAGCCGGCGCGCACCGCGCCGAAGAACGCGGCCGGATAGGCCGGGGTATCGTCGAGGAACAGCAGCACGCGATCGCCGCGCTTGAGGCCGAGCGAGGCAAAGCCGTTACCCCAGCGGCAGGCTTCCGCGCAGAGTTCGGCGTAGGTGCGCGTGCCCGCGGGGCCAATGAGCGCGAGCTTGTCGCCGCGGCCTTTGCCGACATTGTCGAACAGCACGCGGCTGGCATTGTAGACCTGCGGAACGGAAAAGCCGATCTCGCGCGCGCCCGCGCTGTCGGCGGGCACCTGGTCGTTAATCTGCCCGCTCATGCCTCGTCCCCACCGTTCTTGGCGGCTTCGTAGCGCGCCATGAAGGCCGGCGACATCGCGCGCAGGCGGGAGTCGTCGATGCGGCCTGAGCGGGTGATGTAGCTGTAGGCAAAGTCCATCAAGCCCTGCTGCATGTGCTGAGCAAAGTGCTCGTACCAGAAAGCGCTGGTCCGCGCGGCGTTGACGAGCTTCTGCACCACCGGCTTTCGCGCGGCCTGGTAGCGATGCAGGGCGGTGGAGAGATGGGCATCCGATTCCAGCGCCTTGACCAGCGCAATGGCGTCCTCGATCGCGAGCCGCGTGCCCGAGCCGATCGAGAAATGCGCCGAGTGCAGGGCGTCGCCGAGCAGCACCATGTTCTTGAACGACCAGTGCTCGTTCCAGACCCAGGGGAAGTTGCGCCAGACCGATTTGTTGGAGACCAGCGAGCGGCCGCCGAGCGTGTCGGCGAACACCTCCTCGCAGACTCCTTTGGACTGCTCCACGTCCTTGTAGGCGAAGCCATAGGCCTGCCACGTCGCATGATCGCATTCGACCAGGAACGTGCTCATGGTCGGCGAATAGCGGTAGTGATGGGCGTTGAAGGCGCCGCGGTCGGTCTTGACGAAGGTCTGCGACAGCGTGTCGAAGCGCTTGGAGGTGCCGTACCAGACGAACTTGTTGGAGGAGTAGGACAGCGAGGTGCCGAAATCGCCCTCGAAGGCGCGGCGCACCAGCGAGTTCAGACCGTCGGCGGCAACGATCAGATCGTGGCCGTTGAGCTGGTCGATGGAGTGGATCGGCGTGTCGAAGCGCGGGGTGACGCCGGCATCGAGCGCGCGCTGCTGCAGGAATCGCAACAGCTCGAGCCGGCCGATCGAGGAGAAGCCGACACCGTCAATGGCCACGCTGTCGCCGCTCAGGTTCAGCGTGATGTTCTCCCAGCTCTCCATGTGCGGCGCGATTGCGTCGACCGTCTCGGGGTCGTCGGCACGCAAAAATTCCAGCGCCTGGTCGGAGAACACCACGCCAAAGCCCCAGGTCGCGTCGGCCGGGTTCTGTTCGAACAGGTCGACCTGATCCTCGGGGTGACGCTTCTTCCAGAGATAGGCGAAGTAGAGCCCACCGGGGCCTCCGCCAATCACGGCGATCCGCAACGTCTGTCCTCCCTGATTGACAGTATACTTACTATCTAGGGGTAGACTAATGTGCTCCGGCTTCCCGCGCCAGCGGAATTATCGGCAAAGCGCGGGCGCGCCGAAGCTCGTGCCCGGACGCGCGTTTGGCGCGTGTCCGAAGCAGTGAGTGCGAAGCATAGCCAAACCGCGCTGGCTTGGCCATCCGCACGTCAGACGCCGCACTTTGCTCAGCCGCCGTTCACCACGGTAGTGCAGCCGCCGGATGGCCACGCTCCTCTAGCGTGCAGCGAACGGCGCCAGCACGTCCTTGCAGGCGGGCGACAACGACGCGGCGTTGCTGGCAACGCATTGGATGATCCGACCGCCACCTGGCGCCACGCTGCCGCACAGCGTGCGGACATCCTCGCGACATGCGGACTGGACGATGAACAGCTCTTCGCGTGGCCGCAGCGGGCGCAGCACGATCACGGCAGGTGCCGCTGCCGGTGCTGCCGCCGCCGCAGGAGCTGCGCCCGCAGGTGCCGCCGTTACTGCCGCGCCACCGCCGCCGGCCGCGGCGCTCACAGCCTTCTCGCAGGCCGGCGAAACCTTTGCCTTGTTCTTCTCCAGGCATTCGAGCGCAGGCGCGCCGCCAGGCGGCACGCTGGCGCACACCCTGGGATAATCGGCGCGGCACGCGCTCTTGACGGCAGCGACCTGCGCGCTGCTCGGCTGTTTGGCCGCCGCGGCTGCTGCCGCCGCCTTGGGCGCGGCCGCGGCAGCCGGCTTTGCGGCGGGAGCGGATTCAGCCTTCGGCGCGGCAGGCGTGGACTCCGCCTTGGGTGCAGCCTCTTTGGGTGCAGCTTCGGCCTTCGGCGCGGCTTCGGCCTTCGGCGCCGCAGCAGGCTCGACGGCGCGAACGGCGGTTTGGCATCCGGAGGACAGGCCCGACATGTTCTTCTGCAAACATTGATACGCCTCCACACCGCCCGGCGTGACGCTCGAACAGTGCGCCATGAAGTCCGAGCGGCATGCGGAGCGGATCGCGCTCTTCTGCGCCTCGGTCGGTGTTTGTGCGAACGCGCCTGCTGCAGTTGCGAAGAGAGCGGCCGCCAGCAACGCCCCGCGTGTTGACGCATGTTTCAACGTGTTGAACATCTGAGTGAATTCCTGCCCTGTCGGCAACGCCGACGTTTTTCAAATCTGATGCAAACGCAATCATCGCGAGTGATGCCTCGCGAGCGATATCTTTGGCCGCTTTGGCTGCTACCGCAAGGAGATATGCGAGCGAAATTGCGACGTAACTAGGTCGTCAGAGCTTGACCATCCGCTTGCCGCGGTTCTCGCCCGCAAGCAATCCGATCAGCGCCTTCGGTGTATTCTCGAGGCCGTCGATGATGTCCTCCTGCACCTTCAGCTTGCCGGATGTGACCCAGGCCTGGAGGTCGGCGAGCGCGCGCTGGCTTTCCTTCATGTAGTCCATCACGATGAAGCCCTGCATGACGAGCCGCTTCACCACGATCAGACCGGGCACGCCGCGCGGGCCGTGTGCCGAGGGCGCGCCATCATATTGCGAGATCGCGCCGCAGCAGGCGATGCGGCCGTAATTGTTCATCTGCGGCAGGCAGGCTTCGAGAATGTCGCCGCCGACATTGTCGAAATAGACGTCGATACCCTTCGGAGCTGCCGCGCGCAGCGCCTTGAACACCGCGCCGTCCTTGTAGTCGACGGCTGCATCGAAGCCGAGCTCGGAGGTCAGCCAGTTGCATTTGTCGGCGCCGCCGGCGATGCCGACCACGCGGCATCCCTTGATCTTCGCGATCTGCCCGACGATCGAGCCGACCGAGCCCGCGGCCGCGGAGACCACGACCGTCTCGCCCTCTTTGGGCTTGCCGATCTCCAGCAGGCCGAAATAAGCCGTGAGGCCGGCGATGCCGAAGACGCTGAGCAGATGCGTCATCGGCTCGAGCTTCGGCATCTTCGTGAGGTGCTTGGCAGGCACTGCCGCCAACTCCTGCCAGCCGGTGTCGCCGAACACGATGTCGCCCGGCGCAAGCCCCGGCGCCTTCGAGCTGACGACCTCGGCGATGGCGCCGCCGGCCATCACGCTGTTGGCTTCGACTGCTGAACGATAGGTTGCGCCGTGCATCCAGGCGCGGTTGGCGGCGTCGAGTGAGATGTATCGCACGCGCAGCAAGGCCTCGCCGTCCTTCGGCTCGGGCACCGCACCTTCGACCAGCTTGAAGTGCTCGGGGCCGAGCTTGCCGCTGGGCTTTTCCACCAAAAGAATCTGACGATTGACGCTGCCGCTCATGATGTTTCCCCTCGGTCGTTTGACGATTATTGATGCAGCTGCCGCAAGAAAAACGTGCAAGCCGCTTTCGTTGTGCGCTGCATGAAGGCTAGATCGCGGGCGCCAGTTTCGCAACGGGAACATCCGCCCCGACGGTCGCACGCCAAGCGTGTTGCGCAGCCGTCATATCTGCGACATCATGAAGCGGTCGGTGTAGCGGGGGTGTTCAATGTCGAACAGGTTTACGCAATTCATTCTGGTGGCGATGGTGCTCGGCATCATCATGGGCGCGGCGATCTACAATTTCCTGCCCGATACGCGGGGCGATTGGGCCTCGTCCATCAACCTGATCGCCGTGATTTTCCTGCGCCTGATCAAGATGATCATCGCGCCGCTGGTGTTTGCGACCCTGGTCGGCGGCATTGCTCATATGGGCTCGGGCTCCAAGCTCGGCCGCATCTTCGCCAAGACCATGGGCTGGTTCGTCAGCGCCTCTTTCGTCTCGCTGATGCTCGGCCTCGTGATGGTCAATCTGCTCCAGCCCGGCGCGAACTTCCCCGGTACGCTGCCTGACAAGGCGCAGTCGACCGGCCTGCCGGTTTCCGCCTTCTCGATCGAAAAATTCCTGACCCATCTGATCCCGACCTCGATCGCGGATGCGATGGCGCAGAACGAGATCCTGCAGATCGTGATCTTCGCCGTGTTCTTCTCGGTGGCGATGGGCTCGATGCCCGAGCGCTCCAAGCCGATCCTGGCGCTGATCGACGATATCGGCCACATCATGCTCAAGGTGACAGGCTATGTGATGCTGTTCGCGCCGTTCGCGGTCTGGGCCGCCATCACCGCGACGGTTGCCAAGAACGGCCTGCTGGTGCTCTGGAAGCTCATCGTCTTCATGGGTGGCTTCTATCTCTCGCTCGCGCTGCTGTGGGGCATCCTGGTGGTCGTAGGCTTCATCGTGATCGGGCCGCGCTACGCCCATCTGCTGAAGCTGATCCGCGAGCCGCTGATGATCGCGTTCTCCACCGCGAGCTCCGAAGCGGCCTATCCGAAAACCCTGGAGGGGCTGAACAAGTTCGGCGCCTCGTCGCGGATATCGAGCTTCGTGCTGCCGCTCGGCTATTCCTTCAATCTCGACGGCACGATGATGTACTGCACCTTCGCGAGCGTCTTCATCGCGCAGAGCTACCACATCGACATGCCGCTCGGCACCCAGCTCGCGATGCTGGCGACCCTGATGATCACCTCGAAGGGCGTCGCCGGCGTGCCGCGCGCCTCCCTCGTCGTGATCGCCTCGACGCTGTCGCAGTTCGGCATCCCCGAGGCGGGGCTGTTGATGATCATGGGCATCGATACCTTCCTCGACATGGGCCGTAGCGCCACCAACGTGATCGGCAACACGCTCGCGACCTCGGTCGTGGCCAAGTGGGAAGGCGAGCTCGGGCCCGAGCACGAGCTTGGACCGGCCGATGCCGTGCCGGGGGACATGATCCCCGGCGAAGTGCCTGCGATGGCCGGCCATTGATCGGAGTGCATCATGCGCCTTTCAATGGCGATATCGGGCGGCCTGTTGCTGGCAGCGTGCCAGCTGGCCACGGGTGCCTCCGCCCAGACCGGTGGCAGCGAAGGGCTTAGCCCGACGCTGTCGGCGATCAAGACCGCGCACACCGTGCGGCTCGGCTATCGCGAGAGCTCGCCGCCGTTCTCCTTCCTCGACCAGGCCAACCGGCCGATCGGCTACAGCCTCGAGCTCTGCGAGGCTATTGTCGAGGAGATCGGTGTCGAGGTCGACGATCCCAATCTCAAGATCGCCTACGTCAAGGTCACCTCGGATGACCGCATCGACGCCGTGCTCCAGAACAAGATCGACCTGGAATGCGGCTCGACCACGGCCAATGCCGAGCGCGGCAAGCGCGTCGCCTTCTCGCCGCTGATGTTCGTCGCCGGCACCAAGCTGATGGTGCCGAAGGCGTCCAGCGTCCAGTCGCTGACTGATCTGAAGGGCAAGACTGTCGTGGTGACGAAGGGCACCACCAACGAGCAGGCGATCCAGGCGGCCGACAAGAAGTCCTCGTTGGGGCTGACCATCGTTGTCGGTGCCGATCACGAACAGTCATACCAGATGCTCGTCGACGGCAAAGCCGATGCGTTCGCGACCGACGACATCCTGCTGTCCAGCTTGATCGTGCGCCACAAGGCACAGGACAAGTTCCGCGTCACCGGCGATTACCTGTCCTACGACCCCTACGGCATCATGTTCCGCAAGGGCGAACCGCAACTGACGGTCGTGGTCGATCGCACCTTCCGCAAGCTCGGCTCCAACCACGACCTCGTTCCGCTCTACAACAAATGGTTCACCGCACGGCTTCCGACCGGCGAACGGCTGAACGTGCCGATCTCGCTGCAGCTGGAGGAAGCCTTCAAGGCGATGGACGATTCCGCGAGCGCGAATAACTAGCGCCTGCCCGAAAAAGGCAGGGCTATCGCATATGACGTCTCAGCGGCGCGTGAGCGAGCGCCTCGTCCTTGGAGACGACCGCTTCGCGGTCTCCTCAGGATGAGGCTCAGCTGCATCCGTCTGCGTTGAATGCTGCCGCATACTCATCCCTCATCCTGAGGGCCCGCCGCAGGCGGGCGTCTCGAAGGATGGCCGCAATCGAGCTTTCAGCCATATGCGATTGCCCCGCCATACAAGGGAGAGGGCCTGGCAAAGATCAGCGCGTGCTCACGCGCCTGCGGGCACCTGGTCCAGAAATCCCGTGATGCTCCTGATGCGGCCGTCCTTCAGCACGGCGAAATCCGTCCCCTTGATCGGGCTGTCGATGCCATCAGGACCAAGGCCCCAACTGAAGCGGACATGGTCGCCGTAGCCGTTGGGCTCGCCGATCAGCTTGAACTTGAAATCGGGGAAGCGCTGCTGCACGCCTGCGATCAGCGCATCGACGCCGTCATGGCCATCCCCCTTCATCAGGGGGTCGACATAGCTCGCATCCGCCGTCCAGTTCTGGCTCAGCAGTTCGCGCCGGCGGCCGGCTGCACGCTCGTTCCAGAGATCGATGTAGCGGCGGGCGATGATGATGGGGTCGGTCATTGTCGTCTCCTTCGATGGCGCCGTGTCGTTCGGCTGACCTGACTATCGAAGGTTTGCGCGCGCTGATCGATTACCTCGGAGGTCATGCGCATGATCCGGGAAAGTGTGAAGCGGTTTCCCGATCAGATCATGCGTCGACAAGCGCGCGCAAATGTCGCGCCAACTTACTTCGCCGCGGTGACCATGATTTCGACGGTGTATTGGGCTGCCGCGAGCTTGGCTTCGACGGTGGCGCGTGCCGGCGTGTTGCCGGGCGAGACCCAGGCGTCCCACACCGCGTTCATCTCGCCAAACGTCTTCATGTCGGTGATGTAGATCGTGGCCGAGAGCAGCTTCGACTTGTCGGTGCCGGCCTTGGCGAGATGGCTGTCGATGGTCGCCAGGATGTCCTGGGTCTGCTTCGTCACACTTTCGCCGGCGGCGTTGTTGGCGACGACTCCGGCGAGATAGACGGTGTTGCCGTGCACGACGACCTGGCTCATGCGCGGGCCGGTTTCAAGACGCTGAATGCTCATTGGGAGATCTCCTTTGAATGGTGGCCCTGTCTAGCGCAGCGGCCTGCCTCGTGCCACCCCAGGCACGCATGCGTTACCAGGCACGCATGCGTTGCCGGGCACGCATGCGTCGTCGGCGATGCCCGAGTTGCACTTCAAGGAAACTGGCCGAAGAACGTCCAGATCGTCTCGGCGGCGTCGATGTCGCCGTTCTGCGATCCGAGCAAGCTGGCGGCGACCTTCGGGAAGCGGGCATCCGGAGAAAATCCGGGCATGCGGTGACCGCCTTGATTGATGCGATAAAGCACGACGTCGTGCCCTCCAGGACAGCGCGAGGAGATCCGTGTCACCGTGGACTGGTCTGCAGGCGCCCTGTCGGGCAATTCGGTCGTGTCGGCACTATCGGTCTCGCAGCCGTTGAGCTTGCGCCAGAACGCAAGCGTCTCGTCGGTGGACCAGAACCCGTCTGCGGCGTAATAGTTCGATCCGCGGCCGCCCTCGTAGGGGACCAGCGGATCGGCGGTGCCGTTCATCAGCAGCATCGGCAGCGACCGCGACGGATGGCACGTCACTGCGGCCTCATCGGTGAGGTTCATGCTCACGCTCGCAGCGGCAGCAAACAGATCGGCCCGGGCGCAGACCAGCGTCATCGCCATGGCGCCGCCATTGGAGATGCCAGTGACATAGACGCGGCGAGGATCGGCGGTGCCGCTCGCCACCTGCTTCTCGACGAGCTTTGCGATGAAGGCGACGTCGTCGGTGCCGGCGGGCGGGCCACGGAGCGCCGGTCCCGCCTTGGTCCTCGCATCGGCCCATGCGTGGTTGAGGCCATCAGGAAAGACCACGGCAAACCCTTCGCGCTTTGCGACCTGCGGCCACGCCGTCCGCGTCATCATGTCGGCGCCGCGCTGGGTCTTGCCGTGCAGCACGACCACGAGCGGCACGAGCCGCTTCGCCGGTAGTTGCACAGTGTAGGACCGCTTCACGCCGTCGATGTCGATCGTATCGGCGGACGCAGCCGAGGCGGCGGCCAAAGCCGCAACAAACGCCGCGATGCGCATCCGCCGCATCATCTAGCCCACGGCTTTCGCCGCGGCCCGGCCTGCATTGCAACCGGAGAACAGGCAGCCGCCGAGGAACGTACCTTCCAGCGAGCGATAGCCGTGCACGCCGCCGCCGCCGAAGCCGGCGGCTTCGCCCGCTGCATAGAGGCCGGGGATGACGCTGCCCTCCTCGCCGAACACGCGCGAAGAGAGGTCGGTCTCGAAACCGCCCAGCGTCTTGCGCGTGAGGATGTTGAGCTTGACCGCGATCAGCGGCCCTTGCGCGGGATCGAGGATGCGGTGCGGCGAGGCGGTGCGGATCAGCCTGTCGCCGATATAGCGCCGCGCATTGTGGATATTCATCACCTGCGCATCCTTGACGTAAGGATTGGCGATCTCACGGTCGCGCGCCTCGATCTGCATCCTGATGTGCTCGAGCTTGAGGAGCTCGCTGCCGGCCAGCTTGTTCATGGCCGCAACGAGATCCTCGATCTTGTCGCGCACGATGAAGTCGACACCATGGCTTTTGAACGCTTCCACCGGCGCCGGCGCGCCCTTGTTGGTGGCGCGCTTGATGGTCATGCGCCAGCTCTTGCCGGTGAGGTCGGGATTCTGCTCCGAGCCCGACAGCGCAAACTCCTTCTTGATGATGCTCTGGGTCAGGATGAACCAGGAATAATCGTACCCGGTGGACATGATGTATTGGAGCTGGCCGAGCGTGTCGGAGCCGGGAAACAACGGCGCCGGCAGGCGCGTGCCGCTGGCGTCGAACCACATCGAGGAGGGGCCGGGCAGGATGCGGATGCCGTGGCGCGGCCAGATCGGTGACCAGTTCTGGATGCCTTCGACATAATGCCACATGCGGTCGCGGTTGATCAGCCGCGCGCCTGATTTCTCGGTGATGCCGATCATGCGGCCGTCGACATGCTCGGGCACGCCGGAGATCATGAATTTCGGCGGCGTGCCGAGCCGCTTCGGCCAGTTCTGCCGCACCAGCTCGTGATTGCCGCCAATGCCGCCGGACGCGACGATTACGGCTTGCGCCTTCAACGCGAACTCGCCGACGACATTGCGCGACGAGCTCTTGCCGCGCTCGACATTATCCGGGGCGAGAATGGCGCCGCCGACGCCGTCCACCGTGCCGTTGGTGATCGAGAGCGCGTCGACGCGATGGCGGAACCTGAAGCTCAGCCGGCCGCTTTTGACGGCCTCGCGCGCGCGGCGCTCGAACGGCTCGACGATGCCGGGCCCGGTGCCCCAGGTGACATGAAAGCGCGGCACCGAATTGCCGTGGCCCATCGCATCATAGCCGCCGCGCTCGGCCCATCCGACCACGGGGAAGATGCGATGGCCCATCGCACGTAGCCAGGCGCGCTTCTCGCCGGCCGCGAACGCCACATAGGCCTCGGCCCATTGCCGCGGCCAGAAATCCTCGTCGCGGTCGAAGCCGGCGGTGCCGAGCCAGTCCTGCATCGCAAGGTCGAAGGAGTCCTTGATGCCGAGCCGGCGCTGCTCCGGCGAATCGACCAGGAACAATCCGCCGAACGACCAGAACGCCTGGCCGCCCAGCGACTGCTCGCCCTCCTGGTCGACCACGATCACGCGCTTGCCGGCATCCGCGATCTCGGTTGCGGCCACGAGCCCCGACAGTCCTGCGCCGACAACGATGACGTCAGTCTCTTCAGTCATCCGTTCGGCCATATGCTTCCCCCTTCATGTGTTTCCCCTCCACAGGTTCCCCCCTGTAGTTGCCCGGATTGAAGCCGGCGGTTGCAACTGAGATCAAGAGGATGGCGCGTAAGACATCGTTAACTTGTTCCACTTCGGGAAAAAGACCGGCTGAGTGCAGCGCCGGCGCAACACTGGATTTGAATTTGTTTTGAGCGAGCCGGCATGCCTAGACAAAACCGCGGTTACGACGGACCCTAGCAGGGCATCACCACCTGACACACAGATTCGAATTCGACTGGGGCGGGGGCCAATGAAGTTTCTGACGGGGTTGCTTGCGGCGGTTCTCCTGATCGCGAGCATGGGCGCTTCTCAGGCAGTGGTTCGGATCGCGGATGACCGCGGCGGCCGGATCGGAACCTACGTCGACAAGTACCAGGACCTGCGACAGTCGGGCGACACCGTCATCATCGACGGTCTCTGCGCCTCTGCCTGCACCATCGTCCTTGGCGCCATCCCGCCCGACCGCATCTGCGTGACGTCGCACGCGACACTGGGCTTCCACGCAGCGTGGGATTTCGGCAGCAACGGCCGCGCCGTCACCAATACCGAGGCGACCCAGATGCTCTATGCGATGTATCCCTCGCAGGTGAAACGCTGGATCAATCAGCGCGGCGGCCTTACCCCGCATATGCTCTTCCTGAAGGGCAGGCAGCTCCAGGCCATGTACAAGCCCTGCTACCTCGACGCGCAGGCCTCCGCCAACAAGCCGTCGCCGCGGTAGGCCGCGGCAGGCGCTCGCTTCGTCTAACGCTGAATTTTCGTCATGGCCGGGCTTGTCTCGGCCATCCACGTTCTTGGCCCGGGCGAGATGACGGAGATCCTCCTCACCACGTGATCTCCGGCCGCCAACTGCGCTTGCCCGGCTCGGCCCCAGCGCCTATTTGAACGGGAGGGAACCCTTCACCCCGAACGTTGTCATGGCTCAACCACTGCACCCCGCCCATCCTGTATCGGACAATTCGCCCACTGCCGGCCGGATGCCGTTCGTGGTGCTGTTGGCGGGTGCTGGCGTCGGCGGCCTGGTCGTGCTCGGCGTGCTCGCGCTCTGGTTCCACTACGGCAGCCAGGTGTTCTTCGAAATGATCAGGACCGGTTTCGCCGCCTGCTTCTGATCCGCGACAGGAAGTTTTCCGCCCATGAACTCCACCGCCCGTCCGCTGGTGATCGCGATCGCCTTCGCCGCAAGCCTCATCTTCGGGCTGCTGATCGTATTCTGGGCCATGGGCGGGGTCAGCAAGGTGGCGCAGCCGGCGGCGATCGGCGGCCCGTTCCAGCTCACTGACCAGAACGGCAAGGCCGTCACCGACAAGAACCTCAAGGGCAAGCCGACCCTGATCTTCTTCGGCTACACCCATTGCCCCGACGTCTGCCCGACCTCGCTGTTCGAGATCTCGGAAGTGCTGCGCGCGATGGGCAAGGACGCCGATAAGGTCAATGCCGTCTTCATCTCGGTCGATCCCGAGCGCGATACGCCGGCGGCGATGAAGGATTATCTGTCGAGCTTCGACCCGCACCTCGAGGGCCTCAGCGGCGATCCTGCCGAGATCGCCAAGGTGATCACCTCCTACCGGGTCTACGCCAAGAAGGTCCCAACCAAGGACGGCGACTACACCATGGACCACACCGCGCTGATCTACCTGATGGACCGCGACGGCCGTTTCGTCTCGCCGTTCAACCTGAAGCGCACACCGGAAGAGGCCGCAGTGGAGTTGAAGCGGTATCTGTAGGCTCCCTATTAGCCGCAATCCGCGCTCGCGTTCCCGGCCGGATGGGCTATAAGGCCCTCCGATCCCAACGAAAATCGTTCATTTTCAGCCGATGGCTCCATCGCAACAGGCGAAATCGTCCAAATCCGCCCGTGGCTTGCTGACCGGGCTGGTCGTCGGCGTCTGCCTGCTCGCTGCTGCGCCGCGCGCGCAGGCGCAGGCGCCGGCCAAGCAGCCCCCAACGGCGCCGCAAGCCTCACCTCAGGTCGCGCCGCAAGCCGCCCCGCAGGCCGTACCGGGCTTCTGGGACCCGCGGCGGCGGCCGGAGCGGCCGGACCTGTCGCGCCTGACCGTGATCCGTTTCCTGACCGAGACGGATTATCCGCCGTTCAATTACACCGGCGCCGACGGCAATCCGGCCGGCTTCAACGTCGATTTCGCACGCAGCCTGTGTGAGGAGATCAAGGTCACCTGCACGGTGCAGATGCGCCGCTTCGAGACACTGGTCGATGCACTCGCCTCCAACCGGGGCGACGCCATCATCGCCTCGATGGCGGTGAGCCCGCAGCTCCGCGCCCGGGTCGACTTCACCGATCCCTATTACCGCGTGCCGGCGCGCTTTGCTTCGCGCAAGGACGCGGTAATGCCGGAGATCCGGCCCGAATATCTCGAAGGCAAGAAGGTCGGCGTGATCGCCGGCTCCGCGCATGAAGCCTATCTCAAGGCGATGTTCACAGACGCCGAGCTGCACCCCTATCCCAACGACGACGCCATGCGCGCCGCGCTTCGCAAGGGCGAGGTCGATTTCATCTTCGGCGACGCCATCGCGCTGGCGTTCTGGATCAACGGCACCGATTCCGGCGATTGCTGCGCCTTCTCCGGTGGTCCCTTCGTCGAAAGCCGCTTCTTCGGCGAAGGCATCGGCATCGCCGTGCGCAAGGGCAACGACGTGCTGCGCCAGGCCCTGAACTGGGCGATGTTCCGCGTCTGGGAAAAGGGCCGCTACACGGATTTGTGGCTGCGGTATTTCTCGGTGAGCCCGTTTTAGCTCTTCGCCTCTCCCCGCCTGCGGGGAGAGGCCGGAATTTGCGAGAGCAAATTCCGGGTGAGGGGGAGTCTCCGCGAGTCCGTCTCTCACCGTGATTGCGGAAGCAGCCCCTCACCCCAACCCTCTCCCCGTAAGAACGGGGCGAGGGAGTAAGAGCGGCGAAGGCCGCACCACCTTTTTGCATTCTGCCCGGAAATCGCTATTTTCCGCGGCCCGGAGGCCCCTTAGATGTCCGTTATCGATCTTGCCGCGAACCCGAGCGATCTGCGTGCGCTCGCCGAACAATCCAACGCCTGGCCGTTCGAGCAGGCGAAGGCCATTGTCGCGCGGCTGAAGAAAAGCCCGAAGGACGAGGTGCTGTTCGAGACCGGCTACGGGCCATCAGGCCTGCCGCATATCGGCACCTTCGGCGAGGTCGCGCGCACCTCGATGGTGCGGCACGCCTTCCATGTGCTGACCGAGAACAGGATCAAGACGCGCCTGCTCGCGTTCTCCGACGACATGGACGGGTTTCGGAAAGTGCCCGACAACGTCCCCAACAAGGAGATGCTGGCCGCGCATCTCGGCAAGCCGCTGACCCGCGTGCCGGATCCGTTCTCCAACGAGTACCCGTCGTTCGGGCACCACAACAACGCGCGGCTGCGCGCCTTCCTCGATCATTTCGGCTTCGACTACGAATTCGCGAGCTCGACCGACTATTACACGTCCGGCCGTTTCGACGCGACGCTGCTCAAGATGCTGGCTGCCTACGACAAGGTGATGGCGATCATCCTGCCGACGCTCGGACCCGACCGCCGCGCGACCTATTCGCCGTTCCTCCCGATCAGCAAGACCACAGGCGTCGTACTCCAGGTGCCGATGATCCGCCGCGACGTTGCGGCCGGCACGGTGACCTATCTCGATCCTGATACCAACCAGGAAGTCGAGACCCCGGTCACCGGCGGCAACGTCAAGTGCCAATGGAAGGCCGATTGGGCGATGCGCTGGGTCGCGCTCGGCGTCGATTACGAGATGGCCGGCAAGGATTTGATCGACTCGGTCAAACTCTCCGGCGCGATCGCGAGGGCGCTTGGCGCCACGCCGCCCGAAGGCTTCAACTACGAGCTCTTCCTTGACGACAAGGGCCAGAAGATCTCGAAGTCGAAGGGCAACGGGCTGACCATCGACGAATGGCTGCGCTACGCCTCGCCGGAATCGCTGTCGCTGTTCATGTATCGCGAGCCGAAGGCGGCCAAGCGGCTGTATTTCGACGTCATCCCGCGCAACGTCGACGACTACCAGCAGTTCATCGACGGCTTTGCCAAGCAGGACGCCAAGCAGCAGCTCGGCAATCCGGTCTGGCATGTCCACAGCGGCCATCCGCCGAAGTTCGATATGCCCGTCACGTTCCAGCTCTTGCTGACGCTGGTGTCGTCGTCGAACGCGGAGAATGCCGAGACGTTGTGGGGTTTCATTGGCCGCTATCGACCCGGGGTGAGCCCGCAGACGCATCCCAAGCTCGATGCGATGGTCGGCTATGCCATCAATTATTATCGCGACTTCGTCGCGCCGACGAAGACATTCCGCGAGCCGACCGAGACGGAGCGCGCGGCGCTGCAGGATTTGCGGGATGCATTATCGCAGCTTCCGCAGGACGCCTCGGCCGAGGACATCCAGAACGTCGTCTACGAGATCGGCCGCCGCGAGCCGTTCCTCGACGAGGTCAAGAAGGGCAAGGACGGCCGTCCCGGCGTGACACTCGACTGGTTCAACATGCTCTACCAGGTGCTGCTCGGCCAGGAAAAGGGCCCGCGCTTCGGCTCCTTTGTCGCGGTGTATGGCGTGCAGAACGCGGTGAACATGATCGACGGCGCGCTGGCGCGGAGCGCGTGAGTCCAGCACTCACCGTCATCGTCCGCGAAGGCGGACGATCCAGTATTCCAGAGACCGCCGTGCTCAACCGAGACGCCGCGGCGTACTGGATTCCCCGCCTTCGCGGGGAATGACATCGAGCCAGATAGCTAAGTCGCAGGGTGCCGCAGCTCAGATCGACCGCAGCACGTAGCGCCGGTTGTCCTTCTGCACCGGGCGTGCGTTCATCGGGTAGAGCTTTGCGAACGCGGCGACATCGATGGCCGACACCTGGATCGGGTTGGTCAGCAGCAGCCATTCGACCACTTCTGAGCAGGGCGGCGTCGTCAGCGAGCCGGGATAGCGGAAATAGCTGAGCTTCGTGGGCAGCATGGCGTGGGGATCGATGGTCGTATCCGCCTTCACGGCGGGACCTTCGGCGGCCGGCATGGTCTTGACGATCTTGGCGAAGGCCGGGTTCGGCCTGCCCTCGGCCATCAGCACGCCGACCACGGCGAGCCCGCCGGCCTCGTTGCGATGGACGAAATGCGCCTCCATCGGAAAATTCTTGCCGCCGATCATGTGCTCGCTCGGCCGGTGGAAATGCACCTGGAGCAGCTTGTATTTGACGTCGCCGAGCGTGAGCGTGCTGCCCTCGGCGAAGTTGAGCTGGATCGTATGCCCGTTGTTGACGATGGTGTCGGTGCTCTTGCCCCAGTTCAGCTTCAGCGCAGGCAATTGCGATTTCACCGTCGCCTCGATGTCGATCGGCGATTGTTGCAGGCCGACCGCGCAGGCCTTGTTGGCCGCGTCGAGATCGCCCCATTTTGCGCCGGCGCCTTCATAGCTCCAATGCGCACCTTCGGCGGCGAAGGCCGGCTTGCAGAGCGGACAAAGCGCAAGACCCGCGAGGGCCTTCAATGCGTGACGGCGATTCATTATATTCCCCCTGACATGACTTGCTTGGCAATGAGTGGCCGCAACCTATGCGAGAGAGATGCTGAGTCGCAAGGACGCCAAGCGAGACCCGATCACTGGCTTGCCCACACGATCCGCGCGATCCAGCCGACCTCGCTCGCCGCCATCCTGCGTTCGGCCTGGGAGGCATCGAGCGGCTGCAAATCCAGAGCCTTTGCCGTGCGGCGCTTCAGCGTCGCCACCGTCAGCTCGCCCGCCTTGCTCTTCACCACGACGCGATCCCCGTTGCGGATCGGCGCGCGGGGCGCAACCAGGATGATGTCGCCGTCGCGATAGGCGGGCGCAAGCGCTTCGCCGGAAATCTGCAGCGCGAAGCTGTTGTTGTCCTCAGCGGCGGGAAGGGCAAATTCGGTCCAGCCCTTGCCGATGGGAAGGCCGGACTCGTCGAAGGCACCGCTCGCGCCCGCCAGCGCGAAGCCGAGCAGCGGCACCGAGCGGCCGCCGCCTGCCTCGTCGGCGACCAGCCTTGCAAAGGTGTCGATCGAGGAATCTGCCGCCGCCAGCGCTTTCGCGATCGATTCGGTCGAGGGCCAGCGCTCGCGGCCGTCGGAGGTGACGCGCTTGGACTTGTTGAAGGTGGTGGGATCGAGCCCGGCGCGCTTGGCGAGGCCTGACGGCGACAGGCCGGCACGCGCCGCCAGCCGATCCAGCGCGCCCCAGATCTGGTCGTGGGTGAGCATCCTCTGCGCTTTGGCCTGCCTGACCATGGAAGGTCCAGCCCGTCGCAACTCAGGAAAACTATCCTCAAATCAATCGGTTTTCCGTTTTCGGTGCAAGAGGCGGTGTCTAAGTCTTGAGTTCGGCAGGGGTGGCCTTTACGGTCCCGCCCGGGATTTAACGACCCACGAGAGACGAAAATCCCCAGGAGACTCAAAGAGCTGTCTCCAACGGGCAAACAGGGCTGCGTAAGCGGTGGTCAAGATCTACAAAATCTGTCCGGCCTCGGCCTGGCGCGAGGCGGAGCGGCAGGGTGTCTACCGCGGCAGCGCGGACGATTCGCGCGACGGATTCATCCATTTCTCGACCGCCGCCCAGGTTCCCGAGACCCTGCAGAAGCATTATGTCGGGCAGCGCGCGCTGTTCCTGGTCGAGGTCGACGGCGATGCGCTCGGCAGCGCATTGCGCTGGGAGCGTTCGCGCAATGAGGAACTGTTTCCGCATCTCTATGGCGAGCTCGATCTTGGCGCTGTGCTTGCGGTGATCAACCTCAATACGCGCTCCGACGGCGGTCACGACGTTCCGGAGCTTGCCCCGTGATCCGCGCTTTCGACGCTCTCTCGCTGCCGGTGTTGCGCTGGCTCGATCCGGAGGATGCGCATCGCCTCGCGATCCAGGGCCTCCGCTTCCTGCCGCCGGGCAAGCCGCACGCTGACGATCCCAAGCTTGCGGTGCGTGCGTTCGGGCTCAACTTCCCCAATCCGATCGGCATGGCAGCGGGTTTCGACAAGAGCGCCGAAGTACCGGATGCGCTGCTGCGGCTCGGCTTCGGCTTCGTCGAGATCGGCTCGGTGACGCCGAAACCGCAAAGCGGCAATCCGCGGCCGCGGCTGTTTCGTCTGGAGCGCGACGAGGCCGTCATCAACCGCATGGGCTTCAACAATGACGGCGCGGAGACCGCCCTGCGCCGGCTCGCGGCGCGCGCGCAGCACGGCGGCATCGTCGGCGTCAATGTCGGAGCCAACAAGGATTCGCCCGATCGCGTCAACGATTACGTCAAGCTGATCGAGACCTTTGCGCCGGTCGCGAGCTATTTCACCGTCAACGTGTCCTCGCCGAACACGCCGGGCCTGCGCAATCTGCAGGAAGGCGCGCTGCTCGACGATCTCCTCGCCAGGGTGATCGACGCGCGCCAGCGGGTGCGTGAGAGCGCCGGCGACACGCCGGTGCTGCTCAAGATCGCGCCGGATCTGAGCCTCGCCCAGCTCGACGACGTCGTGCAGGTCGCGCGCTCGCGCCGGGTCGACGGCATGATCGTGTCGAACACCACGATCGCGCGGCCGAGCACGCTGCGCGAGGAGATGCGCGCCAGGGAGCAGGGCGGCCTGTCCGGCCGGCCGCTGTTCCGGCTGTCGACGCGGATGGTTGCCGAGACCTATGTGCGCGTCGAGGGCGCATTCCCCCTGATCGGCGTCGGCGGCGTGGATTCGGGCGGCGCCGCGCTGACGAAAATCCGCGCCGGCGCGAGCCTGATCCAGCTCTATTCGTCGCTGGTCTACAAGGGCCTCGGCCTCGTCGACGAGATCAAGCGCGACCTCGCCTCGACGCTGTTGCGGACGGGGCGGGATTCTCTCTCCGAGATCGTCGGCTCCGACGCCGCCACGCTGACGGCGGAAGACTGGCCCGGGATGTAGGCGGTTTTCTTCACCTCGCCCCGCTTGCGGGGAGAGGTCGGATTGCATCGAAGATGCAATCCGGGTGAGGGGGACTCTCCGCGAGTCCCGCCCTCACCGTCCCTGCCGAGACTCCCCCTCATCCCGACCTTCTCCCCGCAAGCGGGGAGAAGGAGAAGAAAGAAACGTCTTCCTGTACAGCGCCGGATAGCGCGCCGCCTGCAAGCCGCCGCGCGAGACATAGGAGGCGATCAGCGCGCCCCACAGCCCGGCATTGCCGAACGATTGCAGCGCCCACCAGGTGCCGAGGAAGATCGCGAGCGAGGCCAGCATCAGATTGCGCATCTCGCGCGCCCAGGTCGCGCCGATATAGATGCCGTCGAAGCCGAAGGCGAACACGCCGGGAATCGGCGCGAGTACGACGAACGGCAGGAATTCCCGCGCGCCGCGACGGACGCTTTCGCTCGCCGTCATGACATCGATCAAATTCGGCCCGAACAGCGCGAACAGCGCGGACACGACCAGCGCGAAGCCGAGCCCCCATAGCAGCACCAGCCGGGTCGAATCCGCAAATCCCCTGGCGTCGCGTGCGCCGAGCGTACGGCCGCAAAGCTGCTGGGCTGCGTTGGCAACACCATCGAGGAAGAAGGCGCTGACCAGCAGAAAGTTGTTGAGCACGGAATTGGCGGCCAGCGTGACATCGCCGGCCCGCGCGCCCTTGGCGGTGAAGAACAGAAACACGGCGATCAGCGCCGCGGTGCGGATCAGGATGTCGGAGTTCACCGCCAGCAGCCGCATCAGCTTGGCCCGGTCGAACAGCTCTGCGTATGGCACAGCGAACCCACCGTCCTTATAGCGGCGGCAGACCATCATCGCGAGCCCGAATCCGGCCGCTTCAGACAGCAGCGCCGCGATCGCAGCACCCGCGATGCCGGTGTTGTAGACCAGCACCAGCAGAATCGTCGCCGCCGCGTTGACGAGATTGATGACGACCTGGAGCGCGAGCGCCGGATTGGCGCGAGCCTGGCCGACCAGCCAGCCGAGGATGACGTAATTGGCGAGCGCCAGCGGCGCCGACCAGATCCGGATCACGAAGTAGGTTTTTGCCGCGCGCGTGACGCCCTCGCTGCCGCCCATTAGGTCGAACAGCACGGCCGCCAGCGGCAGTTGCAATGCAATCAGCGCGACGCCGATCAGGCCAGCGACGATGAAGCCGCGCACCAGGATCGCGGTCAGCTCGCGCGTCTCGCCGGCGCCGAGCGCCTGCGCCGTGAAGGCGAGCGTGCTCATGCGCAGGAATCCGAACAGCCAGAACAGGCAGTCGAAGATAACGGATGCTATGGCGACGCCGCCGAGCAGCGCGGCGTCGTCCAGCCGTCCGATCGCGGTGGTCGAGACCACGCCGATCAGCGGCGTGGTGAGGTTGGCGACCATCGCGGGGCCTGCGATGGCGAAGACCTGACGGGAGCCGATCTTCAAGTGAACGGGTGCGTGCATGTCAGAACACGAGCACCATGCCGTCTTCGGCGGCGAGATGGGCGATGTCGTCGAGGCGCGACAGCACGTCTTCGCTCATATGGGTGAGCACGAGGCGTTTTGCGCCGATTTCGGGAAGGTGCTGTTCCAAGGTCTTCAGGCTGAGGTGATTCTTGACCACCTTCTCGTACATATAGGCCTCGACGATGAAAAGGTCGGCGCCATGCGCCAGCGGAATGAGCGTCTCCGTCCATTCGGTATCGGCGCTGTAGGCCAGCGTGCGGCCCTCGGCTTCGATGCGATAGGCGAGAAACGGTCCGCCGGATTCGCCGTGCACGACCCGGTAGGGCGTCACCGTCACCGCGCCGAAGCTTTGGCTCTGCTCGGGCGCGAGCTCGACGACGGACAGCTCGAAGCGCTGTTTCGTCTTCGAGGAGTGCTCGAACAGAGCCTCCATCACCGCACGCAGCCGCGTCTCGATGCCTTTCGGGCCGGCGATCGTGAGCGGCCGCGTCCGCCGCGAGAATTGCGCGTCGAGCAGGACAAACGGCAGCCCGGCAAAATGGTCGCCGTGGAAATGCGTGATCAGGATGAGATCGATCTCGTTGCGGTCGATCTCGAGCCGCTTCAGCGCCGGCAAAGCCGACGCGCCGCAATCGATCAGGAAGTTGGCTTCGCGCCCCGAGACGTGGAAGCAGGTGTTGAGCCTGCCGCCCGATCCGAAGGCGTCGCCGCAGCCGACAAAGCGCAATTGCATCGGCTGCTGGCTCCCTAGAGCATGATCCGGAAAAGTGTGAAGCGGTTTTCCGACAAGATCATGCTCAAAACTAACGGCTTACCTGCGCGGCGTGCCGAAAACGCGCATCAGCAGCCAGATCGGGATCACGATGACAGCGCCGAGCAGGAAGTAGCGCCACAGCCAGTTCACGGTGTCGAAGCCGAGATCCCACAGCCGCTGGAACAGAAGACGAATGCTGTAGATGATATTCCAAGGATCGAAGCCGATCGCCGCCAGCACGACGCCGACCAGGATCGAGAGCAGCACCAGGCGAAACGCGACCGCCAACGGCGAGCCGCCGAGAAAGCGGTGCAGGCCGTCACTGCGGCCGGCCGGCAAATCTCTGACGTCGTGGGCCATCTCAAACTCCTCAGGGGATTCGACCCTATCATAGGGCAAGGCGGGGGACATGGGGAACCCGTGAGGGGGCGTCAATCGGCTTACGGGATTTTAATGCGGGCAAGGATGCCGCGGGCTCCCTAACCTCTCCCGCGCTTGTCCGCCGAAGCCTTGGCGGAAGCGGGAGAGGGAGCGCACTCACGCCTCAATCTCCGCCGCCTCCGCTTTCAGCATCTTTTCCAGCGTTTCCAGCCGGTCGGCCTCCCGCGGCGGCTTGTCCCAGCGCAAGCGGCTGATGCGGGGAAAGCGCATCGCGACGCCGGATTTGTGCCGTGGTGAGCGCTGTAGCCCCTCGAAGGCAACCTCCAGCACCAAGCCCTTGTCCGGCTCGTGTACGACGTGGCGGACGGGGCCGAATTTTTCGGTGGTATTGCGACGCACGAAGCGGTCGATCTGGAGCAGCTCTTCGTCGGTGAAGCCGAAATAGGCTTTTCCGACCGGCACCAGCTCGTCACTGCCCGCGCCTGCGGTCCAGACGCCGAAGGTGTAGTCGGAATAGTAGGACGAGCGTTTGCCGTGGCCGCGCTGCGCATACATCAGCACGGCGTCGATGATGTGCGGATCGCGCTTCCACTTCCACCACTGTCCCTTCGGCCGTCCCGGCAGATAGAGTGCGTCGCGCCGCTTCAGCATCACGCCTTCGACGGCGTCCGCGTCTTCGCCCGCACCAGCGCTCGCGGGATCGGCGCGTGCGGCGGTCAGCGCCTCCCAGCTTGCGAAGGGCACGGTGGGCGAGAGATCGATGCGGGGATCGTCGAGCTTGCCGATAAAGGTCTCCAGCCGTTCGCGGCGCTCCGCGAACGGTAGCTCGCGCAAATCGTTCTCGTCGTCGCCGAGCAGATCGTAGGCGCGCAGATGAATTGGAAACTCCTTGATCAGCTTCGGAGACACGAGCTTGCGGTTGAGCCGCTGTTGCAGAACATTGAAACTCTGCACGCGCCCTTCGCGCAGGATCAGAAGCTCGCCGTCGATGGCGCCGGGCAGCCGCAACGATGGAACGAGATCCGGAAAGCTTCCGGTGATGTCCTCGCCAGTGCGCGAATAGAGCCGCGCGGTGATGCGGCCGTGCTCGTCGCGGCCGGCCACCGCCTGCACGCGGATGCCGTCCCATTTCCATTCGGCGATGTAGTCGGCGGGATCGAGCGCGGCGAAATCGGTGTCTTCGATCGCATGTGCCAGCATCACCGGGCGAAACGGCGCGGGATCGCGATTGACCGGCTTGTCGCCGCGGCCTTCCAGCCAGGCGAACAGGTCGAGATAGGGTGGCGCGAGACCGGGCCAGATCAGCTCGACCTCATGCGGGTCCTTGTCGCCGAGTGCCGCGGCTGCAGTCTTGGCCAGGCGCGCGGAGATGCCGATGCGCAACGCGCCGGTGACGAGCTTCAACAGCGCCCAGCGGCCAGTCTCATCTAGCTCGTCGAGCCAGCGCTCGAGCTGTTTTGGCAGCTCGGTCTTGCCGAGCGTGCGCAGGGTGGTGACGACCTCGGTGAGCGTCGGGGGCGGTGGGTTGTTGTGGACACCCACGGCCTTCGGCCACATCAGCGCGATCGTCTCGGAGAGATCGCCCACATAGTCCCAGGATAGGCCGAACAAGACCGGGTCAGTTCGCTGGGCGATAAGATCGCGCAGCAGAGAAGGTTTTGCGTGCTTGAAGCTCAGCGCGCCGGTCAGCGCGGCCAGCGCGTAGCCGCGATCGGGATCGGGGACCTCGCGAAAATAGCTGGTGATCAGCCGCAGCTTGTTGTTGCGGCCGGGCTCGTAGGCGAGGCGGTCGAGCAGTTCGGCGAAGCGGTTCATGCTTCGGCCTCGTCAGCGAGCGGCGTCTCGGTCTCCTCCTCGTCGCCGTAGCCGACCAGATCGAGCGGCCGTGCCCGCAAACCCTTGCTTTGGCACCAATGCACCAGCGCGTCTTCCTGGCCATGGGTGACCCAGATCTCGCCGGCGCCGGTCGCTGCGATCGTGGCGGTGAGGCCGTCCCAATCGGCGTGATCCGAGATCACCAGGGGCAGCTCGATGCCGCGTTGGCGCGCGCGGGCGCGCACCCGCATCCAGCCGGAGGCGAATGCCGTGACGGGATCGGGAAACCGCCGGGTCCAGAGATCGGACGTCGCAGAGGGTGGCGCCAGCGTGATGGTGCCGGCAAGCGCCGCCTTCTTCACGCCCTTCACCGGCCGCAACTCGCCGAGCTCGATTCCGCGGCTCTGATAGTAATGCGTGATCTTCTCCATCGCGCCATGCAGATAGATCGGCGCATCGTAACCCGCCTGGCGCAGCAGCGCGATCACGCGCTGCGCCTTGCCGAGCGAATAGGCGCCGACGAGATGCGCGCGCTCCGGAAACAGCGCCACCGACGCCAGCAGCTTCTTGACCTCGTCGGCGGCATCGCCATGGCGAAACACCGGCAGTCCGAACGTCGCCTCGGTGATGAAGACGTCGCAGGGCACCAGCTCGAACGGCGTGCAGGTCGGGTCAGGCGCGTCCTTGTAGTCGCCGGAGGCTACGATGCAGGTGTCCTTGCAGCTGACCGCGACCTGCGCCGAACCGAGCACATGGCCGGCCGGATGAAACTTCACGCTGACGTCGCCGAGCCGGATCTCCTCGCCATAGCGGATCGCCTGCGTCGAGCCGGCAAAATTCTCGCCATAGCGCAGCCGCATCATGTCCAGCGTTTCCTGCGTCGCCAGCACCGCGCCGTGGCCGGCGCGGGCATGGTCGGAATGGCCGTGGGTGATCACGGCCCGCTCGACCGGGCGGACAGGGTCGATATGGAAGCCGCCCGGCTTGCAGCATAGGCCGGCGGCAACTGGCAGCAGGATGTCTTGCGGACGCATGCCTGTTATATAGGTTGCGACCCCGCATCTTCGAGTCACCCGCCCACTTCGCTTCCTGGTTCCCAATGCCCCTGCGCCTGTTCCTGACCTCCGGCGATCTCGTGGCCGACCGCCGCTTCGAGTTCGCGCGCGACCTCCAGCTCAAGGGCGATCTGGCGGCCGCCGCCGACCTGCTGGAGCAGACCGTCGAGCTTGCGCCGAATTTCACCTCGGCCTGGTTCACGCTCGGCGAAATCCGCGCGCAACTCGGCGAGCGCGACAAGGCGATTGCGGCCTTTCGCAAATCGCGCGAGTCCGACCCCAGCGATCAACATGGCGCCCATTTGCATCTGATACGCCTCGGCGACGCGCAATTGTCCGAGATGCCCAAGGCCTATGTGCAGGCCTTGTTCGATCAATACGCGCCGCGCTTCGAGCACGTGCTGATCAACGATCTCGGCTATCGCGCGCCGTCGCTGATCTTCAAGGCGGTGGTGGCGGCCCGCGTCGCCGCGAAGAAGCCCGCCCTGTTCAAGCGCGCCATCGATCTCGGATGCGGGACCGGGCTTGCGGCCGCCGCCTTCGCAAAACAGGTCGACCAGTTCATTGGCATCGATCTGTCGCCCGGCATGGTCAAGGAGGCACGCGCAACCGGGCTCTATGCCGAGCTCGAGGTCGCCGACATGATCGAAGGCCTGCGCAGCAGGAGCGATGCGAGCACGAACCTCGTCGTCGCTGCCGATGCGTTCGTCTATCTCCCCGATCTCGCCCCGGTGCTCGGTGAAGCCAGGCGCGTGCTCGCGCCCGGCGGCGTGCTTGCGTTCACGCTGGAGACCCATGACGGCAGGGGCATCGTTCTCGGCGAAGGCCTGCGCTATGCCCATTCGGCGGAATATGTGCGCGATGCGATGGCGCAGGCCGGCCTCAAGCTCCTCACATTGGAGCAGGCCTCGCCACGCACCGAGAACAACGAGCCGGTGCGCGGCCTCGTCGTGGTCGCCGAGAAAACTTGAGTCTAGGCGCTATATGCGGCGCTTTAAGCGTCATTGCGTCGCAAAGCCGTGACTTCCCACTTGCGAGCCGTGCAGCGATGCCAGCACAATGCGCGCACCAGGGAGAAACGAATAATGACGAAGAATCCATCGCGGCGCGATTTCAGCGCCGCCGCGCTCGCCACCATCGCGGCATCCACCTTGCCCGCGCCCTCCGTCTGGGCGGCGGAGAAGAAATACGATGCGGGGGCCAGCGACACCGAGATCAAGATCGGGCAGACCGTGCCGCATTCCGGCCCCGGCTCGCTCTACGGCGTGCTCGGGCGCATCGGCGAAGCCTATTTCCAGATG
This sequence comes from Bradyrhizobium sp. WSM1417, assembly GCF_000515415.1. Taxonomy (NCBI): domain Bacteria; kingdom Pseudomonadati; phylum Pseudomonadota; class Alphaproteobacteria; order Hyphomicrobiales; family Nitrobacteraceae; genus Bradyrhizobium; species Bradyrhizobium sp. WSM1417. The sequence continues at coordinate 1,475,228 of NZ_KI911783.1, forward strand.
CTGAACGAGAAGGGCGGCATCAACGGACGCAAGGTCAAATTCCTCACCATGGACGATGCCTACAGCGCGCCGAAATGCGTCGAGGCGACGCGGCGCCTGGTCGAGCAGGAGGAGGTGCTCGCGCTCTACGGCTCGCTCGGCACCGCGCCGCAGACCGCCGTGCACAAATACCTAAACTCGAAGGGCGTGCCGCAGCTGCTGCTGAACACCGGCGCGTCGAAGTGGAATAACCCGAAAGAGTTCAAATGGACGATGGCGGGCCTGCCGCTCTATCCGACCGAAGCGCGCATCCTGGCACGGCACGTCGTCAGCGTGAAACCGAACGCGAAGGTCGGCATCCTCTACCAGAACGACGATTTCGGCCGCGATTTCCTCGGCCCCTTCAAGAAGGTTCTGGAAGATGCCGGCGGCACTGCCAAGGTGATCATGGAGCAGACCTACGATCTGACCGATCCGACCGTCGATTCCCAGCTCATCAACCTCTCGAAATCGGGCGCGGACGTCTTCTACAACATCTCCACCGGCAAGGCGTCGTCGCAGTCGATCCGGAAAGTGGCCGAGCTCGGCTGGAAGCCGCTGCAGCTGTTGTCGGCCGGCTCGACCGGCCGCTCGATCCTCAATGCCGCGGGCCTCGAGAACGCCGCCGGCATCGTCGCCATCCGCTACAACAAGGAAGTCGGCCTGCCCAAATGGGAGAAGGACCCCGACGTGATGGCGTTCGAGGAGCTGCGCAAGAAGTACACGCCGGCGATCGATCAGGACAACACCATCGCCTTCGCCGGCTACGGCCAAGCCGTCACCATGGGCGAGATCCTGCGCCGCTGCGGCGACGAGCTTACCCGCGCCAACGTGCTGAAGCAGGCCTCCAACCTCAAAGGCTTCCACTCGCCTTATTTCCTCGACGGCGTCACCTACGACTACACGCCTGACGATTACACGCCGATGAAGACGCTCTTCATCTCCACCTTTACCGGCAAGGACTGGGACATCTCCGACAAGCCGATGTCGGAGTAGAGGGCGCACCGCTGTCTCTTCCTCTCTCCCCGGCGGGGAGAGGGGAAGTACACCCCCTCGACGAACCCACCCCCACGGCTTACCTGTGATGCCGTGCCGCCCCGCATCCGCAAAATCCCGGCCGCGCCTGCCGCGCTGCTGCCCGACCACTTCAAGGCGTGGTTCGCCGCCCGCGGCTGGACGCCGCGTGCGCATCAATTGGCGCTGCTGGAGAAGGCGCGCGAGGACCGGTCCGCACTGCTGATCGCGCCCACCGGCGCCGGCAAGACGCTGGCGGGATTTCTGCCGACGCTGTTGGAGCTGAGTTCTGCGCCCAAAGCTTCGGCGAAATCGGTGATCTCCACCGGCCGCAGCCTGCAACGGACCGGCGGCCTGCACACCCTCTACATCTCGCCGCTCAAGGCGCTCGCCGTCGATATCGCGCGCAACCTCGAGCGTCCCGTCGCGGAGATGGGGCTGCCGATCAAGATCGAGACGCGCACCGGCGACACCCCAACATCGCGGCGGCAGCGGCAGCGGCGCTATCCGCCGGACATTTTGCTGACGACACCGGAACAGCTCGCGCTGCTGCTGTCCTCCGACGACGCGCCGTTCCTGTTCTCCTCCTTGAAGCGCATCGTGCTCGACGAGCTGCATGCGCTGGTGACGTCCAAGCGCGGTGATCTTCTGTCTCTTGGGCTCGCGCGGCTGTGGCGATTGGCGCCGCAGATGCGCGCCATCGGCCTGTCGGCGACCGTGGCCGAGCCGGAATCGCTGGCGCGCTTCCTGGTGCCGCAGCCCGGCGGCAAGGAAGCGGCGGCCGACATCGTCATCGCCGGTGGCGCGGCAGCGCCGCTGGTTGAGATGATGGACACGCGCGAGCGCCTGCCCTGGGCCGGCCACAGTGCGCGTCATGCGCTTCCCGAGATCTACGAGCTGATCAAGGCCAACAAGACCACGCTTGTTTTCGTCAACACCCGCAGCCAGGCGGAGATGCTGTTCCAGAATCTCTGGAGCATGAACGACGACAACCTTGCCATCGCGCTGCATCACGGCTCGCTCGACGTCGCCCAGCGCCGCAAGGTCGAGGACGCGATGTCGGCGGGCAAACTGCGTGGCGTGGTCTGTACCTCCTCGCTCGATCTCGGCGTCGACTGGGGCGACGTCGACCTCGTCGTCAATATCGGCGCGCCCAAGGGTTCCTCGCGCCTGATGCAGCGCATCGGCCGCGCCAATCACCGGCTCGACGAAGCCTCACGCGCGGTGCTGGTGCCGGCGAACCGCTTCGAGGTGCTGGAGTGCCGCGTCGCGATCGACGCCATCGCCGAGAATGCGCAGGACACGCCGCCGCTGCGGATCGGGGCGCTCGACGTGCTGGCCCAGCACGTGCTCGGCTGCGCCTGCGGCGAGCCGTTTTTCTCCGACGAACTCTACGACGAGGTGCGCACCGCCGCGCCCTACGCCGATCTCACGCGGCAGGATTTCGACGACGTGGTCGATTTCGTCGCCTCCGGCGGCTACGCGCTGAAGACCTATGAGCGCTTCGCCCGCATCAAGCAGGACAAGGAGGGGCGCTGGCGCGTCGCCAATCCCAGGGTGCGGCAGAGCTACCGCATGAATGTCGGCACCATCGTCGAGGACGACATGCTGAAGGTGCGGCTGGTGCGATCGCGCGGCGGCGGGGCGGGGTCGACAGGCGTGATCTCGCGCGGCGGCAGGCTGCTCGGCGAGATCGAGGAAGCCTTCATCGAGGGCCTCAGCCCGGGCGACACCTTCGTATTCTCGGGCGAGGTGGTGCGCTACGAAACCCTGGTCGAGGACCAGGTCTATGTCTCGCGCGCCAACGACAAGGACCCGAAAGTGCCGTCCTACATGGGCGGCAAGTTTCCGTTGTCGACATATCTTGCCGAACGCGTTCGCCGCTTGCTCAACGACGGGCGCGCGTGGGGCGCCTTGCCGGAGCAGGTGCGCGACTGGCTGTCACTGCAAAAGGACGTCTCGCGCGTGCCGGCGGTGCGCGAGCTGCTGGTCGAGAGTTTTCCCCGCGCCAACAAGCATTACATCGTCTGCTATCCCTTCGAAGGCCGTCTCGCGCACCAGACGCTCGGCATGCTCTTGACGCGGCGGCTGGAGCGCGCCCGCGCCCGGCCGCTCGGTTTCGTCGCCAACGAATATGCGATCGCGGTCTGGGCGCTCGGCGACATGTCCTCCATGATCCGGGACGGCAGGATCGACCTCGACGCGCTGTTCGATCCCGACATGCTCGGCGACGATCTCGAAGCCTGGCTCGCCGAATCAGCGCTGATGAAGCGCACCTTCCGCAATTGCGCGATCATCTCCGGCCTGATCGCGCGCCGTCATACCGGCGAGGAGAAGAGCCGCCGCCAGGTGCTGTTCTCGACCGATCTCGTCTACGACGTCTTGCGCAAGCACCAGGCCGATCACGTGCTGCTGCGCGCCGCGCGGGCCGATGCCGCCACTGGCCTGCTCGATCTGCGCCGCCTCAGCGACATGCTCACCCGCATCCAGGGCCGCATCACGCATCGGGAACTCGACCGCGTCTCGCCGCTGGCCGTCCCCGTGATGCTGGAAATCGGCCGCGAGTCAGTCTATGGCGAAGCTGGAGACGAGCTCCTGGCGGAGGCCGCCGACGAGCTCGTCAAAGAGGCGATGGGATAACAGCAGGTTTTGACGTGACGGCAGGCGCGCTGGGTTCAGGGGATATCGAGGACATGCGCGTTTCGAATGTCAGCATCAGCAGCGTGACGTTCGCGGCCGATCTTTCCGGCGCGCTGTTCTGGGAAGAGCAGCGCCTGCTCGTCGTTTCCGATCTGCATCTGGAAAAAGGTTCCAGCTTCGCCATGCGCGGCGTGCTGCTGCCGCCTTACGACACCATCGCGACGCTTGGCCGGCTCGCTGCTGTCATCTCCCGCCATAATCCGCGCGTGGTCATCGCGCTCGGCGACAGTTTTCACGATCGCACCGCGCATGGACGGCTGTCGGCGGAGGATCGCGACGCGGTCGCCGCCTTGCAGGCCGGCCGCGACTGGATCTGGATCTCAGGCAATCACGATCCGGCGCTGCCGCGTGATATCGGCGGCACCGTCGCCGACGAAGTCGCGATCGGTCCGCTCACTTTCCGCCACGAGCCGACCGGCGCGAGCGGCGAGATCGCCGGCCATCTCCATCCCAAGGCCCGCGTCTCCGCGCGCGGCCGCTCGATGGAGCGCCGCTGTTTCGCCTGTGACGGGATGCGCGCCGTGATGCCCGCCTTCGGCGCCTATGCCGGCGGCCTCAGCATCCGCGATGTTGCGTTTGCAAAGATCTTTCCAAAGAACGGTTTTGTCGCGCATCTGCTCGGCGACCGCCGCGTCCACGCGATCGCCGCGTCGCGGTGCAGCTAAGCCGCCTTCGCCTGCACATCGTCGCAAAACTCCGCGAGTCGATCCGCCAGCCGCAGCGTCGCGGGGCTTGCGCCGGGCGCAGCCATCAACGCGACTTCGGTCCGGTTGATCGGCGCAAAGCCGTCCTTCGCCGTCAGCACGCGATGGTCGGACTGGATCGCCATCTCCGACAGGATGCTCAAGCCCATGCCGGCGGCGACCGCGGCCTGGATGCCGGCGAGGCTCGATGAGGTATAGGACATGTGCCAGATGCGGCCCGCGCTTTCCAGCGCATGAATGGCGCCGGCGCGGTAGAGGCAGCCGAGCGGAAAGCCGATCAACGGCACGGAGGCGACATCGGCGTGGATCGGATGGCTCTTGCTGGTCACCCAGTGCACCTGCTCTGGCCACACCGCAATCGCGCCCTTCGCGCCGGCCTCGCGCTTGTAAAGCGCCAGGTCGAGCTCGCCGCGATCGAGGTCGCGCGACAGGTTCTTGCTCTGATCGGCGCGCACATCGAGCCGCAGGCCCGGATGCGAGCGCGAGAAGGCGCCGAGCAGTTTCGCCAGCCGATACGCCGCAAAATCCTCGGGGATGCCGAGCCGGATCGCGCCTTCGCCGTCGGGCTGGCGCAGCACGTCGCGGGCCTCTTCCGCAAGCGACAACAGCCGCCGCGCATAGGACAGCAGCCGTTCGCCGGCTTCGGTCGGGCGTACGTCCTTGCCGTCGCGATGCAGCAGCACCTGGCCGACATCCTCCTCCAGCCGCTTGATCTGCTGGCTGACGGTCGATTGCGTGCGATGGACGCGCTCGCTGGCGCGCGTGAAGCCGCCGGCATCGACCACCGAGACGAAGCTGCGCAGGAGCTCCAGATCGAGCATGGCCGTCTCCATTTAAAAATCCACTGGCTGGAAGTTAATCATTTAATTTCCAAATGACAAGCCGGCTCCCTAGATCAAGGGCTCAGGAGAATGTCCCTCATGTCGCTCGCCCCCTCGCTTGCCGTTCCCCGCAGCCGCTTCAACACGCTGCCGCTTGCGATCGGCCTGTTCTGCCTGCTCTGGAGCTACGCCTTCGTCGCCGGCAAAATCGGCGTCACCCATTGCCCGCCGCTGATCCTGCTCGCCGCGCGCTTCTCGCTCGCCGGCATTTTGATTCTCGGTGCCACGCTGGCCCGCGGCGACGACTGGTCGCTGTCCTGGCGCGATGCCGCGATCTTCGCCGTGCTCGGCGTCGCCAACAACGCGCTCTATCTCGGCCTCGGCTACACCGGGCTGCAATCGGTTTCCGCCGGCCTCGGCGGCCTGATCGTGTCGGCCAATCCAGTGTTCACGGCGGGGTTCGCCGCGCTGCTGCTCGGCGAAGGCATGACCTGGCGCAAGGCGAGCGGCCTCCTGCTCGGGATCATCGGCGTGACCTTGGTCGTCTGGCACCGCCTGTCGGTCGGCACCGACTCGCTGCACGGCATCGTGTTCACGCTGGCCTCGCTCGCCTCCCTCGTCGCCGGCACCATTTTGTTCAAGCTGCTTGCGCCCAAGGGCTCGCTGTGGATCGGCAATGGCGTGCAGAATCTCGCCGCCGGCATCGTGCTGACGCCGGTCGCGCTGACCTTCGCCGACGTCCATGCCATCGACGTCACGCCGGGCCTGATCGGCGCCTTCGCCTTCCTCGTGCTCGGCGGCTCAATCCTCGCCTACTGGCTCTGGTTTCATCTCCTGAAAGTGTGTGGCGCGACGGCTGCCAGTGCCTATCATTTCCTGATGCCGCCGCTCGGAATGCTTTTCGCGTATCTGGTGCTCGGCGAGCATGTCGAGGCGCGCGATCTACTCGGCATCATCCCGGTCGCACTCGGCATCTATCTAGTGACGCGGCCCGCCAAGTCCGTCTCGTAACAAGTCCGTCCCGTAAGAGGAGTCCATCATGCCCATTTCCATCACCCTGATCGGCGGTCCCACTGCCCTGATCGAGATCGATGGCTTTCGCCTGCTCACTGACCCGACCTTCGATGACGCGCACACCGCCTATCAGCTGCCGCATGTAAAACTGGAGAAGACGATGGGACCCGCGCTGAAGGCCGACGCAATCGGCCCGGTCGACGCGGTCCTGCTCAGCCACGACCAGCATTCGGACAATCTCGACAATTCCGGCCGCGACTATCTGCTTAAAGCGCCGCGCGCGCTGACGACCGAGGCCGGCGCCAAGCGCCTGGGCGGCCATGTCGAAGGCCTCGCGCCATGGAGCACGGCGCATCTGAAAGATCGTGACGGCAACTCGCTGGCGATCACCGCCACGCCCGCGCGTCACGGCCCGGCCGGCATCGAGCCGCTGTCGGGCGACGTCATCGGCTTCGTGGTGTCGTCGAGCCGCAAGGATACAACTTCGGTCTACATCAGCGGCGACACCACCTGGTTCGACGGCGTCGCCGAGGTCGCGCGCCGCTTCAAATGCGGCGTGGTGATGCCTTTCGCCGGCGCCGCGCAAACGCGTGGGCCGTTCCATCTCACCATGGACACCAATGACACCATCGAGACCGCACGCGCCTTCCCCGATGCGATGATCGTGCCGGTGCACACGGAAGGGTGGGCGCATTTCCGCCAGAACAGCGAGGATCTGCGCAAGACGTTCGATGTGCTGGGCTTCGGGACCCGGCTGCGATTGCTGGAGCCCGGCGTGCCGACGGTGGTGCAGGCGCCGTAGCCCCAACGTCGTAGTTTTGCAGTGTCGTGGTTTTCTAACGTCGTCCTGGCCTTCGCCAGGACGACAGCGGAGAACGCGTCGTGCACCTGGGCCCGCAATGACGAAGGTCAATCCTTCCTGAACACGATCGAGGCCATCCAGCCCGTCATCAACGCCATCGCCGCCGTAACCAGCCCGTAGATCAGGCCGTTCTGCCGCGCCGTCGTCGCGACGAACTGCTCGAAGCCGACCTTGACGATCTCGAACGCGGTCTCGGTCTTGCCGATGAACGCGCCGTCGGCAAACAGCTTGATCTCCACATCATAGGTGCCGATCGGCACCTCCGCCGGCAGTGGAATGCCGGTGCGGAACAGGGTCGGTGTCAGGAACGTCACCGCGCTCGGATCCTCGCGGTAGAGACCGCGCTGGGTTCGTAGGCGGATGAAGGCGGAGCGGAACGCGTCGTTCGGCACCACGTCGGCATAATCGCCGCTGACGCGCTGGGTCAGCAGCACGTTGTTGAGCCCGATCTGCTGGCGCCGCGCGATCTCGGGCGAGGTGATGACATCGAAGGAGCGGTTGGCGAACAGTGCGAGATAGCTCGGCACCTCCAGGAACTGGCGGTAGTCGGTGTTGATCCAGATCCCGAAAGTGCGCTCCTTGCGCCGCGTCACCATGTCGGCGCGCGGGCCCATCACGGTGACGACGAGATCGTAGGTCTTGCGGTCGGCGGGCGTGGAGGCGTCCTTCTCGACCGAGCCGAACAGCACCAGCTCCTCGCCGGAATAGTTCGGCGTCACGGTGACGCGATGGTTGGAGACCGACACGATCAGCCGCTCGGCGCGTGCGACGGAGCCGAGCAGCACAACGAGCAGGACCGCGAGAGCTGCGCGCATCATCCGTTCACCCCCAGCTCGCGGATGGTGAAGAGGTCTTCGGGCCGGATCACCAGCTCGATCGCGAAACGAACGCCGACCGAGAGGATCAAGAGGCCGAGCAGCAGCCGCAGCTGCTCGCCACGGATCTTCTGGCCGGCGCGTGCGCCGAATTGCGCACCGGTGACGCCGCCGACCATCAGGATCAGCGCCAGCACGGCGTCGACCAGGTGGTTGGTCACGGCATGCAGCAAGGTCGCAAACAGCATCGTGACCAGCGTCAGGACCATCGAGGTGCCGATCACCGTCGAGGTCGGCACCCGCAGCAAATAGATCATGATCGGCACCAGGATGAAGCCGCCGCCGATGCCCATGATGGCGCCGATGAAGCCGATCACGATGCCGACGATCACGACCGGAATGACCGAGAGGTAGATCTTGGAACGCTTGAACCGCATCTTCAGCGGCAGGCCATGAATCCAGTTATGGGTGCGTCGTGGCGCCAGCGCGCCGCGCCGGGTCCGCATCAAAGCGCGCAGGCCTTCGGAGAACATCAGGCTGCCGACGGTGGTGAGCAGCACGACGTAGGACAGTGCGATCATCAGATCGAGTTGCCCGAGCGCGCGCAGCTGCGTGAAGGTCCACACCCCGAGCGCCGTCCCGGTGACGCCGCCGCACAACAACACGCTCGCCAGCGCTGGGTCGATCGCGCGTCGCCGCCAATAGGCGAGTGCGCCGGAGAAGGATGAGGCCGCGATGTGGCTCGCGACGGAGGCGACCGCGACCGCCGGCGTGATGCCGATGAAGATCAAAAGCGGCGTCATCAGGAAGCCGCCGCCGATCCCGAACATGCCGGAGACGAAGCCGACCGCGGCGCCCATCGCCAGCACGAGGAAGACGTTGACCGGAAGATCGGCGATCGGGAGATAGAGCTGCATCGAGAGACCACGCTTCCCGCGAGACGGATCGATTGCGCGGAATGCTCGCAGGAGGGCAGAACGATTGCCGCGTCCCTCAATAGCGGAATTCGGCGGCGGGCGGGACCAGGAATTTCGGGCGTGGTGAATGGCTGCGGTGAGAGCGTGATGAGATTGGGTTCGCTACCCGCAAGGACAAAGGTGCGCTCCCTCCCCCGCTTGCGGGGGAGGGTTGGGGAGAGGGTGTGGCCGCGGGCGAGAACCCCCAAGAGGTGAGAGCCCTCACCCGGCGCTACGCGCCGACCTCTCCCGCAAGCGGGAGAGGTGCACCGAGCCCGCGGCTCGCTTGGTTCGATCTAAAGCTATTCGGTTCTAGCGCACCGCCGACGCCGCGCGCTTGGCGGCAACCGGCTTCGGCGCAGGCTTCGCGTTGGCCTGCGGGGCGCTGTCCCAGCCGCCGTTCGGGGCCGCAACATTGACGGCGTCGTCGGGCTGCGGCTCGGCGCTGAAGGTCTGGATCGCGAGCTTGGCGGCGGCGAGCGATTGCGGGTCGAGCCGCTTGGCGACGTCGTCGCGCTTGGTTGCTGCGTCGGCGTCACCCTGGGCGGCGGCGAGGGTGAACCATTTGTAGGATTCGGCGAGGTTCTGTTCGACGCCGATGCCGCGGGCATAGAGGATGCCGAGGTTGAACTGGCTGTCGGCGACGCCGCGATCGGCGGCCTTCCGGAACCACAGTGCCGCGCTCTTGTAGTTGGCGCCGCGTCCGCCGCCATCGGCGTCGAGCACCGCGAGATTGTGCATCGCCTTGGCGTTGCCGCGCTCGGCCGCCTGCGTGTAGTAGCGGCGGGCGATGTCGGCGTCCTTCTTCACGCCGAGACCCTTTTCGTAGAGTGTCCCGAGGCGGAAGGTGGCGGGCACCACGCCGGCCTGCGCCGCGCGGTCGTACCATTTGGCGGCTTCGTCGTAGTTTGCGGCGACGCCCTTGCCCTCGGCAAAGCGCACGCCAATCTCGTAGGCCGCGGTCGCATCGCCCTTCATCGCGGCGGTGCGCAAGCCGGGGCCACCGATGCCGTCAGGCAGCTTTTCGGTCGGCGGCACCTGGATCATCGCGAGTTTCGCGCGGCTCGTGCCCGACAGCGCGCCGGTGACGTCGCCGGAGGCCGGCTGCGGCGCTGCGGCAGGCACCGGCGGAATTTCGACCGAGGCCGAGTTGCCCGAACTGGCGGCGGGCGCCGGCGCGGCATTGTTCTGGGATTGCCGCCCGATCGGGGTCGGCGAGGTCATTGACGGTGTGACCTGCTCAGGCGTGGCGGGCTTGTTCTCGACCGGCGGCGGTGCCTGCGGCGCGGGTGCGGGCGACGAATTCTCCATCGCCTGCGGCGACGGCGACGAGCTGCCGCCATCGAGCAGGTTCATCGCCATCTTGAAGGTGCCGAGCACGATCACGACCACGCTCGCGCCGACCAGCAGCGAGCGGATCTTCGAGGTGATGGTCGAGCCACCTTCCTGGCCCTTGTCCTTGGCGCGGGCGATTGCAGCCTTGGCGCCACGGGCCGGCTTCTCGGGCGGCTGCGCGGCGGCGGCCTGCGCGGCGCGGCGCGCGGCGGCGATGAAACTCGACGACGACACCGGCTCCTTGGGCGCGGCCGGGATTTCGCTGATTGCGCTTTCGGACGCGGCGATGCGCTCGGACGGCGTGGCGATGCGTGCACCCGGCCGTGTGCCCGGCTCGAGCGGATGATCCGGCGGCAGTTCGGGCGCAAGCGCGGCGCGCGTGGGCGCCGTATGCGGCTCCAGGATTTCGCTGATCGCGCGTGGCGGAACCGGCGGTGCCATCGGCATCTGCGGCGGCATCGGCGGCGGCGCTGCCGGCGCGGCGGCATGGAATTCGCGCGGCGCGGCCGCGAAGGCGGCGTGCGCCGCCTGCGCGGCGGCCGGATTGGGCAGCTCGGGCTTCGGATCGTATTTCGGGTGCTGCTGTTGCTGCGGCCGCGGCTCGTGCGCCATCGGCGCGGGCTCCATGGGAGCGGCCATCGGCATCGGCATCAGCTGCGGCGCAGGGGCGGGCGGTGCGGTGCGCACATTGCGAAGATCGCCCTCGATCATCGAGAGACGATCGACGACGTGACCAAGGGCGTTGTGGACGGCTTCCAGCGAATCCTGGGTGGTCCGGTTGGTCTCGGCCTGGCTGAAGCGGATGTCGGAGAGCTCGCGCTTGACCAGATCGACCATGCCGGAATCAGAAGGCGGCGTGGAGTTGCGGCTCTCGGCCAGCGCCGAATAGGTCGCCTGCTGCCGCTCCAGGTGGCGCAGGATGTCGTGCAGCCCGTCCTCGACGCGGCTGAAATTGCCGTTGCGCGGATCGGAGGCGGCCTCGAGCCGCTCCAGCAGATACGAGACCCGCTGCTCGAGATGAGCAAAGGTCGAAGCCGAATCGTTGCCGACCTGCATGCGATCGAAACGGTCGGACAGGGCGCGGATCGCGCTTTCGAGATGCTCGCTGCTCTCGGATGGCCGAGGGCGCTCGCGCGTTTCCAGAGCGGCGGTGAGCGCCGCGATGCGCTGCTCCAGCACCGCAAAACTGTCGCCCTGGCCGGACGCGCGGGTGACCTGGTCGACCTTGGACGACAGCAGCTGCACGTCGTCCGAGAGCCGTGCCAGCGCTTCGTTGGAGGCGACGTTGGAGACGATGCCGCGCAGTGCCGAGATCGCGCCTTCGAGCTGGCGGACCGTCGAGGGATCGTCATTGGCGCGCAGGATCAGATCGAGCTTGGCGCCGAGATTGCGGATCGCCTCGTCATAGCCGGTGAGCTGCTCGGCCGGCGTCAGCGTGCGGAGCACCTGCTTGATCTCGGACAGCGCGTGCTCGATGCCGGACAGGACCTGACCGTCGGTCCCGTTGGAGCGGGTTTCGTCGATGCGCCGATGCAGCGAGCGGATCTCGTTCTCGATCGATTCGATCGCGCGGCGCGGCATCGCCTCGGTGATGGCGTTGCGGATCTCCGCAAGCTCGCTGCGGAAGGTGTTGATCGCCTGTTCGGTATTGTCAGGCCGCTGCAGCGATTCGATCTGGCTCGTGATCTTGAGCAGATGGCGCTCGAGCGCAGAGAAATCCGGCCCCGGCTGCGGTGGCGGCGGAGCATAGGCAGGCGCGGATGGCGCCATCGGGGGTGCGTAAGGAGCTGCCGCAGGCGCGATCGGCGGCGCGGCGCGCGGCGGCATCTGCCGGGGCGTAAAGCCGTCGAGCTCGCTCTGCCGTGCCGTGATCTCGGCGACGGCAACGTCGAACGACGCGGGGCTCAGCGGTGGTGAGTTGCGATAGACCTGTGCTGCCGCGCGCTCGACCGCATCGGCCTGGCGCTGGCGCGTTTCAACGGGGGCCTGTCGCGGTGCGGGAGCCTGCTGCGGCTTCGAGATTTGCGACAGCCGGGCATCGAGCCGCGAGATCGCGTCGTTGAGCTGGCGCGCAACGCCCTGCTCGCGCGAAACGTCTTGTCGCGGAGTATCTTGTCGTGAAGGATCTTGGCGCGAAGAATCTTGGCGCGGCGCGGGTTTTGAAATCCGTTCGATCTGCTGGGTGATGGCGTCGAGCCGCTGGTGGATGTCGGCGACTTCGCGGCTTTCCTGGCTCGGCACGTGACTCGGGACTTGGCTCGGCAGTTGACTCGGAACGTGCTGGGCTTGCGGACGCTGGTCGTAAAGTCCGCGAAAGTTCGGCGGGGCGGTCTCGCCGAGCGTGGAGTTCAGCCAATCGTTGAGTGACATGCCGGCGCGACGCGCAGCAGCTTCGGCCCGCTCCCGGACGGATGGATCGATGCCGTCAACACTCCACGATACGCGCGAATTCATGACTCTGTCCGGTTCCGACTCCGGCGCCCCACCCGGCGCCTCCAGTCTCCCCTCGCGTGCCGGTTGAAAGACAATCGGATTTGGCGCGGGTCGTCTGCCTCGAAAACCGACTTTTGTCTGTTACGGTAAATAACGGGTTAAGGAACCCGTTGACGGTGTCTTAAAGTTGGGCGGGGCGCTGTGCTCCCCAGCCCGTCGGATGCGATCGGAATCTCGCAATGCCAGGAACTCTCCGGTGCTAGTAGCTCGGAACTTCAGCGAGCAAAGGATGGCTCAGATTGGCTGGTCTGACCGAACAAGAAGTTCGCAAACGCGCTTATGAGATCTGGAAAGGTGCCGGCGAGCCCAGCGGGAAAATGGACACCTTGCTGGTACTAGGCTGAAAGCAACTTCTCGCCGGACGCTCGGAGCAAGGCGAGGCGCCGCCCGGAATGACCGACAATTTGCCGGTCTAGGTGCTGTACCCAAACCGTCAATGACATTGGACTTAGATCCCGATCGGTGTCCAAAGAGACGCGGCAGGAGTTTGTGACACCCTTGTCGGTTATCGCATAGGGCCTTAATTCCTGCCCAGGCGACACCGGCGAAGGAGATCAGTCCATGCAGCGGAAAAGTTGGGCCTCGTACGAGTGCCCCATGGCCCGCTCCGTTGACGTCATCGGCGACTGGGGCAGTTTGATGATCCTGCGCCAGGCCTTCGGGGGCACGACCCGATTCGACGATTTCCAGAAGGAGCTGGAGATGTCGCGGAATCTGCTGACCGCCCGACTGAAGAAACTCGTCGCCTCTGGCATTCTCGAACGCCGGCCCATCGCCGAGGAAGCGCGGCGGCACGAGTACGTTCTGACCGAGATGGGCGAGGATCTCTTTGCGACCATCATCGCACTCCGCCAATGGGGCGACCGATGGCTATTCCGGCCCGATCCGCCTCCCATTCGAATGCTTGACGGCATCGACGGCAGCGAACTGGAGCCGATAAAGGTTCGCTCCTCCCTTGGGCGCGAGATCACGCTTGGCGATATTCGCTTGCGCCCGCGCGCCACGGCCAAGCAGAAGGCTCGGGCCGGCAATCTCTAGAGCTTTTTCGGCTCTAGAGTCTCATTTGACGCGTTTTCTTCACGCGAACCGGCCTCCATTTCGCTCGAAAACGCTCTAGTTCACGGCGCCGCGACGGGGGCTTGCCAACAATCATTCATGCGCGTAAAAGTTCAATAATGAGACTAACGGGTCAGGCGACCTAGCGCGAGGAGAATGAAAATGCGGGCAGCGTACATCACCGGCTACGGCGACAATTCGGTCGTCACCTACGGGGAGGTCAGCGACCCCGTCCCGGGCGCCGACGAGGCGCTGATCGAGGTTCGTGCCGCCGGTGCGAATCCCGTCGAGATCGCCATGCGCCAGGGTCTGTTCCATGCCGCCTTTCCATTCACCTTTCCGCAGGTGATGGGCTACGACGTCGCGGGCGTTGTTGTCTCCGCGCCCTCGGGTGCGGCGTTCAAGGCAGGTGACGAGGTTTACGCGCGCCTGCCTAACCGGCGTCCCGGCGCCTATGCCGAGCGCGCAGCCGTTCCACTGAATCTCCTGGCCCACAAGCCGCGCACCCTTTCCTTCGAGGAGGCGGCGAGCCTGCCGACCGTCGCCTTGACCACCTGGCAGGCATTTGTGGAGCGCGCCCGGCTCAAGGCCGGCGAAAGCATCTTGATCCAGGCAGGGGCGGGCGGCGTCGGCGCCTTCGCCATCCAGCTCGCCAAGCACCTGGGGGCCTACGTCGTTGCGACCGGCGGACCGAACAGCCAGACGTTCATGGCCGGGCTAGGAGCGGACCGCACGATCGACTACACAACCGAAAGCTTCGAGGCTGCCGGGCCGTTCGACGTGGTCTATGACGGTGTGTGCGGTCCACTGACCGAGCGTGGCATCGACACCCTGCGCGAAGGCGGCCGCTATGTCGGTCTTGTGCGCACCGCCGACGCCCAGAGCTATCGCGAAATCGGCTTCCCGCCTCCCGTGGCCGAGCAAGCTTCGGCGGCCGTTCGACCGTTCATCGCGCGCGCCGCTGCCCGCAAGGCGGAGTTCCACGGCCCTCTCACCCGGCCGGACGGCGCTCAACTGGCGGAGATCGCGGCCCTGATCGACACCGGCGCCATCCGCGCTTCCGTGAGCGCGGCCTATGGCTTCGACCAGCTCGCCGCCGCCTACGAGCTTCTGGCCGGCCGACATACGCGCGGGAAGCTCGTCATCGTCCCCTGAGGCAAGGCTCCTTCAACAAGTCCGCGGAACGGAGGCAACCATGAGCGACATCCCCAGCAGGATGAACATCGACAAGTCCACGCCGGGATATTGGCGCGTGACCTTCAACAACCCGCCGATCAACGCGATCGACGATCGCACCTACGACGAGTTCTACGACCTGGTGGAGGAGATCGACGCGGACGATGCGTTGAAGGTCGTGACCTTCGAGAGCGCCAACCCGGACTTCTTCATCGCTCACTACAGCACAGCCGAGCCCCGCAGCCGGTTCGGCGCGCCACGCTGGATCGAACCGGCCACCAAGCTGGCTCAGAGTAACGTCCTCAGCATTGCAGTGATCCGCGGCCGGGCGCGCGGCGGTGGAAGCGAGTTTACCTTGGCCTGCGACATTCGCTTCGCCAGCAAGGAAAAGGCGATCTTCGGCCAGCCAGAGGTCGGATGCGGCCTCATCCCAGGCGGCGGGGCGCTTCAACGCCTGCCGATCCTGGTGGGCCGCTCTCGCGCCATGGAGATCATCCTCGGGAGCGACGATTTCGATGCAGAGACCGCCGAACGATACGGCTGGATCAACCGCGCCATCCCCGAGGCCCAGCTTGATGAGTTCGTCGCGAATTTCGTGCGGCGCATCCTGTCGTTCGACAAACAGGCGCTGAGCACCTGCAAAGCGACGATCAACCAGCACGGGCTGCCGGACCCCGCTCAGCTGCAGGCGACGCAGGACGCCTTCTTCAAGACGTTCGGCTGGCCAGGCGCCGCAGAGCGCATGTCGAAGCTGCGCGCGCGAGGCATTGGGTCCGCCGGCGACTTTGAGCTGAACCTCGGTCGCGAAGTCGGGAATCTTTAGACGACAGCGGCCTCAGCCCTCGCGCTTGCCATCCTCGAGCGGCACCACGGTGCCGCTTGCGCTCATCGCCGACAGGGCCTCGAGCGCCTCTTCGCAGAAATCAGCCACCATCTGCTCGTGCCGGGCGCCGAGCTGAAGCAGCAGCAGGTTACCGAGGTCGAGCACGCCGGACGCGGCCCCTTCCGGGAAGCGCTTCTTCAGGATGCGCTCGTAGTTCTCGTGGCGATCGCGGTGGTGCTCGAGCCGGGCCATCAGGTCGGTGCGCATGGGCTCGAGGCCGATGCTGTCCAGCGCGTGCAGCCGCACCAGGAGGTCGTCCTTGATGGAGGGGGGCGTGCTTGGCCGCGCGGCCCAGTGCCGCAGCGCTGTTCGGCCCTCCGGAGTCAGCGTATAGATCAGTTTATTGGGTTTGCCGGTCTGCACGACCTCGCGGCCCTGGATGTAGCCACGGTCGCGCAGCTTGGAGAGCTCGCGATAGATTTGCTGGTGGTCGGCCTTCCAGAAGAAGCCGATCGAGGAATCGAATGTCTTGGCGAGCTCGTAGCCCGTCATCGGACGTTCCGTCAGGCATGCGAGGATTGCGTCGCCCAGTGCCATGACCGGTCCTCCTGTTATCGACCTTGACCAATTGGCTTGACTTTATGCGCATCGGCGCATATGCGTCAATGTGCATATGAGGCGACCCAAAAACGAGGGCAAACACCGCCCCGAAAACCCCAATGGAATCAACCTTCGCGCTACTGTGCATGGGGTTGTTTTCGCGTTTTTTGCCCAAGCCTTTAGGGAGGCAGCTGAATGACCGGCCTCGAGTCCTGGTACGGCTACATGAAGTCGCATGACCGGGCAGCGCTCTGGGACCTGCTCCATCCCGACGCCGTCTTCGAAAGCCCCGTCGTGCATTCGCCGCAGCGCGGACGCGACATCACCTTCAAATATCTGGCCAGCGCCGAGAAGGTGCTTGGCGGTCCCGGCTTCATTTATGTCGGCGAATGGAAGAGTGAGAGCGGCGCCGTGCTCGAATTCAAGACCATGATCGACGGCATCGAGATCAACGGCGTCGACATCATCAGCTTCGACAACGAGGGACGCATTACGCATTTCAAGGTGATGGTGCGGCCGCTCAAGGCGATCAACATGCTGCACCGTCTGATGGCGGAACAACTCGCCGCCGCTCAACCCTAAGCCAACACCATCACTTAAAAGGCCTGCCGGGAGACCACCATGCCGATCTACAAAGCCCCCGTCGAAGATGTGAACTTCCTGCTCAACGACGTCTTCCAGATCGACCGCTACGACAATCTGGCCGGCTTCTCCGATGCGTCGAGCGACGTGCGCGAGGCCATTCTCGGCGAAGCTGCCAAGCTCGCCGAAGAGGTGCTGCAGCCGCTCAACCGCGTGGGCGATCTCGAAGGCTGCAAGCGCGCCGATGACGGCAGCGTCACCACGCCCAAGGGATTCAAGGAGGCGTTCAAGCAGGTCGCCGAGGGCGGCTGGCTCGGTCTGTCGGCGCCGACCGAGTTCGGCGGCCAGGGTCTGCCGGTGACGCTGAGCCAGGCGGTCAACGAATTCCAGATCTCCGCCAACATGGCGTTCTCGATGTATGGCGGCCTCACCATGGGCGCGACCGCGGCGCTGATCGTCCACGGCACGCCGGAGCAGAAGCAGACCTACGTGCCGAAGATGGTGGCGGGCGAGTGGACCGGCACCATGAACCTGACCGAGCCGCATTGCGGCACCGACCTCGGCATGCTCCGCACCAAGGCGGTGCGGCAGGCCGACGGCAGCTTCAAGATCACGGGCACCAAGATCTTCATTTCGGCCGGCGAGCATGACCTCGCGCCGAACATCATCCACCTCGTGCTTGCCCGCATCGAGGGCGCGCCCGCCGGTATCAAGGGCGTGTCGCTGTTCGTGGTGCCGAAATTCATGGTCAATGCCGATGGGTCGGTGGGGCAGCGCAACGGTGTGGTCTGCGGCTCGATCGAGCACAAGATGGGCATCCACGGCAATTCCACCTGCGTGATGAACTACGACAACGCCGTGGGCTGGCTGATCGGCGAAGAGAACAAGGGCATGCAGGGCATGTTCGTGATGATGAACGAGGCCCGCCTCGGCGTCGCCGTGCAGGGTCTCGCGCAGTCGGAAGTGGCCTATCAGAACGCGGTCGCCTATGCCCGGGATCGCATCCAGGGCCGTTCGCTCACGGGTGCCAAGGCGCCGGACAAGCCGGCCGATCCGATCCTCGTGCATCCCGACGTGCGCCGCACGTTGCTGTCGATCCGCGCCTTCAACGAGGCCGCGCGCGCCTTCGTGATGTGGACTGCGCTGAAGAGCGACGTCGCCCATCGCTCCGAGGATCCCAAGGACCGCCAGGCCGCCGACGATCACATGGGCCTGATGACGCCGGTGCTGAAAGGCTTTCTCACCGATTACGGCTTCGCCAATGCGGTGCAGGCGCAGCAGATGTATGGCGGCCACGGCTACATCGCCGAGCAGGGCATGGAGCAATTCGTGCGCGATGCCCGCATCGCCATGATCTACGAAGGCGCCAACGGCATCCAGGCGCTCGACCTCGTCGGCCGCAAGCTGCCGCGCGACGGCGGCCGCGCCATCATGGCGTTCTTTGGCGAGGTCATGGCCTTTGCCAAGGAGAACGGCGGCGACGAGGCGATGAAGCCCTACGTTACTCCGCTGTCGGCTTCCCTCGGCCACCTCCAGCAGGCCACCACCTGGCTGATGCAGAACGCGATGGCCAAACCCGACAATGCAGGCGCCGCCGCAACCGATTACCTGAATCTCTTCGGCTTCGTCGCGCTCGGCTATATGTGGGCGAAGATGGCGAAGGTGACGCAGGCCAAGATTGCCGAGAGCGGGACCACGCCCTATCTCTCGACCAAGCTCGTCACCGGCCGCTTCTTTATGGAGCGGATGCTGCCGGAGACCGCCGCCAATCTCGCGCGCATCCAGGCCGGCTGCGCCACCATCATGGAACTGCCGGCGGAAGCGTTCTGAAGATTTCCGCCCCACGAATGATAGTGACCGCGCGGCGGTCGTAACCAATAACTGCAATCAGGAGGCTCCCATGGCAGATGCCTATATTTACGACCACGTCCGCACCCCGCGCGGCCGCGGCAAGGCGGACGGCGCGCTGCACGAAGTCACCGCGCTCGCGCTCGCGACCGTGCCGCTGAAGGCGCTCAAGGACCGCAATAACCTGCCGGAAGATTCCGTCGATGACGTTATTCTCGGCGTGGTCGATCCCGTCGGCGAAGCCGGCTCCGACATCGCGCGCTTTGCCGCGCTGAAGGCGGGCCTCGGCGAAGCGGTGCCGGGCGTGCAGATCAGCCGCTTCTGCGCCTCCGGCCTCGATGCCGTGAATTTTGCCGCAGCCCAGGTGATGAGCGGCCAGCACGAGCTTGTGATCGGCGGCGGCGCGGAATCGATGAGCCGCGTCGGCATCGGTGCCTCCGGCGGGGCCTGGCCGATGGACCCGTCAATGGCAGTGCCGGCCTATTTCATGCCGCAGGGAATCTCGGCCGATCTGATCGCGACCAAATACGGCTTCTCCCGTGACGACGTCGACGCCTATGCGGTGCAAAGCCAGCAGCGTGCGGCGAAGTCCTGGGATGAAGGCCGCTTCGACAAATCGGTCGTCCCGGTGAAGGACATCAACGGCCTCACCATCCTCGCCAAGGACGAGCATATGCGTCCTTCGACGACGATGCAGTCGCTGGCGCAGTTGCAGCCGGCGTTCACGATGATGGCGCAGATGGGCGGCTTCGATGGCGTCGCGGTGCAGTCGCATCCGGAAATCGAGCGCGTCAATTACGTGCACCACGCCGGCAATTCGTCGGGCATCGTCGATGGTGCCGGCGCGGTCTTGCTCGGCAGCAAGGAAGCCGGCGGCAAGTACGGCCTGAAGCCGCGCGCAAAGATCCGCGCATTTGCCAATATCGGCTCCGAACCCGCGATGATGCTGACCGGCCCGGTCGACGTCACCGAAAAGCTGTTCGCGCGCTCCGGCATGAAGAAGTCGGACATCGACCTGTTCGAGCTCAACGAAGCCTTCGCCTCCGTCGTGCTGCGCTACATCCAGGCCTTCGACATCGACAACGCCAAGATCAACGTCAATGGCGGTGCGATCGCGCTCGGCCATCCGCTCGGCGCGACCGGTGCCATCATTCTCGGGACCGTGCTCGACGAGCTCGAGCGCACCAACAAGTCGACCGCACTGGTGACGCTGTGCATCGGCGGCGGCATGGGCACCGCCACCATCATCGAACGCGTCTAAGGGTAGGGAGCAACCAGCATGGCTTACAAGAATTTCAAGGTTGAGACCGATTCCGACGGCATCGCGCTCGTCACCTGGGACATCCCGGGCCGTTCGATGAACGTGCTCGACGAGACCTCGACCAGCGAGCTCGACGCGATCGTCAAGGCGACCACGGCGGATGCTACGGTTAAGGGCGTCGTCATCACCTCCGCCAAGGAAGCGTTCTGCGCGGGTGCCGATCTGTCCATGCTCGAGGGCATGAACCAGTCCTACGCAAAGGTCTTCAAGGAGCAGGGCGAGACGGCGGCGAACCAGATGCTGTTCGAGCAGAGCCGGCGCTTCTCGCAGGTGCTGCGTTCCATCGAGACCTCCGGCAAGCCGTGGGCGGCGGCGATCAACGGCCTCGCGCTCGGCGGCGGTTTCGAGATCACGCTGTGCTGCCACTATCGCGTGGCGGCGGAGAATCCCAAGACCCGCCTCGGCCTGCCTGAGGTCAAGGTCGGCCTGTTCCCGGGCGCCGGCGGCACGCAGCGCGTGCCGCGCCTGGTGCCGCCGCAGGACGCGATGACGATCCTGCTCAAGGGCGATCCGGTCACGATCGAGAAAGCCAAGGCACTGAATCTGATCCACGCCATCGTTCCCGCCGCCGATCTCGTCAAAGCGGCAAAGGACTGGATCAAGGGCGGCGGCAAGGCCGTCGCGCCCTGGGACGAGAAGGGCTTCAAGCTGCCGGGTGGCCCGGTGTTCTCCAAGGCCGGCATGATGATGTTCCCGGCCGGCAACGCGATCTATCGCCGCGAGACCTACGACAATTATCCGGCCGCGCGCGCGATCATGAGCTGCGTCTATGAGGGCCTGCAGCTGCCGATCGACGCCGCATTGCGCGTGGAATCGCGCTATTTCACCTCGGTGCTGCGCTCGAAGGAAGCGGCCGCGATGATCCGCAGCCTGTTCCTATCGATGCAGGAGCTCAACAAGGGTGCACGCCGTCCGAAGGATGTGCCGCCGACCAAGGTGAAGAAGATCGCCGTGATCGGCGCCGGCTTCATGGGCGCGAGCGTCGGCTATGTCTCGGCCCGTGCCGGCCTCGACGTCGTCCTGATCGATCGCGACCAGGAGAGCGCCGACAAGGGCAAGGCGCATGCGCAAAAGGTGATCGAGGAGCAGATCAAGAAGGGCCGCGCCAAGCCCGGTGACGCAGAAGCGCTGCTCGCCCGCATCACGCCGACCGCGGACTATTCCGCGCTGAAGGACGTCGATCTCGTCATCGAGGCCGTGTTCGAGGACCGCAAGGTCAAGGCTGATACCTTTGCCAAGGCGCAGGAGCATATGAAGCCGGACGTGATCTTCGCGTCCAACACCTCGACGCTTCCGATCACCTCGCTGGCGGAATCCTTCAAGGACCAGGGCAGGTTCGTCGGCATCCACTTCTTCTCGCCCGTCGAGAAGATGATGCTGGTCGAGATCATCCAGGGCAAGAACACCGGCGATCTCGCGATCGCGACCGCGCTGGACTACGTCCGGCAGATCGGCAAAACGCCGATCGTCGTCAACGACAGCCGCGGTTTCTTCGCCAATCGCTGCGTCGGCCGCTACGTCGCCGAAGGCAACGAGATGTTCCTCGAAGGCGTGCCGCCCGCGATGATCGAGAACTGTGCCAAGATGGCCGGCATGCCGGTCGGCCCGCTCTCGCTGTCGGACGAGGTCGCGCTCGACCTCGGGCTCAAGATCATGAAGGCGACGGAAGCCGATCTCGGCCCCAATGCCATCAATGCCGATCAGAAGAAGCTGATGGTGGAAATGGTCGAGAAGCAGGGCCGTCTGGGTCGCAAGAACAGCAAGGGTTTTTATGACTACCCCGAGAAGGGCAAGGGCCAGAAGAGCCTGTGGCCAGGCTTGTCCGCACTGCAGCCCAAGCAGCTCGATCCTGATACGCTCGACGTCGAGGAGCTGAAGCAGCGCTTCCTGGTGGTGCAGGCGGTGGAAGCCGCGCGCACGGTGGAGGACCACGTCATCACCGATCCCCGCGAGGCGGATGTCGGCTCGATCCTCGGCTTCGGCTTCGCGCCGTTCACCGGTGGCACGCTGTCCTACATCGACTTCATGGGTCCCAAGAAGTTCGTCGAACTTTGCCACAAGCTGGAAGCGAAATACGGCTCGCGCTTCACCCCGCCGAAATTGCTCGAAGAGATGGCCGCGAAGGGAGAAACCTTCTACGGCCGCTTCGCTCCGAACAAGGCGGCGGCGTGATTCTCTGAACCCCTAGCCGGGATGAAAAATACGAAAGGCCGGATTCTCGATCCGGCCTTTCGCATGTGCGCTCAGGCAGCCTGAATCAGCCCTTCTTTCTTCATCGCTTCCTGCACCTGCGGCCGCGCCGCGACGCGGGTCTTGTAGGCGGCAAGGTTTGGCATCGCCGAGAGGTCGAACTTCATCCGGTCGCCCCAGGTCAGCATCGTGAAGAGATAACCGTCGGCGACCGTGAACTGCTTGCCCATGAGGTAGTCGCGGCCGGCGAGCTGGCTGTCGATGTATTTCAGCTTGCCCATGACGCGGTCCTTGAAGAAGGCCTTGGCCTCGTCGTTCAGCGTCGGCGCGAACATCGGGCCGAAGCTCTTGTGGACCTCCGAGGTGAGGAAGTTCAGCCATTCGAGCAGCTTGTAGCGCTCGGAGCTGCCGTGGGCCGGCGCCAGCGCCTTTGCTGAGGCCTGATCGGCGATCATCTGGACAATCACCGGGCCTTCGGTCACGATCTCTCCGCTATCGAGGCCCAGCGCAGGGACCTGGCCCTTGGGGTTCAGCTTCAGATAATCCTCACCGTTTTCGAGCTTCTTGGCCCGGATATCGACCTTGACCAGTTCATAGGGCAGGCCGGCTTCCAGGAGCGCGATATGGGGGGACAGCGAGCACGCACCGGGCGAATAGTACAATTTCATGGAATTTCCTCCTCTTTTTGCTTGGTTCAGGCGAAAGACCCACTACATGCATCTGCTTGAAATAGTCAAGATTGATGCAGGTGCATCGAATAGGGTAAGAGACGGGCGACGAGCTTGAGCGGGACCATGAAACGCAAACCATCGACCGAGGCGACTTCCGCCTGGATCCGCTTGATGCGGGTGCAGAGCCGCGTGCTCAATTGCGTCGAGCAGGACCTGAAGAAGGCCGGCTTCCCGCCGCTGGCATGGTATGACGCGCTGCTCGAACTGTCACGGGCGCCTTCGGGCGAACTCCGGCCGGTCGAACTCGAACGGCAGATGCTGATCCCGCAATATTCGACATCGCGGCTGATCGACCGCCTGGTCGACGAAGGCCTCGCCTCGCGGCGCGAATGCAAGATCGACAAGCGCGGCCAGTTCGTGGAGATCACGGAAGCCGGCCGCGAATTGCAAAAGCGGATGTGGGGCGCCTATTCGGCCGCGATCGAGAAATATGTCGGCTCAAAGCTGTCCGATGCAGATGCCGTGAAGCTCAGCGGTCTGCTCGACCGTCTGGGCTGCTCGTGCGGCGAGATGAAACTGCCGCCCATCGTCCACGCCAACGAAACCACGCCGTCGCGATGAGCGCGCGGCACACTAGCTCGTCCGTGCGCCCGATGGGTTCGCGGACCATCCCGTCACCCGCGCGCCTTCGGTCGAAGCGCCTTTTGATTAGAGTTTGATATGGCGCGAGACCAGATCGATATGACGCCGTTGCAATCGCGCGACGAGCTCGTCAAGTGGTTCGAGGAAGGTTGCAAGGACCCGTCCGAATTCCGCATGGGCACCGAGCATGAGAAGACGCCGTTCACGCTCGAAGGCCACCGCCCGGTGCCCTACGAAGGCCCGCGCGGCATCGGCGCGCTGCTCGAAGGCATGAAGCTCCTGCTCGGTTGGGAGCCGATCATGGAGAAGGGCAACATCATCGGCCTCTACGACGTCACCGGCGGCGGCGCGATCTCGCTGGAGCCCGGCGGGCAGTTCGAGCTTTCGGGCGCCCCCGTCGAGAACGTGCACCAGACCCAGAGCGAGCTGATGGCGCATCTGGCGCAGGTGCGCGAGATCGCAACGCCGCTCGGCATTGGCTTCCTCGGGCTCGGCATGACGCCGTCCTGGTCGCGCGCCGACATCCCGGTGATGCCCAAGGGCCGCTACAAGATCATGACCAATTACATGCCGAAGGTCGGCCAGTACGGCCTCGACATGATGTACCGGACCTGCACGGTCCAGACCAATCTCGACTTCTCCTCCGAAGCGGACATGGTCAAGAAGCTGCGTGTCTCGCTCGCGCTCCAGCCGGCCGCAACCGCCTTGTTCGCCAATTCGCCGTTTACCGAGGGCAAGCCGAACGGCTTCCTCTCCTTCCGGTCCGAGATCTGGCGCGACACCGACAACGCGCGCGCCGGCATGATGCCGTGGGCATTCGAGGACGGCATGGGCTTCGAGCGCTATGTCGACTACGCGCTCGACGTGCCTATGTATTTCGTCAAGCGCGATGAGGATTACATCGACGTCTCCGGCTCCTCGTTCCGCGCCTTCTTCGATGGCCGCAACAACAATCTGCCCGGGGAACGTCCGACGCTGTCCGACTGGGCCAACCATCTTTCGACGATTTTCCCGGAGGTGCGGCTCAAGCGCTATCTCGAGATGCGCGGCTCCGATGGTGGTCCTTGGGGCCGTCTGCCGGCGCTGTCGGCGTTCTGGGCCGGGCTGCTCTACGACGATGTGTCGCTGGATGCTGCCTGGGACCTGGTGAAGCACTGGAGCGCGCATGAGCGTCAGGCCCTGCGCGACGACGTGCCGCGCTTCGGCTTCAAGGCGCGGATCAAGGACCGCTATCTGTTCGAGATTGCCAAGGAGTGCCTCGTTCTGGCACATGCGGGCTTGCGCCGGCGCGGCCGGATCGACCAGCTCGGCCGCGACGAGACCAGGCATCTGGAGCCGCTCGATCGCATCATCGATTCCGGCCGCACGCCGGCTGAGGAGATGCTCGACAAGTTCAACGGTCCCTGGAACGGTTCGGTGGAACCAGCCTACGCGGAATACGCTTTCTAGACCAAGGGCCCAACGATCGGGACCCGAGCCGTTCATCGCCCGTACAGGTTTGCGGCGATCAAATGGCCGGCTGAAAAACCCGAGCGTCGTCAATAACTCGAAAGCTGTTCCGATGGGGAAGGGCCGCCTGGCCGTCATGGCAAGGGTCCTGACAAGGGTCCTGGCAAGCGTCCTGGCCTGCGCCGCGCTGCTTTTGCTCGTGTTTGCGAGCTGGCCTGCGCGCGCCCAGACGGCGTTCGATCGGCCTGGCGGAGACTATTTCAGCACCCCGGTCACGTCGGGCGATCCCGAGGATTGCGCGCTGCTGTGCGAGCGCGACCGCCGTTGCCGCTCGTGGAGCTTCAGCTATCCTGATGTCGAAGGCGGCTCGGCGGTGTGCTGGCTGAAGAACACGGTGCCTGCGCGCGTGCCGGGAAGCTGCTGCATCTCCGGTGTGCGTGGCGCCGGCGTGATCGAGCCGCGTGTCGAAGGCGTGGAGACCTCGATCGACCGCCCCGGCGGCGATTTGCGCAATTTCGAGATGAAGGACGGCGAAGGCGAAGAAGGCTGCAAGGCCGCATGCACCGCCGACAACAAATGCCGCGCCTTCACCTATGCCCGCCCCGGCTACACCGGACGCGAAGCGCGCTGTTTCCTGAAAAAGGAAATCAAGCCGCCGCGGCGGAAGGCGGGGTTCACGTCGGGCGTGGTGAGATAGCTCGGATCATTCCGGCGCAATCACCGTAAGCTCCGGCCACAACGCCCTCCATCTCGCGGCCTTCACCGCGTAATTCGCTGCGGAGAAATTCGGGCCTGGATTGGGGCGCGCAATCAAGCCCGCGACGTCATCGAAGCCGTGCGGCGCATAAACATCGAAACCGTTGTCCGTGCGCCGCACGCCCACTTGGGTGTTCTGTGTGAGGAAACGGTCGATGCCGTCAGTCGAGCACGACAGCGGCGGATAGGGCAGGCCGTGCTTGGCCGGGTACCACAGATGCACGCGTGCCTGGTTGCGGGTCTCGATCTTGACGCCGAGATGATCGAGGCGCGCTTGAAGCTTGCGGATCACGACGTCCTCCGCGTCCCAGGAGGTGTCGGGGTCGAAGTAGAAGACGTCGTAATCGGCGATGCCGTGATCGATCGCGCGGCCGGTGAGCACGTTCCAGACCGATTGCACGAGACATCCCGAGACCAGCCACGCATCGGGCAGCGCGAGCTGGTGGAGCTCATCGAGGAGCGCGACGTTGATCGGGTTCTTCAGCGCCAGCGCGAGGAAGCGGGCCTCATCCATGATAGTCGTCACGCGCTCACGCGTGCATCATAATCCGCTCGCGCCGCCTTCGAAGCCAGCGTGCGCCAACGCCGCCGCAGCAGCGGCTCCACGATCGCGCGCTTTGCCTTGGACAGGCGGATCAGCACGATCGGGTAATCGGCGTAGTGATCGGTGAAGTAGAAGGTTTTCGGCTGGCTCTCAACCAGCATCGTGCGCTCGTCGATCGGGACGTTCGGCATCACCAGGCTGTCGCCATCTTCCTTCAGACGCGCCAGCATCTTCCTCCGCACCTTCAGTGCAGGCGTCCCGTAGGAGGTGCCGTCCTCGACCTCCGGCCACGTCAGTGCGAATTTTCTGACGTCGTCGAAGGTCATGAGGTCGGTTCAATGCACGGCGGTGAAAAAACGCGCCATGCGAAATCCGGACAGCCAGGTCCACACCGGCTGGCCCCGGATGCCGAGATCCCAGGATCCGAGCACGGCATCCGCGCGGCCGACCAGATTGTCGATCGGCAGCATGCCGACGCCGCCGGAGCGCAGCGGCACGCGGCTGTCGGCGGAGTTGTCGCGGTTGTCGCCGAGCACGAAGAGATGGCCGGCCGGCACCGTCACTTCCTGCGTGTTGTCGAGCGGACCGTTGTCGCGCATCTTGAAGATCAGGTGCGAGACGCCGTTCGGCAGCGTCTCGACATAGCGATAGGCGGGTTCGCTGCCGCCATTGTCGTCCTCGGCGGCGCCAACGCCGTCCGGCTTCAGCTCGGCGGGGCGATCATTGACGAAGAGCTGGCCCTGGCGCAGCTGGATGCGGTCGCCGGGCAGACCCACGACGCGCTTGACCCAGGCCTGCGAGCGGTCGCCGGGCCAGCGGAACACCACGACGTCGCCCTGCTTCGGCGTCTCCGCGAACACGCGGCCGCTCTCAGGCAGGTTGATCTGGATCGGCAGCGACGAGGTGCCGTAGCCGTAGGGGAATTTCGAGGCGATCAAGGCGTCGCCGATCAACAGCGTCGGCTCCATCGAGCCCGACGGCACGTAGAACGGCTCGGCCAGCGCACCCTTGGCGATGAACACCGCGGCGACGATACCGGCGAGCTGCACGAGCTGGCCTGCCCAGCCGCTGCTCTTCCGCTTGGTAGTGACAG
Source organism: Bradyrhizobium sp. WSM1417 (assembly GCF_000515415.1). Taxonomy (NCBI): domain Bacteria; kingdom Pseudomonadati; phylum Pseudomonadota; class Alphaproteobacteria; order Hyphomicrobiales; family Nitrobacteraceae; genus Bradyrhizobium; species Bradyrhizobium sp. WSM1417. The sequence goes on from NZ_KI911783.1 coordinate 1,502,711, forward strand.
TTATCTTCTCGACACTCATCCGCCTGTTCCACCCACCGTAATGCGTTCCATCAACAGCGACGGCTGGCCGACGCCGACCGGCACGCCCTGACCGTTCTTGCCGCAGGTGCCGATGCCGGTATCGAGCGCGAGGTCGTTGCCGATCATGCGGATGCGATGCAGGTCGGTCGGCCCGTTGCCGATCAGCATGGCGCCCTTCAAGGGCGCACCGATCTTGCCGTTCTCGATCTTGTAGGCCTCGGTGCACTGAAACACGTATTTGCCCGAGGTGATGTCGACCTGGCCGCCGCCGAAATTCGCGGCGAAGACGCCGTTCTTCACCGACGCCAGGATCTCGGCCGGATCGCGGTCGCCCGAGAGCATGTAGGTGTTGGTCATGCGCGGCATCGGCACATGGGCATAGCCCTGGCGGCGGCCGTTGCCGGTCGGTTTCATGTTCATCAGGCGCGCGTTCTGGCGGTCCTGCATGTAGCCGACCAGGACGCCGTCCTCGATCAGCACGGTGCGGTTGGTCGGCGTGCCCTCGTCGTCGATCGACAGCGAGCCGCGGCGCGAGGCAATGGTGCCGTCGTCGACCACGGTCACGCCCTTGGCCGCGACCTGCTGGCCCATCAGGCCGGCAAACGCAGACGTCTTCTTGCGGTTGAAGTCACCTTCGAGGCCATGGCCGACCGCCTCATGCAGCATCACGCCGGGCCAGCCGGCCCCGAGCACGACGTCCATCTCGCCGGCGGGGGCGGGAATCGATTCCAGATTGACGAGGGCCTCGCGCAGCGCGCCGTCGGCGGCGTCGCGCCAATTCTTGCTTTCGATGAATTCGGCGTAGCCGGCGCGGCCGCCATAACCCTTGCTGCCGCTCTCCTGGCGGTCGCCCTGACCGGCGACGACGGAGACGTTGACGCGCACGAGCGGGCGGATGTCGCGATAGCTTTCGCCGTCGGGCCGCAGGATCTCGACCACCTGCCAGGTCGCGCCCAGGCTGACGCTGACCTGCCGCACCCGCGAATCCTTGTCGCGCAGGTAGGCGTCGATCTCGGCGAGCAGTTTGACCTTGGTCTCGAAGCCGGGGGCATCGAGCGGATTGTCGTCACTATAGAGCCGCACGTTGGTATGTGCAGGAGGCGCGGCGAAGCTGCCGGAATAACCGCCGCGCACGGCCGCGACCGCGTCCGCGGCGCGAATCAGCGCCGGCAGCGACATGTCGGAGGAATGCGCGTAGCCGACCGCGTCGTCCTTCACGGCGCGCAGGCCAAAACCCTGCGAGGTATCGTAGGTCGCCTGCTTCAGCCGTCCATTGTCGAACATCAGCGCTTCGGTCTGGCTGTACTCCAGGAACAATTCGCCGTCGTCGGCACCGGCAAGCCCGCGCGCGAGCTCGTTGCGAACCTGGTCGCGGTCGAGATTGGCGCGGTCGAGCAGGGAGGTTGTGGCAGGGTTGGTCATGCGTCCGTCCATTATCGGGGGATGTGAGGCAAGATAATGGTTTCCCGGCAGTTCCGCGAGGGGCTTGGCCGTCACATTACCGAAACGATAGGAAGGGTCGGAAGCAAGGGGCCCTGACGCGGGTGCCGATCGATGCTATGCTAGTTTCATGAATTACCGAGAGATCATCTCGATCGAACCCGGCAAGCGTGGGGGGCGACCCTGCATCCGCCGCATGCGGATCGCTGTGGCAGATGTGCTCGGCTGGCTGGCTGCTGGCCAGACCCACGCTCAGATCCTCGACGACTTCCCCGAACTGACCGAGGACGATATCCGCGCTTGCCTGGCCTATGCCGCCGACCGCGAGAGGCGATTGGTGACCGCACCGATATGAGGCTGCTGTTCGATCAGAATCTCAGCTTCAAACTTTGCCAGATGATCGCCGACCTTTTTCCGGATTCGAATCACGTCCGGTCTCATGGCCTGTCCGAAGTCGCCGACCGTGCGCTTTGGGAGTTTGCAAAGGCAAATGGTTTTGCGATTGTGACCCAGGACGTCGATTTTGCCGAGCTGGCGGGCCTGTTGAGCGCTCCACCCAAAGTGATTTGGCTTCGGGCTGGCAATCAAACGACCGCGACGATTGCGGCTCTGCTTCGCCGGCACGCGCAGACAATTCAATCTTTCGAGAGCGATGATAGCGCTGCGTGCCTTGAGATTTATTAAGCCGGTATAGCCTACGGCAGCTTGTCATATCCCTCGCCGAGCCCGTTCAGGCTGAGCGGGAAGCCGATGCCTTCTTCCGGGGTCTCGAAGATGATGAAGGTCGCGGTCTTGGCGGTGCGGAGCTGGCCGAGCAGCTTGTCGTCCATGACGACCTCGGCGACGCAGCCATTGGGCAGGCAGCGGACAAAGCCGGCGCGGCCGACATCCTGGTTGTCGAGCTTGAGGCCGAGGCCGGAGGGCAGGAGAACGCCAAGGGGGGCGACGACCCGCATCAGGCGGCTCTTCTGGTCGGCGGTCTTGAGAACGATCACGGTCAGGCCGGCGTTGGAGCGGTCTTCGGCCACCACGCTCTGGATCAGGGCGCATTGCTCGGACTGGGCGCCCGGCGGGGTGTCGCAGCGGATCTGCCAGTCGCCATGGACGGAGCGCACCGCGCCCTGCGCATGGGCGAGGCCCGGAAGCGCTAGGACGACGACCGCCGCCAGCAGGGCAGCCAGCATCGTGGGGCCGCCAGCCTGGCTTTTAGCCCGCCTTGCCATGGATCTCGAAAACCCCATCGGGTCGGTCCCTCTGCTCGCCTGGGTCGCTCGCGCCAGGCGGACTGATACGGGAATGACGGCGTCTTGAAGGCGATTCGCAAGCAAATTCCACGCCGCCACGGCCGCCGTCGCCCGCACGAATCAGGTTCCTGTGCGGCTGTCCGCCAGTGCCTACCGCGGGCAATTCCGCTGTCAAGCGGCAGCATCCCGGGAAATGGTATTTTTGTCTGATGTTACTAGGAAATATCTTGCGGGTGATGGCTGACAGACGAGGCTCAAGACTGCATTGCGATAGATCAAGAATTATGGTTTGAGAGGCTTGATTTCGGCGTTCTAGCGATCTGGCCCCAATTCCTCTTAGAGGTATTCTTGCGCGGCGGTTTGTCAGACGGGGGGATCGAATAAAGCGTTTCCCGAAAATAGGGGAATGCACTTGGGGTGATTTCGTTAGGGGAGCGCGAACGGCATGAAGATGTCGATGGGCCCGGTGGGCCGGCACTTGCTGGGATTGGCCGTGGCGGGTCTGACGCTGGCGACGGGCGGTGCGGCATTTGCCGAGCTCGGGCAGCCGGCTGCGTGGGAGTGGACGCTTCAGCAGTCCGGGTCCCCGGTGATGGACAACATCGTCTGGTTCCACAATTTCCTGTTCGTGCTGATCACGCTGATCACGCTGTTCGTTCTGGCGCTGCTCGTGATTGTGGTCGTCAAGTTCAACGCGCGAGCCAATCCGGTGCCGTCGCGGACCACGCACAACACGCTGATCGAGGTGGCGTGGACTCTCGTTCCGGTGCTGATTCTGGTCGGTATCTCGGTGCCGTCGTTCCGCCTCCTGTTCCTCGAACTCGACGTGCCGAAGGCGGATCTGACCATCAAGGCGACCGGCAAGCAGTGGTACTGGTCTTACGCCTATCCAGATAACGGCAAGTTCGAGTTCGACTCGCTCATGGCCCAGGACAAGCAGCCCCGCCTGCTCGGCGTCGACAACGAGATGGTGGTGCCCGTCAACAAGGTGGTCCGGGTTCAGGTGACCGGGGCTGACGTGATTCATGCGTTTGCGCTGCCGTCCTTCGGCGTCAAGATCGACGCCATTCCGGGCCGTCTCAACGAGACCTGGTTCAAGGCCACCAAGACCGGCATGTTCTACGGCCAGTGCTCGGAATTGTGCGGCAAGGACCACGCCTTCATGCCGATCGCCATCCGCGTGGTGAGCGACCAGGAGTTCGCCTCCTGGGTCGAGACGGCGAAGAAGAAATACGCGAGCGGCGGCACCAGCACCTACGCCTCCACGGCCGGCCCGACGCAGTAAGCGCCGGGCGAAGGGTTCGAGGAAACTGAAAGCGACATAAGGCGGGACCTCCAGAGGTCCGATCGGGACGCAAGGCAGGATTAGAAAATGGCAACGAGCGCAGCGGCACACGGCGATCACGCGCAAGACCACGGACATGACGAGCACGCCCATCCGACCGGATGGCGGCGCTACGTCTATTCGACCAACCACAAGGACATCGGCACGATGTACCTGATCTTCGCGGTCATCGCCGGCGTCATCGGCGCCGCGATGTCGATCGCGATCCGTGCCGAGCTGATGTATCCGGGCGTGCAGATCTTCCACGAGACGCACACCTACAATGTGTTCGTGACCTCCCACGGCCTGATCATGATCTTCTTCATGGTCATGCCCGCGATGATCGGCGGCTTCGGCAACTGGTTCGTGCCGCTGATGATCGGCGCGCCCGACATGGCGTTCCCGCGCATGAACAACATCTCGTTCTGGCTGCTGCCGGCGTCGTTCGCGCTGCTGCTGATGTCGACCTTCGTCGAGGGCGAGCCGGGCGCCAATGGTGTCGGCGCCGGCTGGACCATGTACGCGCCGCTGTCGAGCTCGGGCCATCCGGGCCCGGCCGTCGACTTCGCGATCCTGTCGCTGCATTTGGCGGGCGCCTCGTCGATCCTCGGCGCCATCAACTTCATCACCACCATCTTCAACATGCGCGCGCCGGGCATGACCCTGCACAAGATGCCGCTGTTCGTGTGGTCGATCCTGGTGACGGTGTTCCTGCTGCTGTTGTCGCTGCCGGTGCTCGCCGGTGCGATCACGATGCTGCTCACCGACCGCAATTTCGGCACGACGTTCTTCAACCCCGAAGGCGGCGGCGATCCCGTGCTGTTCCAGCATTTGTTCTGGTTCTTCGGTCATCCCGAAGTGTACATCCTGATCCTGCCCGCCTTCGGCATGGTCAGCCAGATCGTCTCGACCTTCTCGCGCAAGCCCGTGTTCGGCTATCTCGGCATGGCCTACGCCATGGTCGCGATCGGCGGCATCGGCTTCGTGGTGTGGGCGCACCATATGTACACGGTCGGCATGTCCTCGGCGACGCAGGCCTATTTCGTCGCCGCCACGATGGTCATCGCGGTCCCGACCGGCGTGAAGATCTTCTCGTGGATCGCCACGATGTGGGGCGGCTCGATCGAGTTCCGCGCGCCGATGATCTGGGCGGTGGGATTCATCTTCCTGTTCACCGTCGGCGGCGTCACCGGCGTGGTGCTGGCCAATGCCGGCGTCGACCGCGTGCTGCAGGAGACCTACTACGTCGTCGCGCACTTCCACTACGTGCTGTCGCTCGGTGCGGTGTTCGGAATCTTCGCCGGCTGGTACTATTGGTTCCCGAAGATGTCGGGCTACATGTACAATGAAGGGCTCGCCAAGGCGCACTTCTGGGTCACCTTCATCGGCGTGAACCTGGTGTTCTTCCCGCAGCACTTCCTCGGCCTGTCGGGCATGCCGCGTCGCTATGTCGATTATCCCGACGCGTTCGCGGGCTGGAACCTGGTCTCGTCGGTCGGCTCCTACATCTCCGGCTTCGGCGTGCTGATCTTCCTCTACTGCGTGATCGACGCCTTCGCGAAGAAGGTGCCGGCTGGCGACAATCCGTGGGGTGCAGGTGCGACCACGCTGGAATGGACGCTGCCCTCGCCGCCGCCCTTCCACCAGTTCGAAGTGCTGCCCCGCGTGCAGTAAGCCAACGCTCGCGGCGCCCGTGACGGGCGCCGCAGCTCGACAACGAAGCGAGTCAGTCTAGTGTCCGTCCTCGACCACAATGCCATCGACCTCAATCCCCGCATCTCTGAAGCGGAGGTCGGCGATTACATCGCGCTCCTGAAGCCGCGGGTGATGTCGCTGGTGATCTTCACCGCGCTGGTCGGAATGGCGATGGCGCCCGGGCATTTCCACCCGGTGCTGGCCTTCACCTCGCTGCTCTGCATCGCCGTCGGCGCCGGCGCGTCCGGGGCGCTCAACATGGCGCTGGAAGGCGACATCGACGCCAAGATGTCGCGCACGGCGAACCGGCCGATTCCGCGCGGCCGCATCACCCGTCCCGAGGCGATGACCTTCGGCATGACGCTCGCCTTCTTCTCGGTGATGACGCTCGGCATCCTCGTCAACTGGATCGCGGGCGCGCTGCTCGCCTTCACCATCTTCTTCTATGTCGTGATCTACACGATCGGCCTGAAGCGCTGGACCGCGCAGAACATCGTGATCGGCGGTGCCGCCGGCGCGCTGCCGCCGGTGGTGGCCTGGGCCGCGGTCACGGGCACGGTCGACGTCGAGCCGCTGCTGCTGTTCGCCATCATCTTCTTCTGGACGCCGCCGCATTTCTGGGCGCTGGCGCTGTTCCGCTCCGACGACTACGCGCGCGCCGGCATTCCGATGCTGCCCAACGTCGCCGGTCCCGACGCGACGCGGCTTCAGATCCTGCTCTACACCATCGTGCTGATCGCGGTCGCGGCTGCGCCCTGGGCGCTCGGCTATTTCGACGCCATCTACGGCATCGTCTCGCTGATCCTCGGCGCCGGCATGCTGGCGTTCGCCATCAACGTCTATGTCCGTCGCGAGCGCAGCCAATCGCTGCGGGCGACCCGCAAGCTGTTCGCGTTCTCCATCCTTTATCTGTTTGCGCTGTTTGCGACCTTGCTGGCCGAGGTCCTGTTCCGGGCGCTTGCGCCGATGGTAGGGGGCGCATGATCGTAGGAATGGCCGACAAACCCGAGAGAGATGGAATCGTCCTCACCGAGGCGCAGAAGAAGAGCCGTCGTCAGCGCTCGATTGCGATCGCACTCGCGCTCGGCGTGCTCGTGGTGCTGTTCTTCGCCGTGACCATGGTCAAGGGGCCGGCCGTGCTCGTCCGGCCGATGTAGGAAACATGGATCAGAAGCCGATCATATCGCGGGATCAGAGCCGGACGGCCACCAAAGGCCGCAGGCCTGCCAAGGGGCTTGGCCGCGACGCGGTGGTCGCCTCGATCTGCGGCGGCGTGGTCGCGCTGATGGTCGGCGCCTCCTACGCGGCGGTGCCGTTCTACAACTGGTTCTGCCGCGCCACCGGCTTCAACGGCACGACCCAGGTCGCGACCTCGGCGCCGGCCAGCGGCCCGATCGCACGCAAGATCGCGGTGCGCTTCGATTCCAACGTTGCGCCCGGCCTGCCCTGGAAGTTCGAGCCCGAGCAGAGCGAGATCGAGGTCAATATCGGCCAGGTCGTGACCGTCTTTTACACGGTGACCAACCAGGCCGCGCGGACCACCGCAGGCCAGGCCGCCTACAATGTCGCGCCGCTGACGGTCGGATCCTATTTCCAGAAGATCAACTGCTTCTGCTTCACCGAGCAGACCATGGCGCCCGGCGAGAAGCGCGAGATGCCGGTCGTGTTCTACGTCGATCCGTCGATTGCCGACGACCACGAGAACGATGGTCTCAACACGATCACGCTGTCCTACACGTTCTATCCGGTGAAGGATCCGGTGGTGAAGCCGCTCGCGGCCAGCGAAGACGACAAACGCAAGGGAAATCTCTGATCTCCGGGCTCACGCGCCGGGATTGGAAATAAGGGGATAAGTGCCTGACAGGCACGGGATTGAGGAGCGAGACCGCAAATGGCAACGGCGCACACCAAGCATCACGACTACCACCTGGTCGATCCCTCGCCATGGCCCGTCGTCGGCTCCATCTCAGCCTTCATCATGGCGGTCGGCGCGATCACCTGGATGCACCACATGTTCTCGGCTGCGCCGATCATCTTCGGTGTCGGCACCGTCGGTGTGCTCTACACCATGGCGAGCTGGTGGGGCGACGTGATCAGGGAAGCCCAGTACAAGGGCGACCACACCCGCGTCGTGCAGCTGCATCACCGCTACGGCATGATCCTGTTCATCGCCTCGGAGGTGATGTTCTTCGTCGCCTGGTTCTGGGCCTATTTCAACGCGGCGCTCTTCCCGGCCGACGCCGTCCACGCCACTCGTGATGCGGTGTTCGGCTGTGGTCTCGGGACCGCGGCCGGCGCCTGCGCCGTGCCGGGCACGTGGCCGCCGCACGGCATCGAGACCTTCGATCCCTGGCATCTTCCGCTCCTCAACACGCTGATCCTGCTCACCTCCGGCACCACGGTGACCTGGGCCCACCATGCGCTGCTCGAGAACGATCGCCAGGGCCTGAAGTACGGCCTGATCCTCACCGTCGTGCTCGGTGCGCTCTTCACCTGCGTGCAGGCCTATGAGTACAGCCACGCGGCCTTCTCCTTCGGCGGCAACGTCTACGGCGCGACCTTCTTCATGGCGACCGGCTTCCACGGCTTCCATGTGCTGGTCGGCACCATCTTCCTGCTGGTGTGCCTGTTCCGCGCCTATGCCGGCCACTTCACGCCGACCCAGCATCTCGGCTTCGAGTTCGCCGCCTGGTACTGGCACTTCGTCGACGTGGTCTGGCTGTTCCTGTTCCTCTGCATCTATGTCTGGGGACACGGCGCCGAGACCATGGCCCACGGCGCGCACTGAGCGGGCTGACTTCGGATCGAGAAAGGGCGGCCTCGGGGCCGCCCTTTTGCTTTTTGCGCGCAGGGGTTTCGGCAGAAACTGTGATAGACCCTGTCGTCATGAACAAGGCCGACGACACGTCCGACCCGCAAGCCACCGTCCTGCAGAGCGCGCTGCGCGGGCTTGCCTGCAAATGCCCGCGCTGCGGCCAGGGCAAGCTCTATGCGGGCTTCCTGACGCTTGCGCCGTCCTGCGAGCGTTGCGGCCTCGACTATGCCTTCATCGATTCCGGTGACGGTCCGGCGATCTTCATCATCATGCTGGCCGGGGCGATCGTGGTCGGCTGCGCGCTCGTCGTCGAGGTCAAGTACCAGCCGCCGTACTGGCTGCACGCGGTGTTGTGGCTGCCGCTGATCCTCGCGACCACCCTGCTGCCGTTGCGCGCGATGAAGTCGCTGCTGATCGCACTGCAATTCCACCATAAGGCGGCGCCGGGCCGGCTGGTCGACCGCGCGAAATGAACGAGACCGCGCGCAAGCCCCGCGTGGCCGGCTTCGCGCTGTTCACGCTATTCCTGACCGCGATCTGCGTCGTGCTCGGTGTCTGGCAATTGCAGCGCCGCCTCGCCAAGCACGAGCTCATCGCCGCACTCACAGAGCGCCTCGCGGAGGCGCCGGTCGCTCTGCCGCCGCCGGCACAATGGACCGCGCTAAGTCCCGCGCGCGATGAATTCCGCCGTGTCAGCTTTACCGCGACCTACGCGCCCTTGCCTGATGCGATGGTCTATTCCCCCGGATCCGCCGTGCGCAAGGATGCGTCGGGCCCCGGCACCTGGGCATTCCTGCCGGCGCGGCTGCCGAGCGGCGAGACGGTGGTGATCGATGCGGGCTTCGTCGAAAACACCATGCAGGATCGCAGCGTCGAGGATCGCGCGGTCAAGAAGCTCGTCACGGGGCAGGAGGTCTCCTTCACCGGCTATCTGCGCTTCCCCGAGACACCTGGCTGGCTGACCCCGGCGGCGAACCGCGACAAGCGGCTGTGGTTCGTGCGCGATCACGTGGCGATCGCGAGCACGCTGGGCTGGGGCGCGGTCGCGCCGTTCTATGTCGATCTCGAGCAGCCGGCGCCCGAGAACGACATTCCGCGGCCGGGGCCGCTCGACGTGCATCTCAAGGACGATCACCTGCAATACGCCATCACCTGGTTCACGCTTGCAGGCGCCGTGCTCATCGCCTTCGCCGTGTGGGCAAGAGGGCGGCGGGGTTGAGCTCCGTAGATCCACCTAGGGAACCCGGTATCGCCCGGGGTTTACCATTCAGCGCACATTCACGAGTGTGGTCCTAAGCCGCCATCGTTTTTTCGCGGCAGACAGGATTGCAGCGTGAGCGATTTCGACCAGATGGGAATTGTCGTCGACTGGGTGGATGCCTGCAGGAAGGGCGACCTCGCGACGCTTCTCGACCTCTATGCGGACGATGCCCAGGTCGAATGCACGTGCAACGGCACGCAGCACTATCGCGGCCGGAGCGAGCTCGAAGCCTATTGGCAGCCGCGGCTCAGCGCTTTCTCGTCGGCCGGTTTCGGGCTGGAGGAAATCCATCCTGCGCCCCACGGCATCGATCTCGAATATTCCGTCGCCGGCGCGCTGCGCATCCGCGCCTCGTTTTGCTTCAGCCCGGACGGCAAGATCCGCGCCACGCTGTGCGAACCAGCGCGACAGAACGCGCAGCTTGGCTGTGCTTGCTAGAGACTCCAGATTCTTGTTTTGACGCGTTTTCTTCACGCGAACCGGTATCCACCTCGCGAAAACGCTAGCCGGTGACCGGCGCCTCGCGTGCCGGTTCGACGGGAAGGCGGCAGCGCACATAGGTCCGGTCGTCCACGCGCAGCAGTGACAGCGATCCGCTGAGCGCGCGCACGCGCTCGTGCATGCCGGTCAGACCTCGGCCGAAGATGTTGCCCTCGGGAAAGCCGCCGCCGTCGTCGGAAATCTCGATGACGACCGCCTCGCCGGCGAAGGTCGCCTGCACATGGGCATTGCTGGCGCCGGCATGACGCAACACGTTGGTCAGCGCCTCCTGAATCACGCGATAGACGGTCTGAGCCAGCGGCCCGTCGATCCCGTTGAGATCCGGATCGATCGTGTCCGTCAGGTCGACTGACGGCGCCTGCTTGCGAAAATTCCGGAGCAGCGTCTGCACGGTGGTCTCCAGACCTAATTCCTCGATGTAGAGCGGTCGCAACCGGTCGAGGATGCGGCGGTTGGTCTGCTGGAGCGCCTCGACCGATTGCAACACATCCTGCGCCGAACTGCCGGGATTTCCCGCCCGGGGCGAGGCGTCGGCCAATGCGATCGTGCCGGCGCGGATGCTGAACAGCAGCGGACCGAGTTCGTCGTGCAGTTCGCGCGCGAGATCGCGCCGCTCGTCGTCCTGGAGCGACACCAGGCGGTGCAGCAAGTCGCGATTATCCTGGCTCAATTGCGCCAGCGTTTCGGCCAGCGCATTGGCCTGTTCGCAGCTTTGCCGGATTTCCGGCGGTCCTCCGGCCGGGATCGGCGTTGCGTAGTCGCCGCGTCGCATCCGCGTGAGCCCTTCGCCGAGATCTTGCAGCGGGCGCAGGGCCGATCCCGCGAAAACATAGGCAATGGTGCCGGTGAGCACCATCAGCACGGCAACCAGGACGGTCAGCGCGAGAAAGCCGATCCACTTCTCGAACAGGTCGGCCGACAGGTCCGGCCGGAAGACGAGATCGCCGACACGCTTGTCGCCGATGGTCACCGGAGCTGCCGCCTCCATGTCCGGAATGGTGAGCAGGTCGACAAACCAGTGCGGGACGCCATGCGGCTTGCGCGGGCCGTCCCTCGCTGAGGATGCGGGACCCATCTCCGCGGCACGGAATTGGATATCGGAGGAGTTGTCCAGGGAATGGACAAAGGCGTCGAGCGTCTGCCGCGGATTGTTCGAGGTGCGCAGGGTGTTGTTGAGCGCGGCGGCAACGGTCTGGATCGAACGCCGCCCCGGCTCGTTCTCGTCCGCCAATTGGTCGGTCGCGAAGATTTGGAGCAGCACGCCGCTCATGATCAGCGCGGCGAGGAAGCTCAGGCCGAGCGGCAGAAACAGTTGGGTTCGGAACGAGAGGCGTTGCCACATTAGGTCAATTCTAACGCGCATCGGTCGGATTTGCTCTTTCCATTTGTTCCCGTCGGTTTATGAGTCGAAAAACTAGAGAGTTACAATGCAAGATACTGCCAAGCCGGCGACCCGCGTCCTGATTGTCGACGACCATCCCGTGGTACTGTCCGGTTGCCGCACCCTGTTCGCCTCCGACCATTCGATCCGGATCGACGAGGCGACCGACGCCAAATCCGGGCATCGCGCCTATGTCAGCAAGCGGCCCGACGTCACTGTGATCGACATCAGCCTGCCCGACGTCTCCGGCTTTGAACTGATGCGACGCATTCGCAAGGACGATCCCGACGCCAAGATCATCATGTTCAGCATGAACGACGATCCGGCCTTCGTGGTGCGGGCGGTGGAGCTGGGCGCGCAGGGCTACGTCTCCAAGGGCGACGATCCCCGGATCCTGCTCAAGGCTGTGCGCAAGGTGGTTGCGGGCGACAATTTCATCTCACCGCAGCTCGCGGAAGCCGTGACGTTTTCCGGCGCGGCGATCAAGGCCAATCCCGCCTCGCAGATGACGCCGCGGGAACTCGAGATTCTCCGCCTGCTGGGGCGAGGCGACAAGATCGTCGAGGTCGCCGAGGCGCTCGGTATCTCCTACAAGACCGTCGCCAACACCACCTCCCTGCTCAAGCAGAAGCTAGGTGCCAAGAACCATTCCGACCTGATCCGGATCGCGGTGGAAATCGGGATGAACTGACGCCCCGTGGGGCCGAACCGGCTGCTCCAGGATGCCGCCGGTTCGGCGGGTGGACCGGTCTCGGCGCTCAGCCGGGCAATGCATGGATAGCGCCGACACCGTCCGCCGACACAATGAGCCGCCTCCTGGTTCGTTCCTGAACCGTCTCGTCGTTCGGGAGATATTGGCAATCCGTGACGCGAAACCGCGTGCGAACGTTCGCCAGCGCCGAAACGGGTCGGGAAAAATAGGAACATTTTCTCGCACATCCCGTTTTGACCCTTGACGATCTCGTGACAGGCGATGAAAGCTTGCGCGAACAGTTTTTGCGGGTCGGTGACCCCAAGAGGCCAAACCGGTCTGCACACAACGACAGACCTTCCAAGAGAGGGCTGCGGCATTGCCGCAGCCCTTTTCATTGGCAGCGCTTTTCCTTGGATGGCTCCAGGGCGCGAAGCGGTTTCCTGATGCCGCAAAACACTTTATGGTGGCTCAAAGCCTCTGGCTGTTAACAAGTAATTTCGTAAAATCAAAGGCTTGCGGATCGAGTCCAGGCTCGGCCGGCCTTTGGAGGGCAGTTTGACTCGTTATATCTCGACCCGGGGCGAGGCCCCCGAACTCGGCTTCTGCGACGTGATGCTGACCGGGCTCGCCCGCGACGGCGGCCTGTATGTGCCGGCCATCTGGCCGCAACTCTCGACTGACGCCATCGCCGGCTTCTTCGGTCGTCCCTATTGGGAGGTCGCGGTCGAGGTGATCCGCCCCTTCGTCGCCGGCGAGATCTCGGACGCCGAGCTCGGCCGCATGGCGAACGAGGCCTACGCCACTTTCCGCCATCCAGCGGTGGTGCCGCTGCGCCAGATGGCGCCGCACCAGTTCGTGCTGGAGCTGTTCCACGGCCCGACGCTCGCCTTCAAGGACGTGGCGATGCAGCTGATCTCGCGGCTGATGGACCACGTGCTCGCCAAGCGCGGCCAGCGCACCACCATCGTGGTCGCGACCTCGGGCGACACCGGCGGTGCTGCGGTCGACGCGTTCGCAGGGCTCGAAAATGTCGATCTCATCGTGCTGTTTCCGCATGGCCGCATCTCCGAGGTGCAGCGGCGGATGATGACGACGACGGGCGCGGCCAACGTCCATGCGCTCGCCGTCGAGGGCAATTTCGACGATTGCCAGGCCATCGTGAAGGCGATGTTCAACAATCATCGCTTCCGCGATGTGACCTCGCTGTCCGGCGTCAATTCCATCAATTGGGCGCGCATCGTCGCCCAAGTGGTCTACTATTTCACCTCCGCCGTTGCGGTCGGCGCACCCGCGCGCGCGGTGGACTTCGTCGTGCCGACCGGCAATTTCGGCGACATCTTCGCCGGCTATGTCGCCAAGCGCATGGGTCTTCCGGTGCGGATCCTGGGCATCGCCGCCAACGTCAACGACATCCTGGCGCGCACGCTGAAGACCGGGATCTACGAGGTGCGCGAGGTCCACGCGACGGCGTCGCCGTCGATGGACATCCAGATCTCCTCGAATTTCGAGCGGCTGCTGTTCGAGGCTGGCGGGCGCGATGCCGCCGGCGTGCGCCGTCTGATGGAGTCGCTGAAGCAGTCCGGCCGCTTCGTGCTGCCCGATGCGACGCTGGCCGCGATCCGCGAGGGATTCGACGCAGGCCGGGCCGACGAGACCGAGACCGCGGCTGCGATCCGCGCCGCCTGGCGCGAGGCGGGCGAGCTGGTCGATCCTCACACCGCGGTCGCGCTTGCGGTCGCCGACCGCGACACGACGGACAGGACGGTTCCCAGCATCGTGCTGTCCACCGCCCATCCGGCCAAATTCCCCGATGCGGTCGAAGCGGCCTGCGGCCAGCGGCCGCAACTACCGGCCTGGCTCGATGGTCTGATGACCAAATCCGAACACATGAAGGTGATGAAGAACGACCAGGCCGAGGTCGAGCGGTTCGTGCTGTCGGTCAGCCGCGCCGCGAAACAGGGAGTTGCCGGATGAGCGTCGAGATTTCCAAGCTTGCGTCCGGCCTGACTGTCGTCACCGACAAGATGCCCCATCTCGAGACCGCGGCGCTCGGCGTCTGGGCCGGCGTCGGCGGGCGCGACGAGAAGCCCAACGAGCACGGCATCTCGCATCTCCTGGAACACATGGCGTTCAAGGGCACGACGAAGCGCTCCTCGCGCGAGATCGTCGAGGAGATCGAGGCGGTGGGCGGCGACCTCAACGCCGGCACCTCGACCGAGACCACGTCCTATTATGCGCGGGTGCTGAAGGCCGACGTGCCGCTCGCGCTCGACGTGCTCGCCGACATCCTGGCCAATCCCGCCTTCGAGCCCGACGAGCTCGAGCGCGAGAAGAACGTCATCGTGCAGGAGATCGGCGCGGCGCAGGACACGCCTGACGACGTCGTGTTCGAGCACCTCAACGAGCTCTGCTATCCCGACCAGCCGATGGGTCGCTCGCTGCTCGGCACTGCGAAGACCTTGCGTGCCTTCAGCCGCGACTCGCTGCGCGACTATCTGTCGACGCATTACCGCGGGCCGGACATGGTGGTGGCGGCAGCCGGGGCGGTCGATCACAAGCAGGTGGTCGCCGAGGTCGAGCAACGCTTTGCCAGTTTTGAGGGGACAGCGGGTCCCAAGCCGCAACCCGCACAGTTCGGCAAGGGCGGCACCAAGGTGGTGCATCGCGAACTCGAGCAGGCGCATCTGACCTTGGCGCTGGAGGGCGTGCCGCAGACCGATCTGTCGCTGTTCTCGCTCCAGGTCTTCACCAACATCCTCGGCGGCGGGATGTCGTCGCGGCTGTTCCAGGAGGTGCGCGAGAAGCGCGGCCTCTGTTACTCGATCTACTCGTTCCACGCGCCCTATACCGACACCGGCTTCTTCGGCCTCTACACCGGCACCGATCCGGCCGATGCGCCCGAGATGATGGAGGTCGTGGTCGACATCATGAATGATTCGGTCGAGACCCTGACCGAGGTCGAGATCGCGCGGGCCAAGGCGCAGATGAAGGCGGGGCTGCTGATGGCGCTGGAGAGCTGCTCCTCTCGTGCCGAGCAGCTCGCCCGCCATGTGCTGGCCTATGGCCGGCCCCAGACCGCCGAGGAGCTGGTGGCCCGGATCGACGCCGTCAGCGTCGAATCGACCCGTGATGCGGCGCGTGCGCTGCTTTCGCGCAGCCGCCCTGCGGTTGTCGCATTGGGCAGTGGCAGGGGTCTGGACACGGCGGTGTCTTTTGCGGAAGGATTGACCCGGGCACGCGCCAAGGCGCGGCTGCATTAGGAGCCGCGCACGGGTTGATCCGCCCCCGGGAAGCATCACCATGGCCCTCTTCCGCCTGCCATCCAGTGGACCCGCCGCTCTCGCGCCGCGCGGCAACGGCCTGTTGCTACGCGCGCCGCAGATGTCGGACTTCCTGCAATGGGCCCATCTGCGCGAGTCCAGCCGCGATTACCTGACGCCCTGGGAGCCGATCTGGCCGTCGGATGATCTCACCCGCTCCGGTTTCCGCCGTCGCCTGCGCCGCTATTCCGAGGACATCGCCGCGGACCGGTCCTATCCCTTTCTGATCTTCCGGGAGCTCGACGGCGCCATGGTCGGCGGCATCACGCTCGCCAATGTCCGCCGCGGCATCGTCCAGGCCGGCACCATCGGTTATTGGGTCGGGAAGCCTCACGCCCAGCGCGGCTACATGACGGCCGCGCTGCGGGTGCTGCTGCCGACGCTGTTCGGCGAGCTCAATCTGCACCGGGTCGAGGCCGCCTGCATCCCGACCAATGCGCCGTCGATCCGGGTGCTGGAGAAGTGCGGTTTCTCCCGCGAGGGGCTGGCGCGCCGCTATCTCTGCATCAACGGGATCTGGCAGGACCATTTGCTGTTCGGCCTGCTGCACGAGGATTTCCGCGGCTGAGCCGTTCGTGGATGTGACCAAAGTCTCCTGTGTGCCTGCCTTGGGTTCGCCGGTTTTGACGATATAACGGCGCAAGCCGGCCGGTGATCGGCCGGGATGTCGTCATGGAGTATGGGGCGTTGAGGGTGCAGGAGCTTCGGTCATCGCGGAATGCGTTGCGGCGGGGGGCAGCGGTCGCGCTGGCGTTGTCGGTTGCGCTCGTCTCCGTCTCGCCGGCCGCGGCGCAGTCGCTGACCGATCGATTCAAGGGCCTGTTCGGCGGCAAGTCGGACGAGCCGGCCCAACCCAAGCCGGCGCCTGCGCCAGGCCAGCCGGCGGCTGATGACGATCTTGACTGCCCGCAGGTCACGGTGCGTGCCGGAGCCTCCACCTACGCGGTCGGTGCCACCGGCAAGCCGGCCGTCGGCAATGAGATCCGCTTCCAGGCCACCATCACCAAGATGGCGCGCGAATGCGCCCGCAATGGCGGCGACGTCACGGCCCGGATCGGTATCCAGGGCCGCGTCATTGCCGGTCCCGCCGGCGCGCCTGCGAGCGTGGAGGTACCGCTGCGCGTCGCCGTGGTGCAAGGCGGCGTCGGCGAGAAGGTGATCGCTTCCAAGGCCTACCGGACCACGGTCGGAATGTCGGAGGGCGGCAGCGTCCCCTTCACCTTCGTGGCCGAAGATCTGGTCTATCCGATGCCTTCGGCCAAGGACGCCGATAGCTACATCTTCTATGTCGGCTTCGATCCGCAGGCGCTCTCGCCCGAGCCGAAGGCGCGGGCGAAGAAGAAGTAGCCACGTAAAGATAGTCGTCATGCTCCGCGAAGGCGGGGCATCAAGTACGCCACGGCTTCTCGATCCATCAGGGCTGTCTCTGGAATACTGGATCGCCCGCCTTCGCGGGCCATGACATCAGATTTGCCGATGCCGTGCCCGCCAAACAAAAAAGCCGGCGCTCATCGCGCCGGCTTTTTGATGGGTGAAGGCGAAGCCCCTCAGTTCAGCTTCTGCCGAACCTCGGTGATGCCCTTGGCGAGCAGATCGTCGGCGACCTGGCCCTTGACCGACTGCGACAGGATCGTGGAGGCGGCCTGAACGGCGGCTTCCGCGGCTGCGGCGCGAACATCGGCCACCGCCTGGGCCTCGGCGAGCGCGATCTTGCCCTCCGCGGTCTTGGTGCGGCGAGCGACGAAATCTTCCACCTTGGCCTTGGCCTCGATTGCGATGCGCTCGGCTTCGCTCTTCGCGTTGGCGATGATGTCGGCGGCCTCGCGTTCGGCCGAGGCGGTGCGCGCCTTGTAGTCGGCGAGCACCTTGGCGGCTTCCTGCTTGAGGCGCGTCGCGTCGTCGAGCTCAGCCTTGATGCGATCGGCGCGATGGTCGAGGGCAGTCATGGCCTTCTTGAAGACCCCGAGATAGCCAAACCCGACCATCAGGATCACGAAGGCGATGGCGACCCAGGTTTCAGGATCGAAGAACATATCGATTAACCCTTCAAGGACGCATCAACGGCGGCATTGACCAACGCCGCGTCCGGAACCACGCCGGTGAGCTGCTGCACGATGGAGCCTGCCGCATCGGCCGCGATGCCGCGGACGTTGCTCATGGCGGTCGCACGGGTCGAGGCGATGGTCTTCTCCGCCTCGGCGAGCTTGGCCGCCAGTTGCTCTTCCAGCGCCTTGCGCTCGGCGTCCGCCTGCGCATTCGCCTTGTCGCGGGATTCGTTGCCGATGGCCTGCGCGCGCGAGCGTGCCGAAGCAAGCTCGCTTTCATAGGCCTTCAGCGCCGCTTCGGACTGGTCCTTCAGCTTCTGCGCTTCGGCGAGGTCGCCCTCGATCTTGTTCTGACGCGCCTCGATCGCACCGCCGACGCGCGGCAGAGCGAGCTTGGACACGATCACGTAAAGCGCGACGAAGAAGATCGCGAGCGACACCAGCTGCGAAGCATAGGTGCCGCTCTCGAACGGCGGAAAACCGCCACCGTGACCGCCTTCGGCCCCGGTGTGCGCGCCCGCCGCCGGACTTTTCGCCCCGCCATGACTTTCAGCCA
This sequence comes from Bradyrhizobium sp. WSM1417, assembly GCF_000515415.1. Taxonomy (NCBI): domain Bacteria; kingdom Pseudomonadati; phylum Pseudomonadota; class Alphaproteobacteria; order Hyphomicrobiales; family Nitrobacteraceae; genus Bradyrhizobium; species Bradyrhizobium sp. WSM1417. The sequence continues at coordinate 1,521,008 of NZ_KI911783.1, forward strand.
TGGATTACTCCTGTTGCAGCCATGCGCGTCGCTTCGGTCGAAGCGGCGCGAAAAATCGTCCTCAGAGCGGAACGAACAGCAGCAGCAGCGCGATCAGCAGCGAGAAAATGCCGAGCGCTTCGGTCACGGCGAAGCCGAAGATCAGATTGCCGAACTGGCCCTGAGCGGCCGAGGGGTTGCGAACGGCTGCGGCGAGGTAGTTGCCGAAGATCACGCCGACGCCGACGCCCGCGCCGCCCATGCCGATGCATGCGATGCCCGCGCCGATAAGTTTTGCTGCTGCCGGATCCATTTTAGACTCCTTGGAAGAAAGATTGGGTTTTGGGTGGAAATTCCCCGGACCGCTCAGTGTCCCGGATGAATGGCGTCGTTGAGGTAGATGCAGGTCAGGATCGCAAACACATAGGCTTGCAGGAACGCGACCAGAATCTCGAGAGCGTACAGCGCGACCGTGAGCGCCAGCGGCAGCACGCCGCCGACCCAGCCAAGGGCGCCGAGCGAGAAGCCGAGCATGGCGACGAAGCCCGCGAACACCTTCAGCGCGATGTGGCCGGCCAGCATGTTGGCGAACAGACGGACGCTGTGGGAGACCGGCCGCAGGAAGAACGACAGGATCTCGATGAACATCACCAGCGGCAGGATGTAGCCGGGGACGCCGTGCGGCACGAAGATCGAGAAGAATTTCAGGCCGTTCTTGGCAATGCCGTAGATCAGGACCGTGAAGAAGACCAGCAGCGCGAGTGCGGCGGTGACGATCAGATGGCTCGAGATCGTGAAGGTATAGGGGATGATGCCGACCAGGTTCGAAACGCAGATGAACATGAACAGCGAGAAGATCAGCGGAAAGAACTTCATGCCTTCCGCGCCGGCCGTCGAGCGGATGGTCGAGGCCACGAATTCGTAGGAGATTTCGGCGACCGACTGGAGGCGCCCCGGAACCAGCTGCGTGCCGCTGGCGAGCATCAGGATCGAGATGATCGCGACCGCCACCAGCATGTAGAGCGACGAATTGGTGAAGGCGATCGTGTGGTTGCCGATATGGCCCAGGGTGAAGAGAGGCTCGATGTTGAACTGGTGGATCGGATCGATTTTCATCAGCGCGGCATCTCTTGGTCTGCCGGGCGATGCCGGCGGGTCTCGGTCTGCCGGTTGGCCCGGCCCGTACCGGCACGAGCCGGCACGATCATTCCTCTCCTGGTGTGGACCGCCTAAGAACCACCGCGCCTGTTTTGACCCGCGCCTGCCGTTCTCACCACATTCACCACGCCGGCGACGAAGCCCAGCAGCAGGAACACGATGAATCCGAAAGGCGACGTCGACAGCAAGCGGTCGAAACCCCAGCCAATCCCCGCTCCGACAACGACCCCGGCGACCAACTCGGAGGATAACCGGAAACCAAGCGCCATCGCCGAGGCTCTGGCCGCTCTGTCCTCACCGTCACCTGCGGGTTGCTCGGTCTTGACGTGGCGGCCGCGAAATTCGGACAACCGCTGATCAAGATTTCCGAGCCGATCGGAAAGCGCAGCTTCCTCGGGCGATCTATCGCGATCTCCATTCTCGCCGTGTCCCGTGCCCTGTGTCATGCAACGAAGACCCGAAACGCCGCGGCTGAATGGAAATTGCGCCCGCCACCCTCAAAAGCCGCGCGGACCATACTGATGGCCCATAATCAAGTCAAGCCAAGTCACGATTGTGTCCATTCCCGTTATGTATATGATTTCTTTGGAAATATCGACGCGGGCGGCAGCGCTGCACACAGCGTGACGCCGCACCGCAGCAGGTCTCCGCTTGGTCGGCGGATGCCGTCGCCATTTCGCCCGGCTGCCGGGATCAAAGGGGGCGCCGCGATCGTTCATGTCAAAGGCGCGTTTTGGGCGACGGATCGCCTCGCCGGGGTGTAGAATTGGCGAGAAGTGCCACCTTTGGAAGTGCTACCTGCGCATCGTGGCGGAGAACGCGATGAGACCAGCGAATTCATCCACAGCATCATGGCTTGCGGCGGCGTTGTTCGCCGCGGCGATGGCGGTCAGCGCCGGCGGCCTGGCCGCGCAATCCGCGCCCGACAGCGAACACGGCCGCTACAGCATGACCCCCATCCCCGAGGGCGTGCTGCGGCTCGACAGCCGCACCGGCACGGTGTCGACCTGCACCCGGAGCGGCGCCGGCTGGGCCTGCTACGCGGTGCCCGATGAACGTGCCGCGCTCGACGCCGAGATCGGCAGGCTCCAGGCAGAAGTCGAGACGCTGAAGGGACGGCTTGCGGCGGGGCCTACCGTTTCGGGTAAGATCGATGAGGCGCTGCCGAAATCCGATCCGTTCAAGAAGGTGGAGCCGCAAGCACGAGAACCAAAGGCCGCCGAGGGCGAGCGCAGGATCGAGATCCCGCTGCCGAGCGACCAGGACGTCGATCGCGTGATGTCATTCCTGGAAAAGGCATGGCGCCGGCTGATCGACATCGCCAACCGCGTGCAGAAGGACGTGTCGGGGAAGATTTGAGCGGGCCCCTCGATGTCGTCTTGGCGGAAGCCAGGACCCATACGCCGCAGCCCCTCTGTTTTTCCCAGTGTGCGTGGCCGACTTCTCGTCATCACGAGCATTTGGGGTAATGGCTCCTGGCTCGCGTGCGCAATTGCGCACTAGGCCAGGACGACATAACGGGAGTCCTCATGACATCAGGCAAATCCGTAACCCGCTCAGCACCATCGACTGTGCAGGCCACCACCGTCGCATGGTCGCTGCTCACCGTGCAGACCTCAGGCTGCGGCTTCATCGATCTCACGACCGAAGCCGCGAAGTTCATCGAGGACGTTCATGCGCGGGACGGCGCGCTGACGCTGTTTATCCGCCACACCTCTGCGTCGCTGACCATCCAGGAGAATGCCGATCCTTCCGTGCTCGTCGATCTCACGACGGTGCTGGCGCGGCTCGCGCCGGACGATGAAGATGCAGGCTGGACTCACGACACCGAAGGTCCGGACGATATGCCGGCGCACATCAAAACCATGCTGACAGGGACCTCGTTGCAGGTACCGGTCCTGGGTGGCGCGCTTGCGCTGGGCACCTGGCAGGCGATCTATCTGATCGAGCATCGCACCCGCCCGCATAGGCGCGAAATCGTGCTGCAATTCATCGGCTGCGATCAGTAGGGCCAAAACAAAACCGGCCGCGGAGACCGCGGCCGGTTGGTGTTGTCGATCGGTGCGTCGATCAGGTCGACTTGATATCGACGTCCTTGGTCTCCGGCAGGAAGAACAAGCCGATCACGACGGTAATCGACGCGAAGATGACCGGATACCAGAGGCCCGCATAGATATCGCCGGTCGAGGCCACGATGGCGAAGGCGGTCGCCGGCAGCAGGCCGCCGAACCAGCCGTTACCGATGTGGTAGGGCAGCGACATCGAGGTGTAGCGGATGCGGGTCGGGAACAGTTCGACCAGCATCGCGGCGATCGGGCCGTACACCATGGTGACGAAGAGCACCAGGACGAACAGCAGTCCGACGACTGCGGCTACCTGCGGACGGAAGATGTCGAACGGATGCGCCATCTTCACGATGCCCGCATCGCCGGCCTTCGGATAGCCGGCTCCCTGCACGGCGGCGAGGACCGCCGGATTGCCGTCCTTGGCGTTGGCGTAGGGAACTTCCTTGCCGTTGACCATCACCTTCACGCCGGAGCCTGCCGCACCCGGCGAGGTCGAGTACTTGACCGACGACTGCGACAGATAGGCACGTGCGGTGTCGCAAGGCGAGGTGAAGACGCGGGTGCCGACCGGGTTGAACAGGTCGCCGCAGCCTGCGGGATCCGCCACCACGTCGACCTTGACCGACTCGATCGCCTTTTCCAGCGCCGGGTTGGCGTTGGTGGTGATCATCTTGAAGATCGGGAAGAAGGTCAGCGCCGCGATCAGACAGCCGCCGAGGATGATCGGCTTGCGGCCGATCCTGTCGGAGAGCATGCCGAACACGATGAAGAAGCCGGTCCCGAGCAGGAGCGACCATGCGATCAGCAGGTTGGCGGTGTAGCCGTCGACCTTGAGGATCGATTGCAGGAAGAACAGCGCATAGAACTGGCCGGTGTACCAGACCACGCCCTGGCCCATCACGCCGCCAAGCAGCGCCAGCAGCACGAGCTTGCCGTTCTGCCAGTTGCCGAAGGCTTCCGTCAGCGGGGCCTTCGAGCTCTTCCCCTCGTCCTTCATCTTCTGGAAGATCGGGGATTCGTTGAGGCGAAGCCGGATCCAGACCGAGACGCCGAGCAGCAGCACGGAGACCAGGAACGGAATACGCCAACCCCATGCCGCGAACTCGGGTTCGCCGAGCGCGGAGCGCGTGAACAGGATCACCAGCAGCGACAGGAACAGGCCGAGCGTCGCCGTGGTCTGGATGAAGGAGGTGTAGTAGCCGCGCTTGCCGTTCGGAGCATGCTCCGCGACGTAGGTGGCAGCACCGCCATACTCACCGCCGAGCGCCAGGCCCTGGGCGAGACGCAGCGCGATCAGGATGATCGGGGCCGCGATGCCGATGGTCGCAGCGTTGGGCAGCAGGCCGACGATGAAGGTCGACAGACCCATGATCAGGATGGTGACGAGGAAGGTGTATTTGCGGCCGACGATGTCGCCGACACGACCGAACACGATCGCGCCGAACGGGCGCACCAGGAAGCCCGCCGCGAAGGCCAGCAGCGCGAAGATGTCGCGGGTTGCCGGCGGATAGGCCGAGAAGAACTGCGCACCGATGATGCCGGCCAGCGAACCGTAGAGATAGAAGTCGTACCACTCGAAGACGGTACCGAGCGAGGAGGCGAGAATGACGAACCGTTCGTCCTTCGTCATCCCTCCCGCGCCTGCTTGAGACACAGCCATTGTCGACATGTTGAGTCGCTCCCCGAAAAATCGTTTCCTCGCGCCCTGGATGTCCGGTCATGCCGGATCAACCCAAGCCTTGCCCCCAAGGTAACATTGGCGTGAAACCCGCCCCAATACGACTTTCGGCCTTTCGCACTGACGCGCACCTGACGTCGCGGGCGTTCCATTCGGCAACATAGTGCCGGCCTGTGGATTAACCCCGTTGCCGCAAAGGGATAATGTCCACTTGCATGCCACGGCTGGTCGGGAAACAATTGACCAAGGCCCCGCGCCGGCCTACTGGCCCGGTGCGATTGCCAGCAAGAGAACGATGAACGCTCCCTCGACCCATCTCGTCATTGCCGATGACCATCCATTGTTCCGCGCCGCGCTGCGGCAGGCGGTGGCGGGCGTCCTGAGCTCGGCCAAGATCGACGAGGCTGGATCGTTCGAGGATCTGACCAAGCTCTTGGAACAGACCTCCGACGTCGACCTGATCCTGCTCGACCTCTCGATGCCCGGGATCTCCGGCTTTTCAGGCCTGATCTATCTGCGCGCGCAATATCCGGCGATCCCGGTGGTGATCGTCTCCGCTTCCGACGACAGCGCCACGATCCGCCGCTCGCTTGATTTCGGCGCTTCCGGTTTCATTCCGAAGCGGTTCGGCGTCGAGACCTTGCGCGACGCGATCCTCAAGGTGATGGAGGGCGACGTCTGGGTTCCCGCCGACACCGATCTGTCGGCGGTCGCCGATCCCGACATGACGCGCCTGCGCGACCGGCTGGTGACGCTGACGCCGCAGCAGGTCCGGGTCCTGATGATGCTGTCGGAGGGGTTGCTCAACAAGCAGATCGCCTATGAGCTCGGCGTCTCCGAGGCCACCATCAAGGCGCATGTCTCGGCCATCCTGCAAAAGCTCGGCGTCGAAAGCCGGACCCAAGCCGTGATCGCCGCCGCAAAGATCGCCGGCGGCCAGTGGAAGCAGGGCACCCCGACGGGGTGAGCATGGAGCGAGGGCCTCTCGCAGCCTGTAGCCCGGATGGGCGAAGCGACATCCGGGACCGCGAGTGCGGCTAGCTAGCAAAAACTCCGGATATCGCTTCGCCCATCCGGGCTACGGGACCGCATCTGTGTCGCGCGTCTGTCAATCCGTCGCCGCAAAAATATTCCGCTTTACCGAAATTCGGTTTTGGCGTATGTGTCGTCCATCCCGGCTCATCCTTGAGGGGCGATCTTGTGGTCGTCATGTTCGCGAGCCGGGCTTGCGGTGGACGCGGTAGCGTTCGGGTGCGAGGAATCGGGCAGGGCGGATTGCTCTCCGTGAGCCCAAAACTTCGTTCCGACGAGCGGCGCTGCTAGGCTTCGTCTCGTCTGTAAGTTTCCGGCTCCGTCGACAGGGCTGGGAAAACTGCGGCGAAATGGCGGGCCGTGCGTACGGCAAAACCGTGTGGTCCTGGCCGTCGTTGCTACGGTCAAGCCCTGGCGAATGCGGCATCTGCGTCAACCGGCGCTGTGTCGGTGAATTTCGCGAAGGCGAGGGAGGCCAAAAGGAACTCGGCTCCCGGGAGAGCACGGCATAAGCCGTCCAACCATCGCGCAGGGAAGGCCGAGTGATTGGCTACACCTGTATGCTGCTGTGCGGTTTCCTTGCGCTACATCTTCGCGCAGCGGACCGCGGGTGCCAGCCGGCACCCGGCCTTCCCTGCGCCCTCTTGGCCAAGAGAGTGGTGTGACGAAGCAAAGCTCGGGCGAAATCAGCCGCGAGAACGCGAAGGCATGTCTGCCGCCTCGCGCTCGGTGTCATCGTCCGCGCAGGCGGACGATCCAGTATTCCAGAGCCGCCTGTGATGGAATCGAGACGCCGCGGCGTACTGGATTCCCCGCCTGCCGCCTACGCTAAAGCTTCGGCGCCTCTGGACCTCAACCCCCGGCGTAGCCGGGTCGCGGGAATGACAGCGCTGGTTGGAGAAACAGTTTGCCGCCTCACAATCGGGGCGCAGGTGCGGGAACCGCAACCTCACAGCCTCTCACAACTCCAAGCGGGTGTTTCGCGGTCCCTGCTGCTAGTCAGTGTACGACCGATCAACGAGGGAGCAGCACCATGAAACAGACCATCGATCAGCACCGGCGCCAGTTTTTCGGTGTCGCCGCGGGAACCGTCGCCGCCGGCCTTGGCGTGGTCGGCCTCGCCCGCGCCGAACCGGAAGCGCCGCGTCCCGCCGCAACGAACGCGTCGTTCGGTGCGATCAAGCAGATCGATGCCGGCGTCCTCCACGTCGGCTACGCGGAGGCGGGTCCTGCGAACGGCCCCGTCGCGATCCTGCTGCACGGCTGGCCCTACGACATTCACGCGTTCGTCGACGTCGCGCCGATCCTGGCAAAGGCCGGCTATCGCGTCATCATTCCCTATCTCCGTGGTTACGGCTCGACCCACTTCCTCTCCGCCGAGACGCCGCGCAACGGCGAACCTGCAGCAATGGCCGTCGACATCATCGCACTGATGGACAAGCTCGACATCGAGAAGGCGGTGGTCGCTGGCTTCGATTGGGGCGCACGCACCGCCGACATCATCGCCGCGCTTTGGCCAGAGCGCTGCCGCGCGCTGGTGTCGGTCAGCGGCTATCTGATCTCCAGCCAGGCCGCGGGCAACGCGCCGCTGCCGCCGTCGGCCGAGCTGCTGTGGTGGTACCAGTTCTATTTCGCGACCGAGCGCGGCCGCGCCGGATACGAGAAGTACACGCATGATTTCGCAAAACTGATCTGGAAGCTGGCCTCGCCGCAGTGGAAGTTCGACGACGCCACTTTCGACCGCAGCGCGGCGGCGCTGGATAACAAGGATCACGTCGCGATCACGATTCACAATTATCGCTGGCGGCTCGGGCTCGTCCAGGGCGAAGCCAAATACGAGGAGCTCGAAAAGAAACTTGCGGCGGCTCCGGTGATCGGCGTCCCAACCATTACGATGGAAGGCGACGCCAATGGCGCGCCGCATCCCGATCCAAGCGCCTATGCCAAGAAGTTCTCGGGCCGGTACGACTACCGCCTGATCACCGGCGGCGTCGGCCACAATCTGCCGCAGGAAGCACCGCAAGCTTTTGCCAAGGCCGTGATCGACGCCGACGGCGGTGCCTGACCCGCTATTCCGCCGCCACCATCTGCTGCGTGCGCCACTGGCCGAGCAGGGCGCGGAGCGAAGCCGGCTTGACCGGCTTGTTGAGCACCGCGACCTTTTCGTCGCGGGCCGCCATTTGCACGGCGGGGCTGCGGTCGGCGGTGATCAGGATCGCGGGGATGCCGTCACCGAAGCGGCGGCGGATGTCGCGGATCGCCGCGATGCCGTTGCCGCGGTCGAGGTGATAATCGACCAGCAGGCCGGTCACGCGACGGCCGGCAGTTTCGATCGCGGCGATCGCGCCCTCGGGATCGGCGACCGCGATCACTTCGGCGTCCCACGCCTTCAGCAGCGTGCGCATGCCGTCGAGGATCGCGGCGTCGTTCTCGATGCAGACGATCAGGGTCCCCGAGATCGAGGTGCGTGCGAGCGGCGTTGCGCTGGTCACTGCCGCGGTGTGGGTGATCGCCTTCGCCGTCGGCACCGTCACCGAAAAAACCGAGCCGCCGCCGACATTGGAATCGATGGCGATGTCGTGCTTGAGCACGCGCGCCAGCCGCTCGACGATCGACAGGCCAAGGCCGAGGCCGCGGGCGATCCGCGCGCCCTGCTCGAGGCGGTGGAATTCCTTGAAGATCTCGCTGCGCTTGACCGTGGGAATGCCGACACCGGTGTCGTAGACGCAGATCTTCAGCGAGGCGCCGCGGCGGCGGCAGCCGACCAGCACGCGCCCGCGCGGGGTATATTTGATCGCGTTGGAGATCAGGTTCTGGAGCAACCGTCGCAGCAGGAGACGGTCCGACTCGACGGGCAGCGAGCACGGCACGAAGACGAGCGCCAGATTCTTGGCGCGTGCGATCGGCGCGAACTCGATCTCCAGCGAGCGCATCAGATCGGCCATCTTGAAGCTCGAGATCGAGGTCGTCATCGCGCCGGCGTCGAGCCTGGAGATGTCGAGCAGCGCGCCGAGGATCTCCTCGATCGCCTGGAGCGATTCGTCGATGTTCTCGACCAGCCGCGTCTCCTCGCCGCTGTGCTGGCGCTCGACCAGGCTCGTGACATAGAGCCGCGCCGCGTTCAGCGGCTGGAGAATGTCGTGGCTGGCGGCGGCGAGAAAGCGCGTCTTGGAGATGCTGGCGTCTTCGGCCGCGCTCTTGGCCAGCGCCAGCTCGGAATTCAGCCGGGTCAGCTCCTCGGTGCGGTCGCGCACCCGCTTCTCCAGCGTCGCATTGGCGCGCTCCAGTGCTTCGGCCGCCTCGAAACTGGGCGTGACGTCGGTGAAGGTGATGACGAAGCCGCCGCCGGGCATGCGGTTGGTCAAGATCTCGATCACCATGTGGCGGTCGGGCAGGCGCTCGAGATAAGGCTCGCCGTCGGTGGTGTAAGCCACCAGCCGGCGCTCCAGCATGGCCTCGCGCTCGATTGGATCGGCCGGCTCGCTCACGCCCATGAATTCCAGGATTTCACGGAGCGGCGTGCCGAACTGGATGAAATGCGGGGGAACGTTGAGGAGATCGCCGAACTGCCGGTTGGAGCAGATCAGTTGCAGATCGGCATCGAACACCGCGATGCCCTGGCGCACATGGTTGAGCGCGGTCTGGAGGATCTCGCGGTTGAAATGAAGCGCCGCATGGGAATCGTCGAGCAGCTTGAGCGCAGCCTTCGCCGACACCGTCCGTTTGCGCAGCAGCAGCGACATCACCAGACGCGAGGAGGCCGCACCGATCGAGGAGGCGATCAGGTGCTCGGCATGCTGCAGCAGCTCGAAATCGGCGGGCGCCCCGGACTCCAGCCGCACATTGCGCCGCGCGGAGAATGCCTCGAACGAATGCCGCGCGCGGTCAGGCCCGAGATATTGCGCCACCGTGGTCTGGATGTCCTGCACCGTGACGGTGGTGCGCCAGCGGCGGAAATTCGGCGAGATCGGCGCCAGCGTGTTGGGGACGAACAGATCGGCTTGCACCAGCTCGATCGACGACGGCCGCCGCGCCAGCGACAGCAGCACATAGGTGAGGATGTTGAGCGACAGCGACCAGACCACGCCGTGCATCAGAGGCGACAAATCGGCGCCGAACAGCGCCTGCGGCCGCAGTGCCTCGATCCCGAACGGGCCGTGCTGGAGCAGGAGGATGCCCGCCGTCGAAGTATCCATGAAGCTCGGGATGAACAGCGTGTAGAGCCACACTGCGAACCCGACCAGCATGCCGCCGATCGCCCCGCGCGCGGTCGCGCGTCGCCACAGCAGTCCGCCGAAGAAGCTCGGTGCAAGCTGGGCGATGGCGGCAAAAGAAAGCAGGCCGATCGCCGCGAGCTGGGTGTTGCCGAGCGCGCGGTAGTAGAAATAGGCCATCACCATGATGGCGAAGATCGCGAGCCGGCGCGAGCGCAGCAGGAAGTCGCTGAAATCGGCGCCGCCGGTGCGCCCCTCGGGCCGTCGTTGCAGCACCAGGGGCACCACGAGATCGTTCGAGACCATGATGGAGAGCGCGACGCATTCGACGATCACCATCGCGGTCGCCGCCGACAGCCCGCCGACGAAGACGGCGACGCTGAGCAGATCCGCGCCGCCCTCCATCGGCAGCGCCAGCACGTACATATCAGGATCGGCGGCGCCGAACGGGAAGCTGACGAGGCCGGCGAACGCGATCGGGATCACGAACAGATTGATGGCGACGAGATAGAGCGGGAACAGCCAGCGCGCGCGGCCGACCTCGGCGTCCGAGGAATTCTCCACCACGCTGACGTGGAACTGGCGCGGCAGCAGCATGATCGCGCACAGCGACAGCAGAGTCATGGTCAGGAAGTTGCCGATCGACGGCGAATAGTTGATGACGCGCACCGCCTCGGGCGTCTTCATCGCGCGCTCGATCAGTTCGTGCGGCGAGAACATCCAGAACGTGACGAAGATGCCCGCGGCGAGGAAGGCGACCAGCTTGATGATGGATTCGGTCGCGACCGCCAGCATCAGGCCGTGCTGGTGCTCGGTGGCGTCCGTCTGCCGTGTGCCGAACAGCACAGCGAAGGCCGCCATCGCCAGTGTCACCATCAGCGCCACGTCGCCGACGATCGGGATGTGGGAGAAGGCCTGGTCTTCGCTCAGGATGGTTTCGAGCGAGGAGGCGACCGCCTTGAGCTGGAGCGCGATGTAGGGCACCGAGCCGATGATGGCGATCAGCGCGACGGTTGCCGCCACCGCCTGGCTCTTGCCGTAGCGCGCGCCGATGAAGTCGGCGATCGAGGTGATGTTGTGGGCCTTGGCGAGCTGGATCACGCGGCGGAGCACGCCGGCCCCTAACCCGATCATCAGGATCGGGCCGACATAGATCGCGAGGAAGTCGGTCGAGGTGCGGGTGGCGAAGCCGACCGAGCCGAAGAAGGTCCAGGAGGTGCAGTAGATCGCCAGCGATAGCGGATAGATCAGCCCCGAGGCGCGGCCGCGCCCGGCCCGCGAGCGGCGGTCGCCATGGCTCGCCACCAGGAACAGAAAGCCGATATAGCCGAAGGCGGCGGCGATCACGCCCCAATCGTGCAGCATGGCGAGCGTGCTTCTCCCAGGGCGCGCGCACTGGCCGCGCCCGATCTCATTTTCCCTGTAAATCTAGCGCGTCGGACGGCCGCAGGCGACAGCGAAATGCCGTGCGGGTGCGGGAACTGGGAGTGTCGTTAAGCAGGGCGACCCGAAGCCTACTCCGCCGCCAGCGACTTCTCGCGCAGCGGCAGACCGAGGCGATCCCACACCTGCAGCAGGGCTTCGGCGAGCTGATCGATCAGGCCGTCGTCGTGATAGGGCGAGGGCGTGATGCGCAGGCGTTCGGAGCCCTTGGCGACCGTCGGATAGTTGATCGGCTGGATGTAGATGCCGTGCTGTTCGAGCAAGAGGTCGGAAGCCTGCTTGCACTTCTCGGCATCGCCGATGAACAGCGGGACGATATGGGTGTCGCTCGACATCACCGGCAGGCCGGCGGCGTTGAGGATCGCCTTGACCCGGGCGGCGCGGTCCTGGTGACGCTCGCGCTCCCAGCTCGACGTCTTCAGATGCTTGATCGCGGCGGTCGCGGCCGAGCAGATCGCCGGCGGCAGCGCGGTGGTGAAGATGAAGCCAGATGCATAGGAGCGCACCGCGTCGATGATCTGACCGTTGGCGGCGATGTAGCCGCCGAGGCAGCCGAACGCCTTGGCGAGCGTGCCCTCGAGGATGTCGATGCGATGCATCACGCCGTCGCGCTCGGCGATGCCGCCGCCGCGCGGGCCGTACATGCCCACGGCATGGACCTCGTCGACATAGGTCATTGCGCCGTACTTCTCGGCGAGGTCGCAGATCTTGGCGAGCGGGGCGATGTCGCCGTCCATCGAATAAAGGCTCTCGCAGGCGATCAGCTTGGGCCGGCTCGGGCCCGCAGCCTGCAACAGCGCTTCGAGATCGGCGAGGTCGTTGTGGCGGAACACGACCCGCTCGCAGCCGGACTGGCGGATGCCCTCGATCATCGAATTGTGGTTGAGCTCGTCCGACAGGATCAGGCAGTTCGGGATGAGCTTCGCGATGGTCGCGATGCCGGTCTGGTTCGAGACGTAGCCGGACGTGAAGAGCAGCGAGGCTTCCTTGCCGTGGAGGTCGGCGAGCTCGGCCTCGAGCTGCACCAGCGGATGATGCGTGCCGGCGATGTTGCGGGTGCCGCCGGCGCCGGTGCCGACGCGGGTCGCGGTCTCGACCATCGCGCCCACCACCTTCGGGTGCTGGCCCATGCCGAGATAATCGTTCGAGCACCAGATCACGACGTCGCGCCTGCCCTTCGGCGAGTGCCAGAGCGCATGCGGGAACCGGCCGGCGATGCGCTCGAGATCGGCGAACACGCGGTAGCGCCGCTCGGTGTGGAGACGATCAAGGGCGGAATTGAAGAACTGGGCGTAATCCATCGTCAAACCTGCAGCGGAACCGACCAAAGACCCGCATATCCTTAGAGCTTTTCCAGCTCCAATGTCTATGCGCTATCCCACATTTGGACCTGCGGGGCATTTGGGCAAAATGCCCTATCGTGCGATTTGAAACTTGATCCGGATCAAGTTCGCGCGAGATGCAATGTTGCTCTGCACCATCCGGTGAATTGAGCGCAGCCCTCAGGTCGTCCTGAACTGCAGCACGCCGTCTTTCATCTCCGCCGTCAACCGGCCTTCCACGATCATGTAGTTGACGTGGGCGACCAGTTCGCCGGCGGCGAAACCCATCTGATGTTCGTCCAGCACGTGCTTGTTGAACACCACGGGCACCAGGGCGCGCGAGGTCTGCGGCACCTCGCGGCAGGCTTCCGCGATCAGGCGGCAGCGCTCCTCGTGGTGATCGGCGAGCTGCTTGATGCGGGTCTTGAGCCCGTAGAACGGCACGCCGTGGCCGGGCAGCACCAGCACGTCATAGGGGAGAGTCGTGGTGAGGCTGGCGAGCGAGGCCAGATATTCGCCGAGTGAGTTCTGGTCGGGTTCGACCGCCCACACGCTGACGTTCGGCGAGATCTTGCTCAGCACCTGGTCGGCCGAGAGGAACAGCTTGTCGTCGGCGCAATACAGCATCACCTGGTCGAGTGCGTGACCGCCGCCGGTGATCACCTTGAAGCGCCGCGTGCCGATCACGACGTCCTCGCCATGCGAGATGCGGCGGTAGGACGGCGGCAGCACCGAGACGCGCTTGAGATAGTCCTGGCCGCGGCCGAGCAGTTTTTCGGTGAGCGACTCGTCCATGCCGTGGCGGCGGAAGAATAGCCGCTGTGCTTCCTGCCGCTCCTCGGTGCCGCGGTTCTGGTGATAGACCGATTGCAGATATTCGACCTGCGACATCACCAGCGGGCAGTTGAACCGCTCGACGATCCACCCGGCCAGACCGACATGATCGGGATGGGAATGGGTCACGATCAGGCGCGTGATGTTGACGCCCTTCAGCGGCCCGTCGAACAGCTTCGTCCAGGCTTCGATCGTCTCCTCATTGCCGAAGCCGGCATCGATCATGGCATAGCCGTCACCATCGGCGAGCAGGTAGATGTTCACATGGTTGAGGCGGAACGGCAGCTTCAGCCGCGCCCACAACACGCCGGGCTTCACCTCGACGACCTGTTCGGGGCCGGGATGCTGTTCCCAAGGATAGCGCAGGGCGTCGGCGGAGGACTGCACGGTGTCGGTCTTTGCGTTCATCCTACCGGCTTAAACCCACCTCTCCCGCCGCGCCAGCCGAAAAAGAACGCTGGCGGGCCCGCATAGCGGTCATTCCGGGTTACGGAACGGCGACTTACGCCGCCCGCATGTTGTTGAGGAACGCGTCGATCTCTCCGCGCAGTATGTCGGCCTCGCGGCGGAGCGCGTCGGAGGCGCCGAGCACTTCGTTCGCCGCTGCGCCGGCCTCCGCCGAAGCCGTGGAGACGCCGACAATGTTGCTGGAAACCTCGCTGGTGCCGCCGGCGGCATGCTGGATGTTGCGGGCGATCTCGCGGGTCGCCGCGCCCTGTTCCTCGACCGCGGCGGCGATCGTCGTGGTGACGTCGTTGATCTCGCCGATGATCCGGCCGATGCCCTGGATGGCGCCGACGGCCGAAGTCGTCACCGACTGCATGCTGGCGATCTGGCTGCGGATCTCCTCCGTCGCTTTCGCGGTCTGGCTCGCGAGGCTCTTCACCTCGGAGGCGACCACCGCGAAGCCGCGACCGGCTTCGCCCGCGCGCGCCGCCTCGATGGTGGCGTTGAGCGCCAGCAGATTGGTCTGCGAGGCGATGGTCTGGATCAGGTCGACCACGACGCTGATGCGGCTCGCGCTGTCGGCGAGGCTCTGCACGGTGGCGTCGGTCGCGCCGGCTTCGTCGACCGCTTTCCTGGCGATCGCGGCCGAGGTCACGACCTGCTTGCTGATCTCCTCGATCGAGGACGAGAGCTGCTCGGTGCCTGACGATACGGTCTGCACGTTGACCGAGGTCTCTTCGGCTGCGGAGGCAACCGCGTTCACCAGCGCATTGGACTGGTCTGCCGTGGTCGACATGCTCTGCGCAGTCGTCTGCATCGAATTGGCCGACTGCGCGAGATTGTCGAGCGCGGAGCGCACCGTACTCTCGAATCCGGCGATCTTCGCCTCCATCTGCGCGGCACGCTCGGCCTTGGCGACGCGATCCCTGTCCTGCTCGCTCGCAAGCGCCCGGGCTTCGATCATGCTGTCGCGAAACACCGTCAGCGTTTCCTTCATCGCGCCGATCTCGTCGTTCTGCCGGGAGCGGACGATCTCGGTGTCGAGGTCGCCGGCCGAGAGCAACTGCATGGCGCGTTGCAGCTCGCGAATGCGGCGCAGGATGTTGCGCCCGACATAGAGCCAGACGAACAGCGCCGAGCCGACCAGCGTCAGTGCGCCGAGTGCCAGCATCGCGGTGGTCGCGAGCGAGATCTCCTGCCGCGCCTGGAAGGTCGACGCGTTGGTCTCCTTCTGCACGCCCTCGACCAGCTGCTGCACGCTGATGCCGAGGCCGACATTGAGCTTGCGGGTCTCGTCCAGGATGGTCTGGCCGTAGTCGATGGCGTCGAGCTCTTTCTGGCGGATCTTGAACACGCCGGTCTTGCCCTCACCGAAGGCGAACAGCTTTTGCACCGTGTCGCGCACCGCCTGCATCGAGGCCATGTTCGGCAGGTCCTCGAGGTTCGACTTGACGCGGTCGCGCGTCGCCTTGAACTCCTTCTCGATCGCCTCCAGCGTATCGCTGTTGTTGGCCGACAGCGCCGCCATCATGTCGGCAGCCATCAGATTGCCGTTGGCGGAGATGGTCGCGACCTGGGAGACGGTGCGGGCGGCTTCGGTGGCATCGTCGGCGGAAACTTCCGCCGCGCCGAGGATCGCGTTCAGGCGCGTTTGCGCATCCAGCATGGCAGGACCGGCCGCACCGACGAAGGTGAGCTGCGCCTTGCGGAGCGCTTCATATTGCTTGTCATGCAGTGCGCCGGTATCCAGCCGTTCGCGCGCGGCCGACACCAGGCTCTGGGTCGCCTCGTCGATGCTCTTGGCAGTGTCGCGCAACGCGGTTGCGATCTGCTTGTCGGCGCCGAGCTCGATGATCTCGCCGAGCTTGGCCATGGCGAGCTGCTGGATCTCCTGCACCTTCTTGGTGCGTTCGTTCAGCGCCTCATCGGACGGCGACGCCAGGAGGCCCGGCCCCTGTGCCGCGAGCGTTGCGCTTTGCGATGCGAGTTGAAGGCTGGCGGAAAGGCGCGGGATGTCGCGGCCGCTCAGGTCCATCATGGTGCTGCCGAGATGGTTGAAGACGAAGCCGGCGCCGGCTGCAATCACGAGGCCCATGCCCGCGATCACCGCGAAGGCCGTGAACAGGCTGCCGCGCACGCCCCATGTCGGCATTTTGAAACGAGGCCGGATACGACCAAGTAAACGGCCAAGGCCCAGACGGATCGCCATCGAAATTCCCCCACGCGTGATCTTTATGTTTTCGCCGCGGAGTATCCTCGGGCCAGGTTAAAAAATCGCAAGTCGCTCAATCGGTTGCGCGCGTTCCGCACAGCGAAAAAAGAAAGGCCGGCAACGATGCCGGCCCTTCATCATGATAAGGACTTGGTAACCGTTCAGTAGCGCGCGACCGCCGAGTTGGCCCAGTTGAAGCGGTAGTTGACGCCCGCCTTGATGGTGTGGTCGTCGGTGGTGAAGTTACCGGTGCCCGCCAGCGGACCGCCGGTGAAGTGCGCGTCGCCGAAATTGTAGTACTGGTACTCGGCCTTGGCCGACCAGTTCGGGGCGAACATGTATTCGAGGCCGGCGCCGACGGTGTAGCCGTTGCGATGATCGCCCGTGATGACGAAGGCCGCCGGCACGCCGCCAACAGTGACCTTCTCGTTGTTGTCCGAATAGGCGTAGCCGCCCTTCACATAGAGCAGGCCCGGACCCCAGGTGTAGCCGACGCGGCCGGTGATCGAGCCGAGACCACGCTGGTCGTTGGTGTAGGCGACGCCGCCCGGGAACACCGCGCCGACGCTGCCGGAGAGCCAGGAATACTGGCCTTCGACGCCGACAACGAAGTTCGGGTTGAACTGCCAGTCCGCACCGGCCTGCAGGCCGCCGAGGAAACGGCCGTTGCCGTTGTTACCGGTGGAGAGGCCGCTGAAATTGTTGTCGCTGGAGAACGCGCCGCCGACATGGCCGCCGATGTAGAAGCCGGTCCAGTTGTAGATCGGTGCGGCATAAGCGGGCGCGGGCGTCTTATAATAGTTGCGGTTACCGAGATCGGCACCGACCGCCGGCGCAGCAGCGCCCACCACGAGCAGCGCAACGGTCGCAAACAGAATCTTCTTCATCGTCCAAACTCCAACACTTGGTCCCCGGCAGGCGCGCTTTCCGCGCCGTCGTTGGTTTTGCAGATAGCTCGCTTTTGACGAAAATGCTGTCACATCCATGGCACAGCGGCAGCCAACGTAACTTATTGGGCTGTAAATGGTTTTCGTACTTAATGGCGACTTAAGAAGCGGTGAAGGAAGGCTTAACTCGGCGCTATCAGGGTAACTTGCGCGCGCATCTCGTTAACCAAGACGGCGCCGCGCCTCATCGCGCATCTGTTCGCGGAATGCAGCGCGCTTTGCGGGCCGGTCTTCCTCGCGCACGTCATGACGATCGAAAACGTCGAACTTCTCCAGGATCGGATAGCGCTCGTTCGCCATCGCGAGCACGCGCAGCACCTTGGTCGCGGACGGTGTCGGGCCGCTCACTTCCCAGCGCCGGATGGTGTCGGCGCCGCCCTTCTCCGGCAATCCGCAAAGCCGGGCCATGTCGGCCGCGGTGAGCTTGCGCTCGAGGACGTCTGAGAGATCGTTGCGGAGTTGCTTCAGTTCGGGACCGGTCATGTCGCCTCAATACGCGAAGTCGATGAGGTGAATGCACTAGCGCTGATTCGGGTCCATCCGAAGGCGGGGCATGCGAGCGGGCGGGCGTGCTAGTCTCCCGCCCGCCGGGCTCAGCCAGGAAAGGAAAACCGCATGCCGGTGTTCAAGCTGCCTCTGTCGGGGGACGTCGTTCAATCCATAACCCGATCACGTCGTTCTTCAGCCCGGCCGGCGGCCAGTTCGGTCTCGTGAACATCACGGTGGGCCAATCGGCGCCCGATGTCGAGAAGGACCTGCTGTCGGATATCGGCAGTTACGGCAAGCAGAACGGTCAGGTTGCGGATGCGCTGCTCGTGGTCATTGAGCAACTGGAAGCGCTCGGTGACAGTGCACTCGGCGACGACAAGGCAGTCGCGGCTTTCAAGGAGCTGATGCACTCGGTTGCGACCGTCAAGGAGCGCCACAACCGCAAGGCCTGTCGTCCGCGGCGGCGCTGATCATGCCGGCGACCGGTCCGCGGCACCTTCGCCCGCGCACGAAGTTATGAATGGGGTGCCCATGGAAATCCGCCGCTGAATGACCAGATGCCAAGGGGGCCGCAGAATGAAGGGATCTGCCGTGAGCATCAAATCCGCCATTGCCGCCCTCGTCACCATCGGGCTGCTTGCCGCGCCGTTCGCGGCTGAAGCCAAAAAGCACCGGTCAATCCGATCTTACAGCACCGGCGTGGTGGCTCCGAATTATGGGAGCGCCGGATCGTTGGTAGCACAGCCCAGAGCCTACGGATCGAGCGGACAGTCGGTCGGGACGGTCACGGCGCCATCGATCGGTACGTATAATTGGCCATCCGTCGGCGTGACCAACGCAGTCCCGACCTGGAACAACACCAACCCGCCCATCCGGTAGGCGCGCCTGTCCGGCGAGCCAATCCCGGTCTCCGCCTGCCGGTCGCAATGCCAGAGAAGATCAAGCGCGACCAGCAATGATCATGGCGGTGGACCAGGCATTTCGGATCGTTCAGGGAGAGCGCAGCCCGATCCTAAATTCCCCGGCCGGCCTGTTGGCCGATCACGCAGCGCCATCCGGCGAGACGCTCGGCCGGATGCTGGTTCATCCATTCGGCGAGTTGCGGCGCGCCCATCAGGCACGATTGCATCGAGACGTCGGCGAAGTCGGATGTGGTGACGGTTTGCTCATGACAGTTCGCTGGAGAGGCGAGGTTGCAGAGCACGGCGATGATCTTGATCACGCGAGGTTGCCTCCGTCGCTGCGATGCGCAGAGGCTCCGCTTGATCTCTCGCTCACCGGATCAGTCGGCGGGAAGATGCTGTCGTAGATCGCGCGCGCTTCCTGGATGAGGCGAATGCGCTCACGCTCGGATTTCGAGACAAACTCAATAACCTGGCCCATGTCGGCTCCAATAGATCCTCAATCCATCATCACATGATGGAAATCATTTCATGCGGATGTGGGGTGCCGGCTTCGGCTTTGCAGCCGTGCTGGCGGTCACGAGGGATAAAAAGCCCGTGAGTATTCCGTTCCTGAAGTGGAGCGGGATACCTTCAGCGATGCGCCGGTCTCACGGCGCATCTGATCGGGCCGTGACCGCTTCGCAGCATCGTGAGGACGAGTTGAGCCCCGCTGGATGATGGCATTGCGGCACATTTTCTCGCGCGTGGAGTTGTAAGGTCGCACTCAGTGCACGCGAACGGCATTGCGATTGAGAGACCGCGCCCGAAAGGATCAGCCATGACAACAACGAAACGCTCCATTGCTGCACTCATTGCTCTCGGATTGGCTGCAGCGCCACTCGCTGTCAACGCACAGACATCCGCGAGGGGTACACCAGGCAGCACGAGCGGACGCACCGGAGCGCCGGTACAGCAAGGGACTATCGGAAGTTCCGGGCAGACCGTCGGGACGGTGACAGCGCCGTCGATCGGAACGTCCAACCAGCCATCGGTCGGCGTAACAAACTCAGTCCCTACCTGGAACAACACGAATCCCAGACCGAAGTAGAAACCGCGATCGGCTGACTTAAGCCGCCGGCGCGCGCTCGCTCTGACCCGGCACCGCCGCGAGCAGCTCGCGCGTATAGGGATGTTCGGGCATTGCGAAGAGCTGCGCGGTAGGTTTCAGCTCGACGATGACGCCGCGCTGCATCACGGCGATGCGGTCGCAGATTTGCGCCGCCACGCGTAGATCGTGGGTGATGAACAGCATCGAGAGGCCGAGGCGGGCCTTGAGGTCTTCGAGCAGCCGCAGGACTTGCGCCTGCACGGAGACGTCGAGCGCGGAGACGGCCTCGTCCGCGACGATGATCTCGGGCTCGAGCGCGAGCGCACGCGCAATGCCGATGCGCTGGCGTTGGCCGCCGGAGAATTCATGCGGATAGCGCTCGAGCGCGCCGGCATCGAGCCCGACCATCTTGAGGAGATCGCGGGCGCGGTCGAACGCGACTTTCGGATCGGTGCCGGCCGCGATCGGGCCGTCGGCAATGATATGACCGACCTTGCGGCGCGGATTGAGCGAAGCGAACGGGTCCTGGAAAATCATCTGGATGCGGTGGCGCTCGGCGCGTAGGGCCTTGCCCGCGAGCTTTGTGAGATCGGTCTCGCCGATCCGCACGGTGCCGCGATCGGCCTCGATCAGCCGCATCACGAGCCGGGCCACCGACGATTTGCCGGAACCGGATTCGCCGACGAGGCCGAGCGTCTCGCCCTTGAAAATCGTGAAGTTGACTTCGCGCGCGGCATCGACGCGGCGGTCCTCGCGAAACCAGCCGCCCGAGGTGACGTAGGTCTTGTCCAGTCCGATCACCTCGACCGCCTTGGCCTGGTCGTCGAGGGCGCTGCGGGCGGGCGGGTCCATCGAGGGCACGGCGGCGAGCAGCGCCTTGGTGTAGTCGTGCTGCGGCGCGTTGAAGACCGCCGAGGCGGGGCCTTCCTCGACCACCTTGCCATGGCGCAACACCACGACCTGGTCGGCGATGTCGGCGACCACGCCGAAATCATGGGTGATGAACATCACCGCCATGTTGCGATTGCGCTGGAGGTTACGGATCAGTTTCAGGATCTGCGCCTGCGTGGTGACGTCGAGCGCGGTGGTCGGCTCGTCCGCCACCAGCACCGCCGGTTCGAGCGCGAGCGCCATCGCGATCATCGCGCGTTGGCGCTGGCCGCCGGAGAGCTGGTGCGGATAGGCGCGCACGATGCGCTCGGGATCGGGGAGGCCGACCTCGCGCGCGAGCGACAGCGCCTTTGCGCGCCGCTCCCTCGGCGTGAGCAGCCCGTGCGCCTCGAACATCTCCGCCATCTGGTCGCCGATCCGCATCAACGGATTGAGCGCGGTCATCGGCTCCTGGAAGATCATCGCGAACCGGCGGCCGCGTAGATCGCGCCAGCCGTCGTCATCGAGTTTGAGCAGGTCGCGGCCTTCGAACTGGATCTCGCCGGAGGTGACGGTGACCGTGTCAGGCAACAGGCCCATCAGCGCATGCGCGCACATCGATTTGCCCGAGCCGGATTCGCCGACGACGCAGACGATCTTGCCGGGCCGCAAATCGAGCGAGACGCCGTCGACCGCGAAGGGACGTTCGGCGCCCTTCGGCAATGCGATCCGCAAGTTCTTGATGGAGACGGCGGGCGGTGCGGTCATGATCAGCGGCCCTCCCGCGACAGCCGCGGATTGAGCGCGTCGTTGAGGCCTTCGCCGATCAGATTGAGGCCGAGCACCGAGATCAGGATCGCGACGCCGGGAAACACGGTGATCCACCAGGCCTGGCGGATCACGGTACGGCCGGCACCGACCATGTAGCCCCAGGAGATCAGATTGGGATCGCCGAGGCCGAGGAACGCCAGCGAGGATTCCAGCAGGATCGCGGTCGCCACCATGAGCGAGGCCAGCACGATCACCGGCGACAACGTGTTCGGCAGGATTTCGCGCAGGATGATCCAGGTGTTGCTCTGGCCCGTGACCACCGCGGCCTGGACGTACTCCCGCGTGCGCAGCGACAGCACCTCGCCGCGGACGAGGCGCGCGACCGGCGGCCAGCTTACCAGCGCGATCGAGGCAACGATCGAATAGATCGAGGGCTGCAGGATCGCGACCAGCACGATCGCGAGCGCAAAGCTCGGAATGGTCTGGAAGAACTCGGTGAAGCGCATCAGGGCGTCGTCGACCCTGCCGCCGAAATAGCCGGCCATGGCGCCGATCGGCACGCCGACGACCAGCGCCACCAGGGTGGAGACCATGCCGACCAGCAGCGAGACGCGTGCGCCAAAGATCATGCCGGCGAACACGTCGCGGCCGAGTGCATCGGTGCCGAGCGGCACGGTCGCGAGCGTGAACGGCGGCAGGAACGGCCGTTGCACCATGCGCCAGGGCGAGTTCGGGAACAGCATCGGACCGAACAACGCGACCGAGATCGCAAGGAGCAGGATGATGAGCCCGATGATGCCGCTCGGGCTCCTCAGCATCGATTTCCAGAACTGTTTCATGTGGTGAATTCGATGCGCGGGTCGACCAGGCGATAGACCAGGTCGGTGATGAGGTTGAAGATCAGGACCATGGCGGAGCAGATCACGAAGACGCCGAGCAGCAGATTGTAGTCGCGCTGGAGCAGGGCGTCGTACATCAGGCGTCCGATGCCGGGCCAGGCGAACACGGTCTCGGTGATGACGGCGCCGCCGATCAGGGTGCCGGAGTGGACGCCGGCGAGCGTCACGACGGGGAGCAGCGCGTTGCGCAGGACGTGGCGACGCTGGATCACGGCATCGGACAGGCCTTTGGCGCGCGCGGTCTTGACGAAGTCGAGACGCTTCACCTCCAGCATCGAGGCGCGCGTCATGCGGGTATAGGTCGCCATGAAGAACAGACCGAGCGTCATCGCCGGCATGATCAGGTGCTTTGCCACATCGACGGCATGGGCAGGGCCGGAGAGGTTGGCGCCGACCGTCTCGTAGCCGAAGCTCGGCAGCCAATCGACAGTGACCGAGAACAACAGGATGCCCATCAGCGCCACCCAGAAGATCGGCATGGCGTAGAAGATCAGCGCGAAGATCGTGATGGCGGTGTCCAGCCAAGTCCCCGCGAAGCGCGCCGCGAAGGTGCCGAACAGGATGCCGAGCACCAGTGAGATCGCGAACGCCGTCAGCGTGAGTAGAAGTGTCGCCGGCAGCCGTTCCAGAATCAGCTTGGCCACCGGCGCCTGCTGGCGGAAGGAGAAGCCGAGGTCGAGCATCACGACGCCCTTGACGTAGACGAAGAGCTGCTCGGGCAGCGGCTTGTCCAGGCCGAACTTCTCCCTGAGCTGCTGGACGAAAATCTGGTCGCTGGCGCCGGCCTCGCCCGCCATCACGACCGCGGGATCGCCGGGCGCGAGCCGGATCAGGAAGAAATTGAGGACGACGATCGCAAGCAGGACGATCACGCCCTTCGCGACACGCTGAGCGACAAAGGAGAGCATTGTTAGGTGGCGATCAGATCAGGTTGAACGCAGCGGTAGTTGCGGTGCGCCCCCTCTCCCGCTTGCGGGAGAGGGTGGGGGAGAGGGTATTTCCGCAGAGGGATTGCCAAGTGGAGAGAACCCTCACCCGCTACGCTCTTCGAGCGTAGCGACCTCTCCCGCAAGCGGGAGAGGTAAGGGAAGCCTGGAACGCCTGCGCTCACTTGTCGAGCCATGCGTCCTTGAAGCCGTCATTGACGCCGATCCCGGTCGTGATCAGGTTCTTGACCTTGCAGCGCATGATGGTCGGGAATTGCAGCTCGAGCATCCAGGCCACCGGCACGTCCTCGACCAGGATCTTCTGCGCCTTCTCGTAGATCTCCTTACGCTTCGAGTCGGGCGTTGCCACCGCGCCGTCGGCGAACAGCTTGTCGATTTCCGGGTTGGAGTAACCCTCGACGTTGTTGAACACCTGGCCCTTGGCGATAGCGCTGGAGACGTAGTTGCGGCCGACGCCGAGTGCGGGATCGCCGTACTGGTAGAGATAGGTAAAGGCGATGTCGTAATCCCAGTCGCCGATCTTCTGGTTGCCGCCGGCGACGTCGGTGGCGATGGTCTCGATGTTCATGCCGACGTCCTGGAGGTTCTGCTTCACGGCTTCACCCCAGCGCTGCCAGGTCTCGCCATAGGCGAGCGGCAGAAGGCGGATCTTCTCGCCCTTGTAGCCGGCTTCCTTCAGCAGCGCCTTGGCCTTGGCGGGATCGTAAGGGTACTTCGGCACGTCGTCGGTATAGTATTTGATGGTCGAGGCCGACGGGCCGGTTGCGACCTTGCCGAGCCCGTTCCAGATCACGTCCTTGGCGAAGTCGCGGTCGATCGCAAACATGACCGCCTGCCGCACCCGCTTGTCGGCGAGCGGACCCTGGCGGTTGTTGAGCCACAGCCAGGCCAGCGGCGAGAAGAACTCCCAGCCGGCGCCGGTGACGCAGGTGTCCTTCAGCTTGGAGAGCCGGGGCACGTCGAAATTCTCGACCGAGCCGCCGGGCAGCACGTCGACCTTGCCGGTCTCATACGCCACCGAGCGCGCCGCGGCATCGGGAATGATCTGCCAGTAGATCTCGTCGAGATAGGGCTTCCCCTTCTCGTAATAGTTCGGGTTCTTGACCAGGCGGATGAATGAGCCCTTCTGCCATTCCTTGAACATGAAGGGGCCGGTGCCGACAGGGGCGTTGTTGTAGGGATTGGTCTTCCAGTCGGTGCCTTCATAAAGATGCTTCGGTACCATCGGCATCGACCCGACCTCGAAGATGCCGAGGAACGGGCCGAACGGCTGCTTCAGCGTGAACACCACCGTGTAGTCGTCGGGCGCCTCGACCTTGTCGACCTGTGCGAGATTGTTGCGGGCCCGCGCATGCGTCTGTTTCAGCATCTCGAGGGAGAACAGCACGTCGGCGGCGGTAAAGGGTTTGCCGTCATGCCAGGTCACGCCCTTCCTGAGCTTGAACGTGTAGGTTTTTGCGTCCTCGCTGACACTCCAGCTCTCGGCGAGCTCCGGCTGCGGTTCGAGCTTGGGGCTGTAGCGAAGCAGGCCCTCGAAAATGTTGCCCGACACCATCTGCACCGGGCCGTTCTGGACCATCGCCAGCATCAGGCCGGGCGGCTCGGGCTGAATCACGGCATTGATCGCTCCACCCGCTTTCGGCTCTTCTGCCAGCGCCGGGGCCGCGAGGCCGCAAGCCAGGAGGACGCCAAGCAACACTCGTTTTGACATGTCGTATCTTTCTCAAGCGAGACCAGCCGCAAACGCTTCGCACGTCGTGGCGCGCAAAGCTACGGCCGGCCCATCCCAGTCCCCATCCGGGATCGAGGCTCACACGGTCTCATTCGGCGCCGCAAGATGAAAGTCTCGACAATGTTCGCACAAAAAATGCACAGCGCGTCCGGTTATGGCGTCTGGCGGCCAAGACGGCGCCGCCGCGCCGCTTCACGAGGGCCGCAGCGCCCGTTGCAACTCGGCAAGCGCGTCCGCGAGTTGCTCCCGGTGCGCGATGTCGTCCTTGGGGATGGCCGCGACACTGCCGGCGAGTTCGCGCAGGATCCCGGCGAGCAGGCCAAAATTGAGGTGCAGGTGCACCGATTTGCGTTCGTCCGCCGTGCCCGGATGCTGCAGCACCAACGCAACGCCGCTGCCGTCGAGACGTGCCTCGAACCGCGATGAATGCCCGAACGTGCCGACATAGAACTTGTCGGGATATTCGAGCGCGATCTCTGCCTTGTCGGGAACCGGCTTGGACATGTGAGCCTCATTGATGTCAGGCTATTCTGGCCGGGAATAAACTCGACCGCCTTGCGATAGGTCAGAGGCGGGCTCGTTCCGGATTTGATCAGGATCAAAGCCGGGCTGCCGCTTCTGCGATCTGATGGCAGGACGCGTGAAGCCCCGCGTGCCCGGTCAACTGCGAGTGCATCGGCGATGAACGTCCACTCCACCCCACCCGAAGCGGATTCAGACGATATCGCCATCTCCTTCGCGGACGAGGCGTCGGCACGTTGCGCGCAATTGCTCGGCGAAGCCGGCCTCAGGCTGACGCGCCACCGCCTGGCGCTCGGACAAATGCTGTTCCTCTGTCCGCATCGTCATGTGACAGCCGAGGGGCTTTATGAAGAAGCGACGGCCGCCAATCTGCGGCTGTCGCTTGCGACCGTCTACAACACGCTGAACCAGTTCACCGAAGCCGGCCTGTTGCGCCGGATCGCGGCCGACGGCATCAAGTCGTTCTTCGACACCGATACGTCCGTGCATCCGCATTTCTACCTCGAAGGCGAGGATGTGCTGGTCGACGTCACCGACGGCCTGACCTTCACCAAGATGCCCGAGGCGCTCCCGGGGCACGAAATCGCGCGGCTCGACGTCGTCGTCCATCTGCGCCGGAAACGCGACGCAGGCTCGGTATGAGGATCGTCTAGCGCAAGCCCGCCCGCCGGAATCCTTCCAGATAGTGCTCGCGGTCGGCCTCGTTGGCCCACGGCAATTGCGTCGAAATCCAGTGCAGCGAGATGTTGGGCTGGGTACGGCGGAGCTCGCCCAGCGCCATCTCCGCAAGCACGGCGTCGCCGGTCATGCCGGCAGAAACCGCGAGCACGCGGTAGGCGCCGGTGAGATCGCCGCGGTGGCGGATTGCCTCGCGCGCGAGCGCGATGGCCTCGCCGTAGCGCCGCTCGGTGAAGCGGGCATAGCCGGCGATGCCGTGATAGATCGCCAGGGATGGATCGCGCGGCGAGAGCCGCATTGCCCTCTGCGCGGCCTCGAATGAATCCTTCGGTCGCCCGGCATAGGACAGCGCCAGTGCGTAATAGCCCTGCGCCAGCGAGAAGTTCGGATTGAGCGCGAGCGCCTGCTCGAACTCGGACAGTGCGTCCGCAAGCCTTCGCGTCGAGAAGTAGACGCTGCCGAGCGCGGCGTGCGCCCAGGCATCCTCGTGGTCGCAGCGCACCGCGGCGAGCGCGGCGGCTTCGGCCACCGGCGCCACCAGCGCAAGCTCGACCCAGCCGAGATGCACGCCAAACATGTGGTTCGCCGCGAGCACCGACAGCGCCTGGCCGTAGTTCGGGTCGATCCCGATCGCGCGTTCCAGCAGCGCCCGCGCGGTCTCGTGATCCCGCCGCGTCACGCGCCAGTAATGCGACAGCGCCCGCATCAGGAGATCCCAGGCATCCAGGCTCGCGGGGGGCTTGCGATGGGCGCGAAAACTTTCCGCCGCATGAATCTGCGGCTCGATCGCCGCCGCGATCGCGTTGGTGATCTCGTCCTGCACGGCGAACACGTCGATCAGCTCGCGGTCGTAGCGCTCGGCCCAGAGATGGCTGCCCGTCGTGGCGTCGTTGAGCTGCGCGGTGATGCGCACACGGTTGTCCGACTTGCGCACGCTGCCTTCGACCACGTAGCGCACGCCGAGTTCCTCGGCGATCTGCCGGATGTGGACCGCGCGTCCCTTGTAGGTGAAGGACGAGTTGCGGGCGATCACCATGAACCAGCGCTGCTTCGACAGCGCGGTGAGGATGTCCTCGCTGATGCCGTCGCCGAAATAGTCCTGTGCGGGATCGCCGCTCATGTTCTCGAAAGCGAGCACCGCGACCGCCGGACGGTCCGCCAGGGCGCGCGGCAGGACAGCGACGGGTTGCGCAGGCGCCGTTGCGGCTGCCACTTCTTCCCGGACTTCGCCGACGAAACGAAAGCCCTTGCGCGGAATGGTCTTGATCAGCCGCTGGCTCGCACCGTCGTCGCCGAGCGCCTTGCGCGCGGCGTTGATCCGGCTGTTCAGGGCGGAATCAGAGATGATCCGATCGCTCCAGATCTGGCTGATCAGGTCATCCTTGCTGACAACGCGGGTGCGCTGCGCCACCAGATAGAGCAGGAGATCGAACACCTGCGGCTGCAACGGCACGGCGGCGCCGCTGCAGGTGAGTTCCCGCAGGTCGCCGTCGAGCACGTTGTTTTCAAAGCGAAATCGCACGTTTCTGTCGTCTCAAGCAAAAATCAAAGTCGTCTCAGGCGAAAATCAACCGTCCGCGAAAGTCTTGAGACCTCCGGTGCGGCATGGTGCAGCGACCAATGAAGTGCCGGCGTTTTGGCACAACGGAGCTGTTTATGACCCAAATTGATCATCAGGTTCATCCTATCGGCCCGGTTGCGGGCTCACGCATTTTCAAGTTCATCGCATTTCTGTACGGAATTGCGGCGTATCTCGTGTTTTTCGTCACCATTCTCTACGCCATCGGCTTCGTCATGGGGTTGGTGGTGCCGAAGACCATCGACACCGGGACGGATACGCCCGTGGCCGAAGCCGTCATCATCAATCTGCTCCTGATGGCCCTGTTCGCGGTCCAGCACAGCGTGATGGCGCGGCGGCAATTCAAGGCCTGGTGGACGCAGTACGTCCCCAAGCCGGTCGAGCGCAGCACCTATGTGCTGTTTGCGAGCCTGTCATTGCTGCTCCTGTTCTGGCAGTGGCGTCCGCTGCCCGCGGTCATATGGGACGTCGCGAACCCGGATCTTGCTGTGACGATCGTCACGCTGTCGCTGGTGGGCTGGGTCCTGGTGTTCACCTCGACCTTCATCATCAATCACTTCGAGTTGTTCGGCTTGCATCAGGTGACCAATCATCTCGTCGGCAAGGAGGCGTCGCCGCCGCGCTTCAAGACGCCGCTGCTCTACAAGTTCGTCCGTCATCCGATCTATCTCGGCTTCATCATCGCGTTCTGGGCGGCGCCGGTCATGACCGCGGGCCATCTGCTGTTCGCCGCCGTGACCACGCTCTACATCTTCGTCGGCATCGCGCTGGAGGAGCACGACCTCATCGATCTCTTCGGTGACGAGTACCGGCAGTACAAACAACGGGTCTCGATGCTTATTCCCTGGCGCAAGTCGGTATAGCTTGCGCGTCGTTCGGCCGCGTCCGCCGAAAGGAGGATGCGCGGCGGCGCCGAGGCGCGTATCGGAGCTTGCCGGACGCAACCTTCAACGTTTCTCGGGGTGAATCCCCTCATCCCGACGCTATCAGTGCGAGCGAAGCTCGTCGCGACCCCCGCATTCGTTTTTGCCGAGTTATCGGCAAACAGGAGCGGGGAGAGGAATCTAATCAATCATCAACGGAGACGACCTAATGAAACATGTTGGAAACTGCTTCTGTGGCGCGGTCACGATCGAGGTCACAGGCGCGCCGGAGGCGATGGGCTATTGCCATTGCAGCTCGTGCCGCTCGTGGTCGGGCGGGCCGGTGAACGCCTTCAGCCTGTGGAAGCCCGAGGCCGTGCGCATCACCGAAGGTGCTCAGAATGTCGAGACCTTTGCGAAGACGCCGCTCAGCCAGCGCAAATATTGCAAGAAGTGCGGCGGCCATCTCATGACCAACCATCCGCCGCTCGGCCTGGTCGACGTCTTCACCGCCACCATTCCCACGCTCGCCTTCGCGCCCGGCGTCCACGTCAATTACGCCGAGACGGTGCTGCCAATGCGCGACGGCCTGCCCAAGCTCAAGGATTTCCCGGCCGAATTCGGCGGCAGCGGCGAGATGATGCAGGAGTGATGCGCTTTCTTCTCTCCTCTCGCCGCAAGCGGGGAGAGGAGAGATTCGCTATGTCATCCCCGCGCGCCGCAATCCCTCGAGGTAATGTTCGCGATCCTCGTCCCGCAGCATCGGCAGCTCGCGCGTGATCCAGGCCAGCGAGATGCCCGGTTGGGCGCGGCGCAAGCCTTCCAGGGCGGAAGCCGCGCGCGCAGGATCGCCCGACATTCCGGCGGCGGCCGTCAGCACGCGATGCGCGCCGACGAAATCGGCGCGCTGCCGCATCGACTCGCGCGCCATCTGTGCGGCGCCTTCGTAATCGCGGCCGATGAACCGGGCATAGGCCGCAACGCCGCAATAGATCGCCGCGAGCGGGTCGCGCGGGCTCAACCGCAGCGCGCGGCGCGCAGCGACATCGCCGTTCTGCCATCGTCCCGCGTAACACAGCGTCACGCCGTAGAAGGCATGCGCCATCGCAAAGTTCGGATTGAGGTTCAGCGCCAGCTCGAATTCCGCCAGCGCGTCGTCGAACCGGCGGCGGAATAGATAAGTATAAGCCAGACCATGATGAGCCCAGGCATCCTCGCGATCGGCCTCAACCGCCGCGAGCGCGGCGCGCTCGGCGACCGGCACGGTCGGGGCCATGTCGGACCAGCCCATATGCGCGCCGAAGATGTGGCTGGTCGCGAGCAGGCCGAGTGCCTTGCCATAGGCGGGATCGAGCGCGACGGCCTTTTCGAGCAGTCCCTGCGCGGCCGCATTGTCCTCGCGGGTGATGCGCCAGTAATGCGACAATGCGCGCATCACGAGGTCCCAGGCATCCAGACTTCCCGGCGGCTTCTGCTGGGCGCGAAAACTCTCGGCGGTATAGAGCTGCGGCTCGATCGCGGCGACGATCGCTTCGGTGATCTCGTCCTGCACCGCGAAGATGTCGGCAAGCTCGCGGTCGTATCGTTCGGCCCAGAGATGGCTGCCGGTCGAGACGTCGTTGAGCTGCGCGGAGATGCGCACGCGATCGCCGCTCCGCCGCACGCTGCCTTCGAGCACGTAGCGCACGCCGAGCTCGCGCGCGACCTCGTTCATGTGCACCGCGCGGCCCTTGTAGACGAAGGAGGAGTTGCGCGCGATGACGAAGAACCAGCGCAGCTTCGACAGCGCGGTGATGATGTCCTCGCTGATTCCGTCCGAGAAATAATCCTGCTCCCGGTCGCCGCTCATGTTGGTGAAGGGCAGCACCGCGATCGCGGGGCGGTCCGGCAGCGGCAGCGGGGCCTGCAGAAGCTTGGCTCCGAAGTCGGATTCCGGCGCGGCCGCTCCGCGCTTGGTCTCGACGTCGCCGACGAAACGAAAACCCTTGCGAGAGATGGTTCGGATCAGCGCCTGGCTCGCGCCGCTATCTCCGACCGCCTTGCGTGCCGCATTGATCCGGCTGGTCAGCGTGGATTCGGAGACGCTGCGCCCGTGCCAGATCTTGTCGATCAGCTCGTCCTTGCTGACCACCCGATCGCGGTTCTCCATGAGGTGGACGACGAGATCGAACACCTGCGGCTCCACGGCAACGGGAACCTGCTCGCGGCTCAGCTCGCGCAAGTCGGTATCGAGCAGGTGATCCCGGAACAGAAACTGCACGTCGAAAACTCAGACCTCAAGGCAACATCGGGCAATGATGAAAGCAAAACGGATTTCGGCTGATTTCTGTGAGTCCGCCGAGGGGCCTGCCCGGTTCACCACGATCGCGTGATAGCAGCCATGCGATTTACGGGCAGGAATGCAACCTGGGTTAGAACGTGGCCGGTTCGGCCGGATTGTCCCGGTCTCCTCGCTGGACCTCATCTTGCTGCGCGCACAGTTTGTCACCGTCACCCTGAGGCGCCGTAGCGAAGGCTCGCACGTCAGGATGACGGAGCGACAGTTTAGACGTCCGAAAACTTGACGAACGGTGAATGTCCATTGCCGAACAGTTCCGTGTGCGTAAGGTGCCCTCACACAACCCAAGCAACGAAGTAACGCCTATGCCCGCTTTTCATGCCTCAACCACCGTGCTCGATTCCATGCTGTTCCGCGATGCGTTCGGCACGCCGCAGATGCGGGAGGTATTTTCCGATATGGCGACGGTCGCGCGCTATGCCGAGGTCGAGGTGGCGCTGGCGAAGGCGGAAGCGAGATGCGGGGTGATTCCGCAGGATGCCGCCGACCAGATCGCGGCGCGGACAGACGTTGCCGCGTTGGATTTTGATCTGTTGCGGCAGGAGACCGATGTCGTCGGCTATCCGATCTTGCCGCTGGTGCATCAGATGGTGAAGCAATGCGGCGATGCCGGCCGCTATGTGCATTGGGGTGCGACCACGCAGGACATCATGGACACCGCCGTGGTGCTGCAACTGCGCGCCGGGCTCGAGATCGTCGAGCAGGACATCGCCGCACTGCGCACAATCCTCGCCGACCTCTCGAAGCGCTACCGCGACACGCCGATGGCGGGCCGCACCCATCTTCAGCAGGCGCTGCCGGTCACCTTCGGCTACAAGACCGCGATCTGGCTCGCTATGTTCGACCGCCACGCCGAGCGCCTCACTGAATTGAAGCCGCGCGTTCTGGTCGGCCAGTTCGCCGGCGCCGCCGGCACGCTGGCCTCGCTCGGCGACAAGGGGTTCGAGGTGCAGGAAGCGCTCTGCGCCGAACTGAAGCTCGGCGTCCCCGCCTCGACCTGGCACGTCGCACGCGACGGTTTTGCCGAGGCCGTGAATTTCCTGGCGCTCGTCACCGGCTCGCTCGGCAAGATCGCGCTCGACGTCATGATCATGGCCTCGACCGAATTCGCGGAGGTCTACGAGCCCTTCGTCAAGGGACGCGGCGCTTCCTCGACCATGCCTCAGAAGCGCAACCCGATCTCCTCGGAACTGATGCTTGCGGCGTCCAAGGCGGTGCGCCAGCACGCCGGCCTCATGCTGGATGCCATGGTGCAGGATTTCGAGCGCGCCACCGGGCCCTGGCACGCCGAATGGATGGCGATCCCCGAGAGCTTCGTGCTGACCGCCGGCGCGTTGCATCAGGCGAAGTTCGCGCTCGCCGGCCTCATCGTGGACGAGAGCAAGATGAACGAGAATCTCGCCGTCAGCCGCGGTCTGATCGTGGCCGAAGCCGTCATGATGGGGCTCGCGCCGCAGATCGGGCGGCAGGAGGCCCATGACGTGGTCTATGACGCCTGCCGGCTCGCCAATGAGAAAGGTCTTACATTGGCGGACGCACTGTCGTCCGATTCCCGCGTCTCTGTCAGAATCGATCGTGCCACGATCGAGGCGCTGACATCACCGAAAAATTACCTCGGCCTTGCTCCCGCCATGGTCGACCGGGTGCTGAAATCGGCAACGCGTTGAAAACCAAAATGCGCGAAACTGCGTATCTTTGGGGTGTCGCAAGGCACTCGCGCACTTGTGTCTCGCGATGCTAGACTTAAATTGGGCATGAGACGTTCGGCAGAGGATTCGGCATGACTGATCAACGCATCACCTCTACTCCCATCGATCCCGTGAAGCTCGACCGGCTGGCCGAGGTGGCGGTGAAGGTGGGCCTGGGCTTGCGGCCGGGCCAGGATCTGCTCTTGACGGCGCCTGCGATCGCGTTGCCGCTGGTGCGGCGGATCGCCGTGCATGCCTACAAGGCCGGCGCCGGCATCGTGACGCCCATTCTCTCCGACGAAGAGATGACGCTGGCGCGCTATCGCCACGGCCACGACGACAGCTTCGATCGCGCCGCCAACTGGCTCTACGAGGGCATGGCCAAGGCGTTCTCGAACAACACCGCGCGTCTCGCCATCGTCGGCGACAATCCGATGCTGCTGTCGGGCGAAGATGCATCCAAGGTCGCGCGCGCCAGCAAGGCCAATTCGATGGCCTATCAGCCGGCGCTGGAGAAGATCGTCAATTTCGACACCAACTGGAACATCATTGCCTATCCGAGCCCGTCCTGGGCCCGGCAGGTGTTCCCCAATGAACCCGAGGAAATTGCCATCGGCAAGCTCGCAGACGCGATCTTCGCGGCGTCCCGCGTCGATCGCGACGATGCGCCGGCCAATTGGGCGAGCCACAACGCGGTGCTGCGCGAGCGCACCAACTGGCTCAACGGCCAGCGTTTCCGCGCGCTCCAGTATTCAGGACCGGGCACCGACCTCACGATCGGGCTCGCCGACGGCCATGAATGGGAGGGCGGCGCCTCGCTCTCCAAGAACGGCATCAGCTGCAACGCCAACATCCCGACCGAAGAGGTCTTCACCACGCCGCATTGCCGGCGGGTCTACGGCCATGTCGTGAGCTCGAAGCCGCTGTCCTACCAGGGCACGCTGATCGACAACATCGCGGTGCGTTTCGAGGACGGCAGGATCGTCGACGCCAAGGCTTCGCGCGGCGAGGAGGTACTGAACAAGGTGCTCGACACCGACGAGGGCGCGCGGCGTCTCGGCGAGGTGGCCTTGGTGCCGCATTCCTCGCCGATCTCGCAGAGTGGATTATTGTTCTACAACACGCTGTTCGACGAGAACGCGGCCTCGCACATCGCGCTCGGCCAGTGCTACTCGAAGTGCTTCGTCAACGGCGCGCAGCTCACGCCGCAGCAGATCGCCGCGCAAGGCGGCAACCAGAGCCTGATCCATATCGACTGGATGATCGGCTCGGCCGAGACCGACATCGACGGCATTCTGGCCGACGGCAGCAAAGTGCCGGTGTTCCGCAAGGGCGAATGGGCGAAGTAACTACGCCGCCGCGTTGCACAGCATCGGGCTGTTGTCGATGCTGAAGCGGTTGAACAGCGTCGTGAACGGGCTGCCGTCGGTAGCCCGCACGACGGCGTCGGAGGCCGCCACCGCGTCGTAGAGCGCACCGACCGGATCATTCGCCTTAGGCAGGTCGAGACCCCCGCGGATTTGCTCGCGGGCCTCGTTGACGTCGTCCTCGTCGTCGAGTGTGGCCTCCAGCGCGTCGGCCGCCCGCCGCATCTCATGGAGGTCACCGCCGGCGGAAAATTTGAGGATGTCGAGCCAATAGGGGCGCGCCACGACGAGTTGGACGAAAGCCTCGAAGCTCTCCGCGATGATTCCCGCGCGGCCTTCCGATGAGACGTAGAGCACATCCTGCGACGGCAGCAGCACGAACGCGCCGCCAGAGCCGTCACTGCCGATCTGCCGGGGACTTTCGATGCCGTCGACGGTGAACCAGGGCTCCTCGTCGGTGGCGAAGGAGACATCAAGGCTGCCGAGCCAGGCGATGACCTCGCCTTCGGCTGTCAGAACCTCCGGGGTGAGGGGCATCGGCATGGCTCCTTTCAGATAGCTTCGCGCACTTTGTCGCACCCCGGAAAAGAAGGGTTCATGTGCGCGAAATTGCAGGGAAATTGCGATGTTAACCGTTTCGCGCCTGCAACTTGCGGCTGATTGTCGGGCCCTGCGTAAGAAAGAATTAAAAACCGGCTACTAGCGTTCCCGCCATCTTTGAACAATCCGGGGCGAAACCCGGCGGATCATATTTTATCCCCTGGGGGAACAGATGTCGCGCACATTGATTGAAATCAGCAGTTGCAATGTAGATCTCGAGCTGCGGCCGATCGAACCGTCCTGGATCATCGAAGGCAATCCGGTGTCGCGCTCGCACGTCCTGTCCACCAGCGCCGACGGCACGGCTTCGACCATCATCTGGGCCTGCACTGAAGGGCGCTTCAACTGGTACTACGATATCGACGAAACGATCATGATCATGGAAGGGTCGATCGTGCTCGAAAGCGACGGCATGCCGCCGAAGCGCTACGGCCCGGGCGATGTCATCTTCTTCCGCGACGGCGCGCATGCCAAATGGCATGTCGAGGGCCACGTCAAGAAGATCGCGTTCTGCCGCAAGACCAATCCCGTGATGATCGGCTTCCTGATCCGCGTCGTCAACAAGCTCAAGAAGATCTTCGTCTCCACCGGCGAGCGCCGTCCGGCCTCGCTGATGGGCGCCGGCTAGAGTTCAATCAGTTTCAAGGACGCTTCCCAGCGGTCACGACGGAACAGGGGCCGGGATCAACATCCCGGCCCCTGTTCTCGTCGTGACGGCAAGCCTTTTTAAGGCAAATCGAGCCGGTAGAAGTTGCTCGCGGTTTGCGAGAACAACGCCGTCTTCTCGGTCTCGCTCAAGGACGCCGCGATACGCTTGAAGGCGTTGAAGATCACCTGGTAGCTGCACTGGCCCTTGTCCGGCGGGAAGTTGCTCTCGAACATCGCGCGCCTGGCGCCGAACGCCTCGATGCAGGTCTCGATATAAGGCCGCCACGCCGCGGCAAGCTCCTCGGATGACGGCGGCCTCTCGCGCAAATGGAAGTCGTAGCCGAGCAGGCACATCGCGAGCCCGCCGAGCTTCACCACCACGTTCTCGCATTTGGCGATCTCCTGGATCGAGGCGCGCCATTGCGGAAACACCTCCTCGCGTTGCCCGGCAAAGCGGCCGATTCCGGCCGGGCCGCCGCAATGGTCGAGCACGATCCTGGTGTCGGAAAATGCGCGGGCGAGTTCGGTCAGCTCGCCGATCTGCGGATGGAACAGCCAGGCATCGAAGCTCAGATTCAGCGGCGCGAGACAGGCGAAGCCCTTGCGGAAGGTCGGGTCCTGCAGCAATCCCTGCGGCCGGTTCGCATACATGCCGGCGACAGCAGGATCCGGGTCCCAGGCCGAGGAATGCCGGATGCCGCGGAAGCGACCGTTGCCTGCCGCGATCTCGGCCTCCAGCACCGGCTTTGCGGCATCGCCGAGCAGCAGGTTGACGTGGCTGACGATGCCGGCGCAGATCGCGGCCTTGCCGTAACCGCCACTGGCGCTCATCGCGGCGACGCCATTGGCAAACTCGACCTCGCCGACCGGCCGGAACGCCTCGGGCCCGTGCGCGCGATACATCGAGCGGCAATCGACATAGACGGTGGCGATGACGTTGTGGCCGGAGGCGATGTCATCAGCCATCTCCTCGATCAGATAGCGGTGCCCGCGATCCCAGAGATGGTGATGGGGATCGACGATCGACCGTAAGGGATCGATGATCTCCTCCCGATGCAGCGCGAGCCAGTCCTCGCGCGGCTCGACGAATAGCCCGCTCGTGTTGGCGGGCAGACCGCTTGCT
Source organism: Bradyrhizobium sp. WSM1417 (assembly GCF_000515415.1). Lineage (NCBI taxonomy): Bacteria > Pseudomonadati > Pseudomonadota > Alphaproteobacteria > Hyphomicrobiales > Nitrobacteraceae > Bradyrhizobium > Bradyrhizobium sp. WSM1417. Next base: position 1,557,446 of record NZ_KI911783.1, read on the forward strand.
GCCATCCGTGTTCGCTCCCTTGATGTATGCTTCTTGTTCGGGGAGCCTAACACCTCGTTCTCGCGCGCAGCAGCGCGCGTTGCGCAACCGCACCCTTCATCTCAGGGACAGTGGCCCCGTCGTCAACCCTTGCGCCGCCTCGCCCTTACATCGACCATCAGCCGCCAAACGGTTGCCGTGGCCGGTTTGACCTCGCCGAGCCAATGGAAGAAATCCTCGGTGATTTCCGTAAAACTCCAGCGCGTCAGTTCGCCGGCTTCGGTCGTGCCTTCCTGCACGATGTCGGCATTGCGTGGACGGCCGATCTGCTGGCGGAATATGCAGCGGCCGGGATCGAACCAGGAGATCCGCCAGGCATCGATGGTCGGATCGTAGACCCGCAGCGTCGTGCCGTACCAGTTGCCGGCGATCGGCAAGGCCGGGCCGCCGGTTGGGCGCGGAATGATCCAGACGTCCTGCACGGCGCGGCCCTCCAGCACCCAGCCGAAATGGATTTCGCCGGAGGCGGTGTGCTTCGTTCCATCGGGTCCATGGGCGGTGATCTCGGCGTCCCAATCGCCGACGAAGCGGCCATAAAGCTGGAGCGCCGCCGCGTGCTCGGGGTTCGGTCCGTCCGCGTGCAATAATCTCGCAAAGTCGGTCATGTCGATCTCCTATGCTCAGGAGATCAGCACGACCGGCCGATAGCCGACTTGGAGAAAATTGCGCGTCATACCCCGTCGAGGATGATCACCGTCGACTTCGACGGCAACGCATCCCTCGAGATCCGGAAACTTCGTTCCATGCGCCGGTCGATCTCGAACTGCTGGCCGATGCGTTGCACGAAATCGTCGAGCGGGGTGGCAAAGCGGTGCATCGGCAGCACCACCGAGGCGCGCAGCCGCTTGGTGATCTCGGAGACGCCGTCGAGCGACATGGTGTAGGTGCCGTCGATCGGCACCATCACGATGTCGAGCCGCCCGATCTGGGCAAAGTGGCTGTCGTCGAGCTTGTGGTGAAGATGGCCGAGATGACCGATGCAGAGGCCCGCGACCTCGAAGATGAAGATCGAATTGCCGTCACGGATCATGTCGGCGCCGGTATCGTCGCCGAAATAGCGACGGATGTCGGTCGTGACGTTGCGGATGAAGGTGTCGCCGATGCGCTCCGACACGATGGCCGCCTTGCCGTCCTCGCCCCAGCCATGCAGCACACGAGGAATGCGCTTGTCGGGAAATAAAGAGTAGTGCGTGCTGTGGGCCCGGTTCATGGTGACGATATCGGGCAGCCGGCCCACCTGATAGGCCCCGCTATAGTCGGTGGCGATGCGCAAGCCGCCGGGCGTGTCGATGAAATAGGTGGAATGGCCGGCATAGGTGATCTGGACTTCAGCGGAGGCTGCGGCCTGCCGAAACGCGACCGGCGTCACGCGCGGCGCCGCATTCGCCATCGCCAGGCATTCGCTGCGCTGAGGTGATTGCTGTGCGAGGGCAGGTGAGAGGAATGCGCCGAACAGCGCTAGAGCCGCCGAAACCAGTCGCCGCATGAATCCATCCCCGATGACTTCAGGGGAAAGTCTAGCGTGCAATGCAACGCGTGGCCAACAGCGCGCGATCAACAGCGCGTCAGTGTCGCACCCTCACGCCGGCCCATTGTCACTCCCGCCGCGGGCTGAACTTCCAGGTGATGGCGACGAGGCCGGCGGTGATCAGGCCGCTGACGAGACCGACGATCGGCAGCGTGAGCACTAGCGCGGCGCTGGCAGCCCAGCCGATCGAGGAGAACGCCTCGGCGAAGGTCGCAAGCCGTGACGAGGTCTGGCGGCGGCGGAATTGGCTACGCCGGGCCTGCACCCGGAACCAGAGCTGGATTGCGGTGGCGGAGGCCGCGCTGACGATGACCGCACCGGCGCTGACCGCGGCCTGGAACGCCGAGGCGAAAGCGAGCGCCGCAATCAGCGGGCAGAAGATGACGGCGATCGCGATCAGCACCACCTCGATCTTGGCGCGGATGACGCTGGACGGCGTCAGCGGCGCGGTCGCAACCAGATCGGGCGCGTCCTCGCCCGAGATCGTCAGCCAGGCAAGCCCGCCGGCGAGTTGTCCCGCCGCCATGACGATGACGGGCGTGATCAGCGTCAGCGCCGCGGAGCTGTCGGCAAAGTTGCGCCAGAGCAGCAGCGCCGGCGGCGCCAGATAGAGCAGCTGCATCAGCGTCTGCGAGATCAGCCAGGGATCGCGCCAGAGCAGCGAAAATTCCTTACGCCGCAGGGCATGCTGCCGCGATCCGCCGCGGAAGGGGCGCTCCTTCGCGCTGCGACGGCCGGATGTGCCAAAGGCGGCGGCATCGATCGCCGTGTCGGCAAAACGGCCCGAGAAGATCGCCATGACGCTTCCGAGCAGCACGAGCCCGAGCGCCAGGAGCAGCAGCAGCGCTTCGGCGTCGCCCATCGCCGCCCGCGCCGGCCACCACCAAATGCTGTCCGCATCGGGCGCGTAAGCGGCCAAGCTACCCGAGGTCAGGATGGTGAAGCGCGACAGCGTGCCGTAGGACATGATCGCCGCGACCTGGAGCGCGATCACGAAGCCGGCGCCGATGATCGCGGCGAGGATCTGGGCGACGAACCGTGTCCGCGCCGGACCGATCAGGCGGAACAGCAGGATGGTGACGGCGATCGCGACCGCTGCGGCCGATAGGCCCATCGCGACGACGACGCCGAACGCTGCAAGCCAGCGCGCGCCGCCCCCGAATACCAGCACGTCGATGAAGGGCGTCGAGAACAGCAGCGCCATCACCGTGATGGCGAGCGCGATCGCGGCGATGCGCACCGAGAACAGATTGGCCAGCGTCGCGGGTGAGGACATGATGAGGTCGAGATCTGCGCGTGCGTAAAACACCCGGGTCACCGATTCGATCGCCTGTGACAGCATCAGCGTCCAGGCGAGAAAAATTGTCGCCGAGATCACGATCAGCGAGGATTTGTCGAGCGGCAATTGCAGGTCGGCGAAGCGGCCGATCACCGCCCAGGCCGGCACGTGCAGCAGCACCGCGAAGAACAGCACGCCGATCACTGCGGCACGCGTTCGTTTGCGCCGCCCGCCGGTCATCATGGCGAGCCATTCGCGCCAGGCGAGCCGGAGCTCGTGGCGGGCGAACCAGGACAGCGCGGTGGCCGAGCTCATGCGGCGTCCTGGAGCGTCACCAGTGCGATGAAGAGATCTTCCAGGCTGGTATCGGCGTGCCCGTTTTGCTGGCGCAGCTCGGTCAGCGTGCCCTCGGCCACCAGGCGGCCGGCTGCGATCACGCCGATGCGGTCGGCCATGCGTTCGGCGACCTCGAGGATATGCGTGGTCATGATGACGGTGCAGCCGGCGCGCACGCGCTCGCTGAGGAGTCCCTTGACATGGCGGGCGGAGACGGCGTCCAGTCCCGTCAGCGGCTCGTCGAGGATGATGAGGCGGGGATCGTGCACCAGGGCGCCGGCGAGGGCGACCTTCTGGCGCATGCCCTTGGAAAACCCCTCGCAGCGTTCGTGCCGGTGCGGATCGAGCCCGAGCGAGTTCAGGAGCTCCGCGGCGACCGGTTCCGAGACCGATGGTGCGATGCCCCACAGACCGGCCACGAATTCCAGATATTCGAGCGGCGTGAGCTTGTCATAGATCATGGGCTCGTCGGAGACCCACGCCATCACCTGCTTGGCGGCGACGGGGTTTTGGAGCGCATCGATGCCGAAGATGGAGACTGCGCCGGCATCGGGCCGCAAAAGGCCTGCAACCATGCGCAAAGTGGTGGTCTTGCCGGCGCCGTTGGGGCCGACCAGCGCATAGAATTCGCCGGCATGGATGGTGAGATCGAGGTTATCGACCGCCAGACGGTCAAAACACTTCGTTAACCCCATGACTTCGAGCGCCGAACCGTCCCGCTTCATCACGGCCACACCTTGCGGTTTTGCATCGCTCGCGACCATGACCCGAAGATGTTTCGGCACCGTGAATCGCGCTGCCGCAAATTCCGTCATCCGGATTGGACTAATGGCAAGTCACCGTTTGTTGACAGCGCTTGGCGGTTCAGGCTGAATTGGCGAAGGGACGAATGGCGTGAACGCAGCGAAACGACTGCGTAGCGACTGAACACAAGATGCGGCAAGGCGGTCAGGAAGAACCGCCGGTTGTATCGGGAGGATGCGCGACGATGCTGGATTTCGTTCAGCAGCTGGTCAGCGGTGTTGCGCTCGGCTGCGTCTACGGCCTGATCGCGCTCGGCTTCGTACTCGTCTACAAGGCCACCGAAGTCGTCAATTTCGCCCAGGGCGATCTGATGATGTTGGGCGGCTTCTTTGCCTTCACCTTCATCGGCATGATGGGGCTGAACTACTGGGTCGGCTTTGCCGGCGCGGTGGCGGCGATGGCGCTGTTCGGCATGCTGGCCGAGCGCGTAGTGGTGCGGCCGATCCTCGGCTATCCGCAATTCTCCATCATCATGGCCACCATCGGGCTCGGCTATTTCCTGCGCTCGGTCTCCGGCATGATCTGGGGCACCGACGATTTCAAGATCGACACGCCGTTCAGCCAGGGCGTGCTGCGGATCGGTTCGCTGGTGCTCGCCCATGACAAGCTCTCGGTGATCGCGGCGACGGGCATCCTCTGCGCGCTGCTCTGGCTGTTCTTCAACAAGACCACGCTCGGCACCGCGATGCGCGCCAGTTCCGAGAACATGCTGGCGGCCTATTACATGGGAATCCCGGTCAAGCGGGTGGTCTCGATCGTCTGGGCGATCAGCGCGGCGGTTGCGACCTGCGCCGGCGTGCTGCTGGCGCCGATCACCTTCATCCATTCCAATGTCGGTCTCGTGCTGGGCCTGAAAGCGTTTCCGGCCGCCGTGCTCGGCGGCTTCGGCTCGATCCCCGGCGCCGTCGTCGGCGGCGTCCTGATTGGCGTCATCGAGAGCATGGCCGGCTTCTATCTGGCCGAGGGCTGGAAGGACGTCGCGCCCTACATCGTGCTGCTCGCCGTGCTCTTGCTCAAGCCCGAAGGCCTGTTCGGCCTTCACGTCCGCAAGAAGGTCTGAACGCATGCGCTTCCTGTTCAAGACCGACTATGAGGACGACATCAGGCTGTTTCCGCATTCGGGCTATTACGTCTCATACGGTCTCCTGCTGGCCGTGCTGCTGATTGCGCCCTATGTGCTCTCCAGCTATCTGATGAGCCAGCTCGTCTTCGTCTGTATCTACGCGACCGTCGGCGTGGCGCTGCTGATTTTGACCGGCTTCACCGGGCAGGCCTCGCTCGGGCATGCGGCGTTTCTCGCGATCGGTGCGTATACGGCGGCCTATTTGCAGAAATATGGTGTGCCGTTCCCGGTCTACTTTCTCGCCGCCGGGCTCCTAACCGGGCTGATCGGTGCGCTGGTCGGCTTCCCCGCGCTGCGGCTGCAAGGCATTTATCTCGTCATCGCCACCATCTCCTTCGCCTTCATCGTCGAGGAGATTCTGGCGCGTTGGGAGAGCGTCACCAATGGCAACGAGGGCATGCGGATCAAGGCGGTGTCGCTGTTTGGGGTCGCCGTCTCGCGCGACAGCCCCACTTTCTATTTCCTGTGTCTCGCCGTGCTGGTGCTGACCATCGTCGGCACGCTCAATCTGCTGCGTTCGCCGACCGGACGCGCCTTCGTCGCGATCCGCGACAGCGAGACCGCTGCGCGCAGCATGGGCGTCAATGTCGCGCTGTACAAGGTGAAGTCCTTTGCGATCTCCGCGGCGATCACCGGCTTCGCCGGCGTCCTGTTCGCGCACAAGCTCTCGTTCATCTCGCCGGAGATGTTCACGCTCCAGCTCTCGATTGAGTTCATCATCGTGATCCTGATCGGCGGCACCTTCAGCCTGCACGGCGCGGTGCTGGGGGCCATCTTCATCGTGATGATCGATCCGTTCCTGACCTACCTCAAGGACGACATGCCCGGCATCATCGCCGGCATTGCCGCGACCTTCGGAGCGGGCACGCAAGCGGCCGCCAATGTCCAGTCCAAGGTCGCGGCCTTTGCCTCGCTCAACGGCCTGAAAGGCGCGATCTACGGCATCATCATCGTGTTGTTCGTGCTGTTCGAGCCGCTCGGGCTTTACGGCCGCTGGCTCAAGATCAAACTCTTCTTCCAGCTGTTCCCGCTTTACAAGCGCGCCACCTTCAAGCGGCAGAAGATCTACGTGAAGTCGGAGCGCAACCGATGAGCTATTTTCGCGCCGAGAGCTTGTCGCTGCATTTCGGCGGGCTGAAGGCCGTCGATGCGGTGTCGTTCGCGGTCGAGAGGGGCGAGATCCTCTCGATCATCGGGCCGAACGGCGCCGGCAAGAGCTCGATTTTCAACCTGATTTCGCGGATCTACCGGCCGACCTCAGGTCGCATCTTCTTCGAGGATCAGGATATCACGGAGCAGCCGCCCCACGACATTGCAAGGCTTGGCATCGCCCGCACGTTCCAGAACATCGAGCTGTTCGAGAATGCGACGGTGTTGTCGAACCTGTTGGTCGGCCGCCACCGGCATTCGACCACGCAGCTTTGGCAGGAGCTGTTGTTCCTGCCGGGCGTACGCGCCGACGAAAAGGTGCATCGCCGCAGGGTCGAGCAGGTCATCGAATTCCTCGATCTCGAGCCCTACCGCGACAAGCTGATCTCGGGTCTGCCTTACGGCGTGCGCAAGGTGATCGAGCTGGCGCGCGCGCTGTGCTCGGAGCCGAAGCTGATCCTGCTCGACGAACCGTCCTCCGGCCTCAACGTGGAGGAGACTGACGACATGTCGTTCTGGATTCGCGACCTCAAGAGCGAGCTCGGCGTCACCGTGCTCATGGTCGAGCACGACATGTCGCTGGTCAATCGCGTCTCCGACCGCGTCATTGCGCTGAACTACGGCCGGGTGCTGGCGATGGGCTCGCCGGCCGAAGTGCAGCAGCACCCAGATGTCGTCGCCGCGTATCTGGGAGCCTGACGTGATGGATGCCGTGTCGACACCGGACATCATCCTGAAACTCACGAACATCGAGAGCTATTACGGGCCGATCATGGCGATCCGCGGCATCTCGCTCGAAGTGCCGCGCGGCCGCATCGTCACGCTGCTGGGCGCCAACGGCGCCGGCAAGACCACGGTGCTCAAGACGATCTCGGGCATTCTCGATCCGCAGAAGGGCGCCATCGAGTTCATGGGCAAGTCGATCCAGCGCATGGAGGCGGACAGGATCGTGCGGCTGGGCCTCAGCCATGTGCCGGAGGGACGCGAGGTGTTCCCGTTCCTCTCCGTGCGCGAGAACCTGATGATGGGGGCCTATCCGCGCAAGGATCGTGGCGGCGTCGCGGACGATCTGGAGCGCGTCTATGGCTATTTCCCGCGCCTGAAGGAGCGCATCAACCAGCCGGCCGGACAGCTCTCCGGCGGCGAGCAGCAGATGCTCGCAATCGGCCGCGCGCTGATGAACCGGCCGACGCTGTTGCTGCTCGACGAGCCCTCGCTCGGGCTGTCGCCGCTGCTGGTGAAGGAGATCTTCGCCATCATCCGTCGCGTCAACGAGGAGCAGGGCATGTCGATCCTGCTGGTCGAGCAGAACGCCAAGGTGGCGCTGGAGACGGCGCATTATGGCTATGTGCTGGAGATCGGCCGGATCGTGATGAACGACACCTGCGACCGCTTGATGCATTCGAAGGACATCCAGGAATTCTACCTTGGCGCCAAGGAAGCGGGCGCACGAGGCGAGCGGCGCTGGAAAAAGAAGAAGACTTGGCGTTGAAGCAAGATTTGGCGTTAGATCGGAGACCCGTCCGCAACAACAGACCGCCGGCAAGGCAGGCAGCGGAGGGGAACGCGACAAGGAGGAGACGTGAATGGCCCGACCGGCGGTGCTGACGGTCGCTGATACGATCGCGAAGAGCTTTTTGCGCGCCGCGGAAACGCGGGGCGACAGGCCGGCTATACGCGAGAAGAAATTCGGGATCTGGCAGCCGACCAGCTGGCGCGAATGGCTGGAGATCTCGAAGCAGATCGCCTACGCGCTGCACGCCATCGACCTCAGGCCCGGCGACGTCGCTTCCATCATCGCCAACGCCGTCCCCGAATGGGTCCATGTCGACATGGGCATTCTGTGCGCCGGCGGCGTCTCTTCCGGGATCTATCCGACCGATGCCTCATCCCAGGTCGAATATCTCGTCAACGATTCCCGAACGAAAGTGATCTTCGCCGAGGACGAGGAGCAGCTCGACAAGGTCCTGGCCTGCCGCGCACGCTGTCCGTCTCTGCGAAAGATCATCGTGTTCGACATGGAGGGCCTCAGCGGCTTCTCCGACGACATGGTGATGTCGCTGGACGAGTTCCGCGCGCTCGGGCGCAACCACATGGCCGGCCGCGAGACGCTCTGGCAGGAGATGGTCGACAGTCGCGGCGCGAGCGATCTCGCGGTCCTCGTCTATACATCCGGCACCACGGGTCCGCCCAAGGGCGCCATGCACGCCAACCGCAGCGTCACGCACCAGATGCGGCACGCCAACGATTTCATTCCGGCGCGCGAGAACGAGGATCGGCTGATTTTCCTGCCGCTCTGCCACGTCGCCGAACGGATCGGCGGCTATTACATCTCGGTCGCGCTCGGCTCGGTGATGAACTTCGCCGAGAGTCCGGAGACCGTGCCGGACAATCTGCGCGAGGTGCAGCCGACCATCTTCCTCGCGGTGCCGCGGATCTGGGAGAAATTCTATTCCGCAACCACCATCGCGCTGAAGGATGCGACGCCGCTGCAGCAATGGGTCTACCGCCGCGCCATCGACATCGGCTATCGCATGGTCGATTGCAAGATAGAAGGCAAACCGCCGCCGCTGTCGTTGCGCATCGCCAACAGCCTCGCTTACCGCCTCGCCTTCCGCAACATCCGACGCATGATCGGGCTCGATCGTTGCCGCATCGCCTTCACCGGCGCGGCGCCGATCGCGCCGGAACTGATCCGCTGGTATCTCGCGCTCGGCATCGACATCCACGAGGTCTACGGCCAGACCGAGAATTGCGGGGTCGCCACCATGATGCCGGCGGAACGCATCAAGCTTGGCTCGGTCGGCAAGGCTGTGTCGTGGGGTGAAGTGGCGCTGTCGCCCGACGGGGAGATCCTGATCAGGGGCGACTTCCTGTTCATGGGCTATCTGAACCAGCCGGAGCGGACAGCCGAGACCATCGACCATCGCGGCTGGCTGCATACCGGCGACGTCGGCACCATCGACAATGAGGGTTTCGTCCGCATCACCGACCGGATGAAGGACATCATCATCACCTCGGGCGGCAAGAACATCACGCCGTCCGAGATCGAGAATCAGCTGAAATTCTCGCCCTACATCTCGGATTCCGTGGTGATCGGCGACAAGCGGCCATACCTCACCTGCCTCGTGATGATCGACCAGGAGAATGTCGAGAAATTCGCGCAGGACCACGACATCCCTTTCACCAACTATGCCAGCCTGTGCCGCGCGGCGGAGATCCAGGACCTGATCTGGCGCGAGATCGAAGTGGTCAATGCCAATTTCGCCCGCGTCGAGACCATCAAGAGATTCTATCTGATCGAACGCCAACTCACTCCGGAGGACGAGGAGTTGACGCCGACCATGAAGCTGAAGCGCGGCTTCGTGAACAAGCGCTATGCCGCCGAGATCGACGCCATGTATCCGACGCGGGCGGTGGCTTGAACAATCCTGTTTGAATAACAGCGAAGGAGTGATGGCCCCACCCTTCGCATCATAAGGGCCCCAAGGAGAGGAGACGTCAATGTCGAGATCGTTGAGAACGTTCGGCTTTGCGGCAGGCGCGGTGGTGCTCACCTGTCTGCCTGCCGCGGCGCAGACCAAGGTCACCAATGAAGGCATCTCGGCCTCCGAGATCGTCATCGGCACCCATCAGGATCTGTCGGGGCCGATCAAGGTCTGGGGCGTGCCGGTCTCCAACGGCATGAAGATGGCGGTCGAGGAAATCAACGCGGCCGGCGGCGTCAATGGCCGCAAGATCAGAATGATCCTCGAGGATAACGGTTACGATCCGAAGAAGGGCGTGCTGGCGTCCCAGAAGATGGTGGAACGCGACAAGATATTTGCCATGATCGGCTCGATGGGATCGGCGCCGACTCTCGCCGCGCAGGACATCCTGTTCGATGCCGGCGTGCTCCAGCTCTTCCCGCTGACCGCCGCCGAGTTCACCTTCAAGTTCGACCCGGCCAAGCCGCAGGAGCGGCTGAAGTTCAACAACCTCCTGCCCTATGTCGAGAGCACGCGCGCCGCGCTGAAATATATGGTGGAGTGGAAGAACTTCCAGAAGCCCTGCATCATGCATCAGGATGACGAGTACGGAAAGAACGTGCTCGACGGCTTCACCCAGCAATTGACGGCAATGAAGCTGCAGCCGGCGTCGGTGACGAGCTACAAGCGGGGCGCCTCCGATTTCAGCGCGCAAATCGCCAAGATGAAGTCCGACGGTTGCGACCTCGTCGTGCTCGGTACCGTGATCCGCGAGACCATCGGCGCGATGACGGAGGCGAAGAAGCTCGGCTGGGACGTTACTTTCCTGGGGGCGACGCCGACCAACGTGCTGGAAGTGCCGGCGCTCGGCAAGGACGCCGTGGAGGGCCTTTATGCGGCGAGCGGCTTCGAGATTCCCTACGAGGACACCGCCAAGGGCAAGGTCCACGACTGGCTCATCAACTACAAGAAGATGTTCAACACCGATGCCAACACCCAGGCGATCATCGGCTACAACGCGGTGACGACGTTTGCGTTCTACGCCAACAAGGCGGGCAAGGATCTCACCGGGCAGAAGATGCTGGACGCGTTGGAATCGGGCGACAAGTTCCTCGACATCTTCAACTCGCCGCCGACCAAATTCTCCAAGACCGACCACCTCGCCAACACCATCACCCAGGTGCAGCAGGTCAAGGGCGGCCGCTGGGTTCTGGTGAAGGACAATCTGATGTTTTGATTTCTTCCCTCTCCCCGCGTGCGGGGAGAGGCCGGAATTTGCGCAGCAAATTCCGGGTGAGGGGGCTCTCCGGGAGTCTAACTGTCACCGGATTCGCTGAAGCAGCCCCTCACCCCAACCCTCTCAGCGCGAGCGAAGCTCGTCGCGACCCCGTAAGAACGGAGCGAGGGAGAGGACACAGCCCTACGATCCCCCACCCGCCGTGCCTGAATTCACCGGGGCCAGCTCGTCTTCCCGGCAGCGCCAGCCATCGCCGGCTTTGACAAACGCAAACGTGCGCTGGATCCGCAGGCGGCGTGTGACGTTGAAGGCGTCTGCGGAGCGCTCCTTGTTGCCGACGCCAGGCTGCGGACGACCCGTTCTGGCGTCCCAGCAGGTGCCCGTGCACGTCGTGGCGACCTTGCTACAGGTGGCGAAGGGTGCCAGCACGGCCATCTCGATTTCGCCCGTGACTTGCGCCTCTTGCTCGCCCACCTGGCTGTCGAGCGCGTAGACGCGGTTGATGCGGAGGAAGTTGCCGCAGGAATTGGCCGCGTGGATTCGCGCGGCGCAGAAATCGACGGCATCGGTGTCGGGCGCGCGGGCTGCGACCTGCCGGCCAAACACCTTCTTCGGATCGCCTTTCGCCGCGCCAATCTCGTCGGCCTTGTGCTTCAGATAGCCGGCGAGACAGTCCTCCGCGGACTCGAGCTCCCCGAGCGGCACGTTCTCCTTGCCGACCAGATTGCATTTGCGGTCGCGCTCCCGCGTCCACCGGCCATATTCGGCGAAGGCAAAGCGGGCCGCGGTCGGATCGAGCTTGCCGATCAGGCCGAGAACCTCGCTGTTCAACTCGGTCTCGGCAAGCGCCAGCGACGGGTCCGCACAGATCAGCGCGCCCGCAGCGGTGTTGGCGGCGAGACAGTCGAAATCCGGATCGCGCACGATCGCGGCGCGCTCATCGGTCACCTTGAGAAGACATGCCTTCACCCGGTCAAAATCGTCGGTGCGGATCGCGGTCTGGCCGACGATGCCGCAACCGAGGTTGCGCTGGCGAACCCAGATCGCGTTCTCCTCGATCCCGGGCAGGCGATCGGGCAGGCGGGCAAGCCGCGCCTCGATTCCCGTGCTCAGCTTCTCGGCGGCGGCGGCAAGCTCGGCATCACCGCAGAACAATTGATTGCCGGGATCGCGGATCTGCTGGCAGTTGTTCCTGACGAACAGCGGCAGCCTATCGGCGACGGAGCGGTCGGACGGGCTGGATTGCGCGAAGGCTGGAGCGGCCGGCGAGGCCAGCAGCGCAAGCATAGTCAGCACGATGAACCGCATTCCAGTCGCCCCCGCATAGCCGTGGCCATGCTAGCGTCCCGGATCGCGCGGCGAAATGGCTTTGTGATGGGCGGTCAAACTATGAGACCAGTACGATCAATGCGCCTCGTTGCCGATCATCGAGAACCGCACGGGTTCGTCGACATATTTCATCACGGCCGACCTGTAGAGCACGAACAGCGGCTGGTAGGTCCGCGCAGCGTCGTCCTCCACCATTGCCATGCGGCGGTTGTCGAGCATCAGCCAGTGGCCGTCGAGCCGTGCAGCGACAACCGCATGCTCTTCACCGGCCCTGACGTCGCGCACCACGACGATGCGGAGATCTTCGGCGGCGACGCCCGCGAGCTTAAGGGCGGCGAGCTTGGCAATGGCATAGTCCTCGCAATCCCCGGCGCCACGCGCGAAAGTCGCGAGCGGCGAGCTCCAGATGTCCTCAGAGCCGTCATCGGCGGCACGGATGGCAAGGTTGATGGCGCGATTGGTTTCGCCCAGCAGGGCACGGCCGTGCCGGCTTCGGGCCTGGTCGACGACGGCGAGCAGTTTCAGTGCAGCGGGCGAAGCGCAATTGTCCCGGTCGCCGTCGCACAGCGCGAGCTGCACCATGTCATCGTCGAGCCTGGACCTCAGCGCGAGCCATTTCTGTTGCAGGCTGCCGGCGGAGATGGCGAAGGCGAACACGCCAAACGGCTCGGCGGATTTGCGCACGAGGACGCCGGCTCCCGGCGAAAGTAGCGTGCCAGCGCGAAGCTCGGCGGCCGATCCGAGCAGGATCAATCCGCACAGCACAACGATTGCGCGCCAAGCGCGCGAGCGAGCAGCGGTCTCCATCTGACATCCCCTTCCGGCTTCGCCAGGTCCCCCTCGACCTGGACGTGCCGGGCTTTGTTGCTTTCGCGGAGATAGTGCGAGGCGGCCGGTTTTGTTCTGCTTAACGCGCCCGGCTGGGGTCCCAAAACCGGGCAACAGGCTGAAACGGGCCTGCTCAAATTGCGTAAAATTTTACGATTCGCCGGCTAGGAGGACGGCAGTTGCCGCGAAGACGGACCAATTGCAGGCACAAGTTGTCGTGGAACTGATTCTGCGCCTTATGGCTAACGGCCCGCTATTTCACGGCTTCTGTTAGTTGGATCACAGATTTGGCCCCGTATTTGCCGCAGGGTGCTGCGGGGATCCACGAACAAAAGATGACAGAAGTATCTATTGTAGGATTCTACAATGGAATACATGGGGTTACTGGAAATGAGCGAAAATAAGCGCTACTTTACTTATGAGTATTTCAAAAATTACTTTGGCTTCTCTGCAGGCGCCCAGCCGCCTGAGAGCATCGACCGCTTGGTGATGCCAAATCACACAAGCAATAGGTGGTTTCGCTAAGGACTTGGTAATGATATGCAAGTTTAGGCGAGCGATACTTACTTAGATTTTAACTCCTTTTTTGGTGCCCGGATTGAATTACGCTGGCAAATTTGACGCCGCGATTTCCTTGGACGGCTTGGGTTCCCGATCGCCCGCCGATGGCCATGTTGATTCCTTTACCGCCAAGGCACACGGCCACGTGCCTGATGGCGCCTACGTCGTTCCCGACCCGAACCTGATCTTCAACGGCGATTTCAAGCGCGCCGGTCTCGACCTCGTGCTGTCCCATGATGGACACGATTTCGTCGTTCACGATTACTTCAGGGGCGACAAGCGCGCGGCGATCGCCTCGCCCGATGGCGCACACCTCACCGGCGACGTCGTCAACGCACTCACCGGCCATGTGCAATACGCGCAGGCCGCTTCCGGAATTGCCGCCGCGCAGGTCATCGGCCACGTCACCAAGCTCTCCGGCAGCGCGACCGCGGTCCGTAACGGCGTCTCCGTCATCCTGAACAACGGCGACAATGTCGAGAAGGGCGACGTGGTCTCGACCGGTGGCGACTCGACGCTCGGCATCACGTTCATCGACGGCACGGTGTTCGGCCTGTCCTCCAATGCGCGGATGGTGCTGAACGAGATGGTCTACGACCCCAACGGGTCGAACAATTCCTCGCTGCTCAGTCTGGTCGCGGGCACCATCACCTTCGTCGCCGGCGAGACCGCCAAGCACGGCGACATGAAGGTCGACACGCCGGTCGCCACCATGGGCATCCGCGGCACGGCGGTGCTGAGCCAGATCAACTTCGTCGTTCCCGCCGGCGGCGGCGATCCGCAGCCGCAGGCGAGCTTCCAGGTGCTGGTCGAGCCGAACGGCACGACGGGCTCCTACATCCTGTTCGATAAGGTCACGCTGCTGCCGATCGCGACGGTCAACCAGGCCGGCCAGATGATCCAGATCAGCGGCGGCAACGTCTCGATCTCCAATGCGCTGATGTCGCCGGACATCCAGAAGCTGATCACGGACGTGTTCACGCTGAAGTTCACGGACAACAACAGCAACACCAAGCTGACCCAGAACTTCACCGACTCGATCACGCAGACCGGCAACATTGTCTTCATCAAGACGGATACCGGTGCCACCGCGACCGCGACCTTCACGCATCTCCCTGAGCCGACATCGCAGGGGCCCGGCCATGATCCGGCGACCAGCACCCGCATTCCCGGCCCGCCTGCCCGTCAAAGCCTCGATCTCAACGGCAATGTGAAGACGGCGTTCGGGATGATCGAGCGCGCGGACACGACCGGCGACACAACCCACTACGATACCATCTCCGGTCGCATCACCTTCGTCGATCAAAACCTGGCCGATCTGCCGACGGTGAGCATTGACCTCGGCGATGCACCGAACTTTGTCTACAAGAACGCCGGCCAGCAGGATGTCACCGGCGCGCTCTCCGCACTCCAGAAGCAGGACATCGCGGCAACGCAGATCCAGATCAGCGTCGCCGCAGCCGCCGGTAACAACAACAACGGCTCGGCGGTCTGGACCTACACGATTCCCGACCACGTCTTCGACTTTCTCGCGGCGGGTGAGACGCTGACGCTGACCTACAAGGTCCGCGTCAACAATAATTTCTCGGTCAATCCCGAAGCGTCGACCATCGACATCACCATCACGATCACCGGCACCAACGACAAGCCGGTGATCACCACCAGCGTTCCGGTCATCATCTTCGAAGGCGGCACCAGCGTGCCGGGTGGCCCGCTCACCAGCGAGGTGCCGACTTCGGGCACGCTGACCTTCAAGGATGTCGACCTCACCGACACCCACACGGTCGCGGTCAAGCTGACCAGCGCGACCCTGCCTGATGGCACCGTTCCGCCGGGCCCGCTCGCGGCGTTCCAGAGCGCGATGTCGGTCGCGATCGCGGCGGGTGCCGACAGCACTGGGGACGGCACCGGCAACATCAGCTGGTCGCTGGCCAAGCTGCCGGTCTACCTCGCCGACTTCATCCCCAAGGGTGAGGTGCTGACGCTGGTCTACACCGTGACGCTCAAGGACGCGCAAGGCGCCACCTCGCAGCAGACCATCACCGTCACGATCACCGGCACCGACGCTCCCGCCGTGGTGTGGATCGCGACCGATCATGCCGGCGCGCCCGCCGGCGGCTTCTGGAAGGACGCGGCCAACTGGGAAACCGGCACCGTTCCGACCATCAATGACGACGTCATCGTCATCACGGATCAGTTGCACGGGCTGACGCCGTCCTATCCGGTGACGATCGACGCGGCTGCCTATGCCAAGTCGATCACGATGAACGACTACGACACCACGGTCGGCCACACGGCACCGGAAGTCATCAACAAGAGTGCGTTGACGATTGCGGGCGAGGTTAGCCTCAAGGCCGATTCGAAGCTCACCAATTTCACGGCAAGCACGATCTCGGTTGGTGGCAAGGCTGAGTTCTTGGACAGTAGCGTCCTCACCAACGCCGGGTACCTGACGCTCAAGGGCGGCGGCGATTTCGCCAACGGCACCACGATCACCAATTCCGGCACGATTGAGCTGTTCGGCGGCACGCTGAAGACGCTCGCCGGAATTAACAATGCCGGCGGCACGCTGAAGGCGGATGCCGGCACGACGCTGATCGTCGACGCCGCCACCATCAGCGGCGGCACGGTCACCATCGCCGGCACGCTGGAACTCGACGGCACCAGCGTCCTCAAGAACGGCACGCTGAATAATTCAGGAGCGGTCAACGTCAAGGGCACGGCGGATTTCGCCCATGAGACCGTGTCCAACACCTCCGGCGGCACGATCACGGTGCTGGCGAATGGCTGGCTAACGATCGACCAGGGCTCGACGGTTGCGAATACCGGCAACGTCACGGTCGATGCCAACGGCAAGCTGACAGTGAACGGGGCCACGATCAGCGGCACCGGCACGGTCACAGGTAACGGCGAGATCGACCTGACCGGCGCTGCGGTGCTGAGCGGCGGCATCCTGAACAACAATGCGGCCTTCAAGGCCAGCGGCACCGGCAACGCGCTGGACCACGAGACGGTCACGAATGCGACGACCGGCACGATCGAAGTGCTGGCGAATGGCGCGCTGACGATCGACCAGGGCTCGACGGTTGCGAATGCCGGCAACGTCACGGTGGACGCCAACGGCAAGCTGACGGTGAACGGCGCCACGATCAGCGGCACCGGCACGGTCACAGGCAACGGCGAGATCGACCTGACCGGCGCTGCGGTGCTAAGCGGCGGCATCCTGAATAACAATGCGGCCTTCAAGGTCAGCGGCACCGGCAATGCGCTGGACTATGAGACGATCACGAATGCGAGCACCGGCACGATCGAAGTGCTGGCGAACGGCGCGCTGACGATCGACCAGGGCTCGACGGTTGCGAATGCTGGCAACCTCACGGTCGATGCTAACGGCAAGTTGACAGTGAACGGGGCTACGATCAGCGGCACCGGTACGGTTACGGGCAACGGCGAGATCGACCTGACCGGCGCTGCGGAGCTAAGCGGCGGCATCCTGAATAACAATGCGGCCTTCAAGGTCAGCGGCACCGGCAATGCACTGGACCACGAGACGGTCACGAACGCGAGCACCGGCACGATCGAAGTGCTGGCGAACGGCGCGCTGACGATCGACCAGGGCTCGACGGTTGCGAATGCCGGCAACGTCACGGTCGACGCCACCGGCAAGCTGACTGTCAACGGCGCCACGATCAGCGGCACCGGTACAGTCACCGATAACGGCGAGATCGACCTGACCGGCAATGCCGTGCTGAGCGGCGGCGTGCTGAACAACAATGCGGCGTTCAAGGTCAGCGGGACCGGCAACGCGCTGGACCACGAGACGATCACGAATGCGACCACCGGCACGATCGAAGTGCTGGCAAACGGCGCGCTGACGATCGACCAGGGCTCGACGGTTGCGAATGCTGGCAACCTCACGGTCGACGCCACCGGCAAGCTGACAGTGAACGGGGCCACGATCAGCGGGGCCGGCACGGTCACCGGCAATGGCGAGATCGACCTGACCGGCAGCGCCGTGCTGAGCGGCGGCATCCTGAATAACAATGCGGCCTTCAAGATCAGCGGCACCGGCAATGCGCTGGACTATGAGACGATCACGAATGCGAGCACCGGCACGATCGAAGTGCTGGCGAACGGCGCGCTGACGATTGACCAGGGCTCGACGGTTGCGAATGCCGGCAACCTCACGGTCGATGCTAACGGCAAGCTGACGGTCAATGGCGCCACAATCAACGGTGCCGGGCCTGTCACCGGCAACGGCGAGATCGACCTGACCGGCGCTGCGGTGCTAAGCGGCGGCATCCTGAACAACAATGCGGCGTTCAAGGTCAGCGGGACCGGCAACGCGCTGGACCACGAGACGATCACGAATGCGACCACCGGCACGATCGAAGTGCTGGCAAACGGCGCGCTGACGATCGACCAGAGTTCGACCGTTGCCAACACCGGCAACATCACGGTCGATGCCAACGGAAAGCTGACGGTGAACGGGGCCACGATCAGCGGCACCGGAACTGTCACTGGCAACGGCGAGATCGATCTCACCGGCGCTGCCGTGCTGAGTGGCGGCACCCTGAACAACAATGCGGCCTTCAAGGTCAGCGGCACCGGCAATGCGCTGGACGGCGAGACTATCACCAATACCGGCACGATCGAGGTGCTTGCCAATGGCGTCTTGACGATCGATCAGGGCTCGACGGTCGACAATTCCGGCGGCAACCTCATCGTCGATGCCAATGCCACACTGAGGCTGGACGACGCCACGATCAGCGGCGGTGCAGTCAAGGGCGGCGGCACGATTGACGTTACCGGCGCCAGCAAGATCGACGGGGGAGCCACCCTCAGCGTCGCCGCCGTCAGCGCCGACGCCGAGTTGACTCTGGATGGCGTCACAGTGTCCGGCACGGTCATCACTGACAAGTCCAGTATTGCGCTCGATAACACCGTCAAGCTCAAGGACGGCGCCACGATCAAGGGTGCCTCGACCGCGTCCAAGGGCGCGATCACCAACAACGGCATGCTCGAGATCGCGGGTGCCGCGACGCTGCTCAACGGCGTCCTCACCAACACCGGCCACATCGTCAAGATCGACGACGGCCAGACGCTGACGCTGTCCAGCACCGAGGTATCAGGCGGCACCATCAATAACCACAGCGGTACGATCGACGTCACGGGCGATAGCAAGATCGGCGGCAATGCCACGCTGAACCAGGGCGCTGTGACGGTCGAGAGCGGCGTCACGCTGACGCTCGACGATACGACGGTTGCGGGAGCCACGATCAGCAATGGTGGCACCGTCAAGGTAGATGCGAGCAAAAAACTGACCCTGTCGGGCGCGACCATCGACGGCGGTACGGTGACGATCGCGGGCACGCTGGAATCGACCGGCACGAGCGCTGTCGACAGCGCGGATGTCACCAACAGCGGCACGATCTCCGTCACCAGCGGCGCGCTGACGATCGATCCCGGCATTCTCCACGCCATCACCAATCACGGCCTGATCGAGGCGGTGACCGGCGGCGCGTTGAAGCTGACGACCGCCACAGTCACCAACACCGGCGCAACGATCGCGGTCGACGGCACATCGAAGCTTTATCTGTCGGATGTTTCGATCAACGGCGGCAGCCTGAGCAATTTGGGTAACCTCTACAGCGTCTCCGGCCTCAACACGATCACGGCTGGCGTCACCAACACCGGCGCCATCGAAGTCCAGACCGGCACGCTCAACCTCGCCGGTGGCCTCAGTGGTGTCGGCTCGGTGATCATCGACGATGGTGCGACGCTCGAGCTCGCGGGGGCGACGGCGCAGACCATTGCCTTCGCCGGTGGCGTCGACACGCTGCAACTCGACAAGGTGGCGGGCCAGAGCTTCACCGGCACCATTGCCGGCCAGTCGACGAAAGCCGGCACGTTCACGATCAAGGGCGCGGCCGATATCACGACAGCGAGCGGCGATGCACTCGACTTCACTGCATCGGGCGGCACATCTGCAACGCCCGCCGACATCGTTCTCGCGCCCACCGGCGCACTGACTGGCGCGGCCAACGGCGTCGCGGTCACCCAGAACGGTACCGGCGATATCTCGTTCACGGCGACCGGCGACATCAAGGGCCTCGCCGGCCACGGCATCTGGCTGCGCGACAGCGCGACCGGCGCGGGCGATATCACTGTCAACAATCTCACCGGCAAGGCGACCGGCACCGGCGCGAATTCGGTCGGCGTTCTTGTCGAGAATTTGAACAGCGCCAGCGTCGGCGGCATCTCGATCACCCAGCTCGGCGGCGCTGTCGGCGGCGCATACGGCATCGACGCGACCACGCAGGGCAATGGCGACATCGCCATTGACGCCGGCGGTGCCATCACCGGCAGCTCCGTCTACGGTATCCGTGCGCGTAGCTATGGCAGTGGCAGCGAGACCGTCACGACCGAGGCCGGCAGCGTCGTCACGTCCGCGAGCTCGGCCATCATCGCGGTCAATCGCGCAAACTCGATCGACGCGTCGGACGGCAGCAGCATCACCGTCACGACCTACGGCACGATCAATTCCGGCAGCAGCCTGAACCAGAGCGGTAACACGCCGGCGGGCATCCAGGCCGGTTACACCGGTGCCACGACCGGATCGACCGCCAATACCAACGTCAACGGCACCGTCACCATCAGCAATCACGCCAACATCAACGCCGCGGCGGGCTATGGCATCGACGCCTACAATTACGGCAATGGCGACGTCAGGGTGACCAGCTTCGCCGGGACCACGATTTCGGTCTCCGGTACCCAAAGCGTCGGCATCAACGCCTCGGCATTGAGCGGCGGCACCGGCGACGTGACGGTCACGCTTGGCGAAAATGTGACGATTTCGGGTGCGACGAGCTACGGCATCAGGGCTTACAGTATCGATGCGGGCGATGTCAGTGTCACCATGGCGAACGGCGACAGCATCACGTCTGGCAGCACCGGCATCGTGGCGGTCAACTACGCCACTGCGATCGCTGGCGGCCTCGGCAGCACGATCTCCGTCGAGGCCCATGGCACGATCCACTCCGGCTCGACCTCGAATAACGACGGCACCACTCCCGGCGGGATCATCGCCGGCTACAAGCCCGGCGGGATCGGCACGTTCTCGAATGCCGTCAAGGGCGACGTCACCGTTACGAGCGATGCAACGATTATCGCTGATGCGGGCTACGGCATCGAGGCGTTCACCTGGGCTGCCGGCAACATCACGGTCACGACCGGCGCGACATCCTCGATTGCCGCCGCGGGTACCGCGATCGGCGCCTTCGATCACGGTGGCGGCGACGTCAGCGTCACCAATAATGGCTCCGCTACCGGCGCGGTCGGCGTGTCTGCCATCGCCAACGGCAGCGGCGACGTCACCATTGTCAATCACGGTGGTATCACCAGCACGAGCCTCGCCGGCATCAGCGTGACGCAGAACGAAGTCGGCGCGACCGGCTCGACCCATATCACCAATACCGGATCGATCGTGGCCCCGAGCGCCTATGCGGCGATCTTCATCCAGGAAAATACGACCGGCTCGGCGACGATCGACAATTCCGCCACCGGAACGATCGGACCCGCCGTGGCCTCGACCGTGACCGCCGCGACCTACGCCATCGTCGAGACAGGCGGCGCTATCACGATCAACAATGCTGGCCACATCAACGGCAATCTCTCGGTTGCTACCGCGACGTTCAACAACGAGCTGGGCGGCACCTGGACGGTCGCCGGCAGTGGCGTCTTCGGCAACGCGTCGTCGATCGTCAACCACGGCGCCATCGATCTGCATGGCGCGTCGATCTCCGGGACCGGGCTGAACGTCGAGAATTACGCGACCATCGACAGCTGGGGCACGGCGTCGATCACGGGCACCATCGCCAATGTCGGCAGCATCGAGGTCCATGACGGGGCGCTGACGCTGTTCGGCTCGCTGTCGGGCTCGGGCTCTGTCACCGTCGATGCTGGCGCGTGGCTGAAGCTCGAGGGCACGGTGGCGGCCACCCAAACGATCACACTCGACGGCGACGGCGCCCATCTTCAGATCGATACATCGGCCTTTGGCGGCTCTATCGGCGCGCTGTCCACGAACGACACAATCAATCTGTCGACCATCAAGTACGGGCTCGGTACCAGCGCGGTCTATGTCGCCAACAGCAATCCCTCCACCGGCGGCGTGCTGACGGTGACCGATGCGGACGGCAATCACATCAGCTTGACCCTGTCCGGTGCCGACTACAGCAATGCCCATTTCGCCGGGAGTGACGACGGCACCGGCCACACGCTGATCACGATGACCGATGACCACGCGCCGGCCTTCACCGCGGGCGGCGTGCTGGCGGGGGACGTCTCCGAGCAGGCGGACGCCACCGGCGACTTCGCCACGTCTGATACGTCAACGCCCGCAACCGGCGCGATTGCCTTCACCGACATCGACCTGACCGACCTGCCGACGGCACAGATCACCGGCCAAGCCGTGACCTCGCTTGGCGCCGATCACAACACTAATCTCACCTCGTCGCTCACGCTTGACGAGATCGCGGCGCTCAAGAGCGGACTGACGCTTCTGCCGCAGGCCGGGCTGAACAATGGCACCGTCACCTGGAGCTATTCGATCGCCGACGGCGCGCTGGATTTCCTCGGCGAGAACCAGAGCGCCAAGGTGGTCTCTACCGTCACCCTTGATGACCACCAGGGCAAGACCGGCACAACCGACGTCACGATCACGATCACCGGCAAGAACGACGCGCCCGCGATTACTGCGGAAACGAACGACCATTCCGGCGCGGACCTGCTCGAGACGAATACGCCGCTGGTGAAGCATGGTACGCTGACGGTTTCGGATGCCGATGCTACCGATCACGTCACGGTCGTGGTCGATCATCTCGATGTCTATTTCGACGGCGTGCCCCAGACCGACTATGTCGGCGAGCCCTCGATCCCGACGCTGCTCAACTATCTGACCGTGCAGTCCGGGGACATTCTCGATGGCACCGCCACGCACGCCACGTTTACGTGGGATTTCAATTCAGGTAGCAAGGCCTTCGACTTCCTTGCCGCCGGCCACACGCTGTCGCTGCAATACACGATCGTGCCCGACGACAGCCACACGCCGACCGGCACTGGCAACGGCGTCCTCACCTTCAACATCGCCGGCAGCAACGATGCACCGACTCTAGGTGACGCGACGCTGGCCTCGGTCAGTGGCGATAACACCGATCCGGGTGGGACCGCGGTCAGCGCTCTCTTCGGCGGGAAGTTCGACGACGCCGACGACGGCGCGAGCTTCCGAGCCATCGCGGTTAGCGCGGATAGTGCCACCTCGGATCAGGGCGTCTGGCAGTACGAGCTCGCCGGCACCGATCAATGGGTGGATATTGGGTCCGTCGCCGATACGACTGCGCTGGTGCTGAGTCCGGATACGCTGATCCGGTTCGTGCCAGCCGACGGCTTCACCGGGGCGCCGGATGCGCTGGGCGTGCATGCCCTCGACAACACCTATGTTGGCGACATCACAAATTCCTCGTCGCCCGCGACGATCGACATCATCGCCACGAGCACCGGCGGCACCGCGCCGGTGTCGGACGGGGTCACCACCATCGGCACGGAAGTCACGGCTCCATCCGGCGGCTCCGCGTCCGCGACCGGTCCCGTCATCGACACCGAGCACTTCCAGGTCGAGCACGTCGTCGAGAACAGCAATGAGATCATCACCGATCTCGTGGTCACCGACATCGATTCCGGTGCTGCGACGGATACTTTCACTGTCACGCTGGCGACCGCGCATCCGGATGTCAGCAGCGTCAGTGTTTACCCGGCGACGGGCACGCTCGACCAGATCAACGCCAGCCTCGCGGAAGGCGCCGGTATCACCTACGATCCAACCGGCGCCAGCACCGATGACTACCCGGTGCCGCCGGACACCGACCAGATCACGGTGACTGTGACGGACACGACCACGAACCTCTCCGACACCGTGAACTTCATCTTCGTCGAGGGCGGCAACAGCCAGGGCGTTATCCTCGAGGGTACCCCCGGCAAGGACGTCATTTTCGCGACCGAGTCGAGTGACACGCTGATCGGTGGCGCTGCCAAGGACCAGTTCGTGTTTGCGCCGGCGTCGTCGCAGGATACGGTCCAGCACACTGTGAACGACTTCCAGGCCGGCCTAGACAAGATCGACCTGCGGCAGTTCGGCAGCATCAGCTCCGTGAGCGATCTCTCCGCGGCCGAGCAGGATGGCGATACCTTCCTCACGCTGGACAATCACGAGACGATCGTGCTGAAGGGCGTGGTTGCTCAAAACCTGCAGGCCAGCGATTTCATCTTCCACGTTTGATCGTCGCCAGGGCCTTCCGGCCTGCAGCTTGACCGCGGAAAAAATCCGCAAATCTCAACATCTAAGGAATGGCCAATCGTGGGCCGGCGCGCCATGATCGGCGCGCACGGCGCGGTGCGGGTTTGCAGGAAGTCCTACTGAAATGAAACGTCTCAAGATCCTGCGGCGGTGGTTTGCGCGGAAGCTGGGGTTTGCGCGGCTGATGTGCCTTGCGCTGCTGGTCCTGTTTGCCGGCGCTCGCCTCTGGGATCCGCCGCCGATCCAGGAACTGCGGCTGCGCACCTTCGACATGTTTCAGTTGCTCGATCCGCGCCACAAGACGGCGCGGCCGGTTACCATCGTCGACATCGATGACAAGAGCCTCGCCAAGCTCGGCCAGTGGCCGTGGCCACGGACGCGGATCGCCGACCTGATCCAGAACCTCACCAGTCACGGCGCGGTCGCAATAGGCTTCGACGTGGTGTTCTCGGAGGCTGATCGGCTCAATCCTGATCTTGTCGCGAGCCAGATGCGCTATCTGGACGACGCCACCCGCGCCAAGCTGCGCGAGCTGCCGAGCAACGACCAGATTCTCTCCGAAGCGATCAAGCGCTCGCGCGTGGTGCTGGGCGAGACCGGGCAGCGGGCGATTTCGACCGAGGTCGACAAGTCGCTGCCCTTCACCGGCGTCGCAACGGTCGGCGAGGAGGGCGCTGAGCGCTTCCTGTTCGAATTTCCCGGGCTGTTGCGCAACGTGCCCGAGATCGAGAAGGTCGCGGCCGGCCGTGGCCTGTTCTCGATCAAGACCGAGCGCGACGGCCTGATCCGGCGCGTACCGATGATCATGCGCGCCCAGGGCATGGTCATGCCCTCGCTCAGCCTCGAGATTTTGCGTGTCGTCACGGGCACGCCGACCTTGCTGGTCCGGACCGACAAGACGGGCGTGCGGGCCGTGCGTCTCAAGGGCGTGGAGATCCCAACCGACAGGAACGGTCAGCTCTGGGTGCATTACGCCCGCCAGGATCCCTCGATCTACGTCTCGGCCGCCGACGTGCTCGACAACACCGTTGCGCCGAACAAGATCGCCGGCAAGCTGGTGCTGGTAGGCACCTCCGCGGTTGGACTCAATGACATCAAGACCACGCCGGTGTCCTCGACCATGCCCGGCGTCGAGATCCACGCCCAGGTGCTGGAGAGCGTGCTGAGCGGCGCCGTGATCTCCCAGCCGAACTACGCGCTCGGCGTCGAGCTGCTCGCAGCGCTCGTCATCGGCTTGCTCGTCATCATCTTCACGCCGAACCTCGGACCGGTTCGCCTCGTGCTTGCCGGCGCGACCTTCGCCGCAATCCTGATCGGAGTGTCCTGGTTCTTCTATGCGCAACACCGCTATCTCATCGACTTCACTTATCCGCTGCTCTCGACCACCGCGATCTATCTGACGCTGATCTTTGCCAGCTTCGTGCGCGAGCAGCGGCAGCGCGTGCAGATCCGCGGCATGTTCGCGCAATACATGTCCCCGGTGCTGGTCGAGCAGCTCGCGCAGTCACCGGAAAAGCTCGTCCTCGGCGGCGAGGAGCGCGAGATGACGATCATGTTCTCCGACGTGCGCGGCTTCACCACCATATCGGAAACCTACAAGCACGATCCGCAGGGCCTGATCGCGCTGATGAACCGTTTCCTGACCCCGCTGACCGACGTGATCATCGATCAGAAGGGCTATATCGACAAATATATGGGCGACGCCATCATGGCGTTCTGGAACGCGCCGCTCGACGATGCCGAGCACGAGGTCAACGCCTGCGAGGCGGCGATCCAGATGCTGGAGAAGATCGACGCGGTGAACAAGGACCGCGAGCAGGAAGCCATTGATGGCGGCCACGTCTACATCCCGCTCAATGTCGGTATCGGTCTCAACACCGGCATCGGCGTCGTCGGCAACATGGGCTCCGACCTGAAAAAGAACTATTCGGTGCTCGGCGACAGCGTCAACCTGGCCTCGCGCCTGGAGGGCCAATCGAAGGAATATGGCTTTCCGATCATCGTCGGCTCGAGGACCGCGCTCGCCGCCAAGGACCAGTTCGCGATCCTCGAACTCGACTTCATCATGGTCAAGGGCAAGACCGAGCCGGAAGTGATCTACGCCATCGCCGGCCGCGCGGACGTGATGCTTTCGGGCGCCTTCCAGCGCCTGCGCAACGTCACCATCGAAATGCTCGCCTGCTATCGCAGCCGCGACTGGCAGGGCGCGCTGGACGCGATCGAACGCGGCCGCAGGAGCGAGGATGCCGACACGCTGGAAAAGCTGTTCAAGCTCTATGAAGTGCGCATCAAGGAATTCCAGGTCAATCCGCCGCCGGAGGATTGGACCGGGGCCTATGCGCTGCTGACGAAGTAGGAGGCAAATGTGTGGTTTGAAGCTAACCACACACTCGCTGTCGTCCTGGCGAACGCCAGGATCCATTACCCCAGGGAGAAGTTGTTGCGGCGAGCGGCCAACCACCAATCTTCGCCAAACGAATTCGGTGGTTATGGGTCCTGGCCTTCGCCAGGACGACGGTGTGTTTGCGGAAGCTGAGTGCCGCCGGCCTTGAGCCTCACTCCGCCCCGATCGTCGTGAGGTCCTGGAACCAGTGCTGCGCCTGGACGAACTGCTTGACCTTGGGCGACAGCGCGTGCGGGTTGGTGTCGTGCACCACCCACACCAGCGTGGCGTCGTCGACGATCAGCGCGTGCGCCTGCGCCAGCAGCTCGTCCTGCTTGGTGCTGTCGAATGTCTGCTTGGCCTCGTCGATCAGCGCGTCGACCTTCGGGTTCTTGTAGCCACCCCAGTTGACGCCGACCGGCGCGATCTGGCTCGAATGGAAGAAGCGGACGATGGCGTAGAGCGGGTCGGAGGTGACGTAGGCGATGTTGTTGGCTGTGATGCCGGCGTTCATCTCGTCGGCCGCGCCCTTGCGCCAGTGCGTATAGAGCGTCTCGAGCTCCACGACCTTGAAATCAATGTCGATGCCGATCTCCTCGAAGCTCTGCTGCAAAAATTCGTTCATCGGCAGCGACAGCATCTGGCCGGTGCCGCCCTGTGCGATGATGAAGGTCGCCTTCAGCGGCTTTGCCTTGGAGTAGCCCGCTTCCTCGACCAGCTTCTTCGCCGCGGCGACATCGTATTTCAGCTCGAAGCTCGGCTTGCCGAACCACGGGCTCGACGGATCGACCTGTCCCTTGGCGGGTTTTGCGAGGCCGTTCATCAGGCCCACCACGGCTTCACGATCGATCGCGAGGTTCAGCGCCTTGCGCAGGCGGATGTCGATCCAGGGCGAACCCGGCAGCACGCTCAGATGATAATTCCAGACATGCGGCGTGACGTTGTCGACGAGCTTCATGCCGGCGGCCTTGAGCTGCGGCACGGCGTCCGGCGCCGGCGTCTCGATCAGATCGACTTGCCCGGCGAGCAGCGCATTGGTACGCGTCAGCGCTTCCGGCATCGGCACCAGCACGAGCTTGTCGACCTTGGGAATGCGCTTCTTGTTCCAGTAGTCCGGGTTCCTGGTGAGCTCGGCGAGCTCGCGCGGCACCAGTTTGGTCAATTTGAACGGGCCCGTCCCCGAAGGCTGGCTCGCGAACTTGTCCCAGTCCTTGCCGAGCTTTTCGTATTGCGCAGGGCTCGACACCAGGAACCACAGCATCTGATAGGGAAAGAAGGAATCGACCGTCTTGGTGGTGATCTCCACCGTGGAGTCGTCGATCTTGGCATAGCTCGCGACCGAAGGCAGGCGGGTCTTGACCTGGGCGCTCTGGCGCTTGTCGAACTGCGGCGCCTTGTCGTTGAGCACCTTGTCCAGATTCCAGATCACGGCATCGGCGTTGAACTCGCTGCCGTCGTGAAACTTCACGCCCTTGCGCAAGGTGAAGCGCCATTTGGTCTTGTCGGTATCGTCGACCGTCCATTCGGTGGCGAGCCCCGGCACCAGCTTTCCCGGGCGGTCGGCGACGTCCATCTCCCACGCCACCAGCGGATCGTAGATGGTGTAGGCCGTGAACTGATAGGCGCCGGCGCCGCGATCGGGCTGGCCGGTCGTCAGCGGGATGTCCGCCATCGAGATGCCGTAGCGCAGCACCGTCTCGGCGCCCGCGGGAATCGCGGACAACGCCAGTGCAAGCACGGCGAAACAGGTCGATAGTCGGATACGCATGGGCCAAAGCTCCAGGGAAAGGCTTCAAGGACAATCGGAGCCAAACCTGCAATCTTGATGCCAGAATAGGCAGCGAGGTGCTTTCACCGAGGCGTCATCACAAGGACTTGTCGTCGCAGGGGCAATTTGCAGAATAAGTTTCCCCATTGGCATAGGCATTGCATACGATTGCATCAAAATTAGTCATCGAAGCCGGAAAAGGATTGAGTCAATGCTTATCAATAAGAACAACACCCGCGCGGCGCTGATCGCGTTGCTGGCGCTCAGTAGCGCGGCTGCGTGGCCGCGCGCCGCTAGTGCCGAAACCGTGCTGCGCATCGCCATGACGGCTGCCGATATTCCGCGCACGCTGGGCCAGCCCGATCAGGGTTTTGAAGGCAACCGCTTCACCGGCCTCACCATGTATGACGCGCTCACCGGCTGGGACCTTTCCTCGGCCGACAAGGCGAGCGTGGTGATCCCCGGACTTGCCACCGAGTGGAAGGTCGACGATGCCGACAAGACCAAATGGACTTTCAAGCTACGCCCCGGCGTCACCTTCCATGACGGCTCGCCATTCAACGCGGACGCCGTGGTGTGGAACGTCGAGAAGGTGCTGAAGCAGGATGCGCCGCAATTCGACGCCAGCCAGGTCGGCGTCACGGCCTCGCGCATGCCGACGCTGGCGTCGGCGAAGAAGATCGACGACATGACGGTCGAGCTCACCACCAAGGAGCCCGACAGCTTCCTGCCGATCAACCTCACCAATCTCTTCATGGCGAGCCCGGCGAAGTGGCAGGCCTTCTACGACAAGGCGGAAGGCGCTGACGCCAAGGCGAAGTCGCAGGCCGCGTGGACCGCGTTTGCCAAGGACGCCGCGGGCACCGGCCCGTGGAAGATGGCCGCGTTCACCCCGCGCGAGCGGCTCGAGCTGGTCAAGAATGCGGGCTACTGGAACAAGGACCGCGTGCCCAAGGTCGACAAGATGGTGCTGTTGCCGATGCCGGAGGCGAACGCGCGCACCGCGGCGCTGCTCTCCGGGCAGGTCGATTGGGTCGAGGCACCGGCGCCGGACGCGTTGCCCGAATTAAAGCAGCGCGGTTTCAAGCTCTACGCCAACGAGCAGCCGCATGTCTGGCCGTGGCAGTTCTCGCGCGTCGAGGGCTCGCCATGGAACGACATCCGCGTGCGTAAGGCGGCAAACCTCTGCGTCGATCGCGAGGGCCTCAAGGACGGCCTGCTCGCCGGGCTGATGGTGCCCGCGACCGGCACCTTCGAGCCCGGCCATCCGTGGCGCGGAAAACCGACCTTCGAGATCAAGTACGACAAGGCGGCTGCGCAGAAGCTGATGCAGGAGGCCGGCTTCGGCCCGAACAAGAAGCTGACGGTGAAGACCCAGACTTCGGCGTCCGGCTCGGGCCAGATGCAGCCGTTGCCGATGAACGAATATCTGCAGCAGGCGCTGGCCGAATGCTATTTCGACGTGCAGCTCGACGTCATCGAATGGAATACGCTGTTCACCAACTGGCGCCGCGGTGCCAAGGATCCCAGCGCCAACGGCTCGAACGCGACCAACGTCACCTACGCGGCGATGGATCCGTTCTTCGCACTGGTGCGCTTCCTGCAGTCGGGCATGGCGCCGCCGGTCTCGAACAATTGGGGTTTCATCAACAACCCCAATTTCGACGAGCTGGTGAAGAAGGCGCGGCAGACCTTCGATCCCGCCGCGCGTGACGCCGCGCTCGCCGAACTGCACGCGGCCTCCGTCGACGACGCAGCCTTCCTCTACGTCGCCCACGACGTCGGCCCCCGCGCCATCAGCCCGAAGGTGACAGGCGTCGTGCAGCCGAAGAGCTGGTTCATCGACTTCTCGCTGGTGTCGATGCAATAGTTCGCGCCGCATACGCAGTGCACCCTCTCCCCTTGCGGGAGAGGGTGGCTTCGCGGATAGCGAAGCCGGGTGAGGGGTCTCTTTCCGCGAATGCGGACCTCTCAACCGACGCAGTATCATCCGCGGAAACAACCCCTCATCCGGCGCTTCGCGCCACCTTCTCCCACAAGGGGAGAAGGGAAGAAAAGAAACAACGTGCTCGCCTATATCGCCAGACGCATCGTCTACGTCATCCCGATCGTCATCAGCGTCGCGCTGGTGTGCTTTCTGCTCGTGCACATCACGCCGGGCGATCCGCTCGTCGCGGTGCTCCCCGCAGACGCCTCGCAGGAGCTCGCCGCGCAGCTCCGCACCGCCTACGGTTTCGACCGCCCGCTGCCGGTGCAGTTCGGGCTTTGGCTGCTCCGCGCGCTTCACGGCGATCTCGGCAATTCCATCGCCACGGGCCGCCCGGTGCTCGCCGAAGTCATGCGTGCGGTCAGCAACACCGTCACCCTGGCGATTGCGGCGGCCATCATCGGCTTCACCATGGGCGTCCTGCTCGGCCTGATTGCCGGCTATTTCCGCGAAACCTGGATCGACAAGCTGGCGACGTCCTTTGCCATCGCCGGCGTTTCGGTGCCGCATTACTGGCTTGGCATGGTGCTCGTCATCATTTTCTCGGTCCAGCTGAACTGGCTCCCCGCCGTCGGCGCCGGACCCGGCGGCTCGGCCGCCTGGGCCTGGGACTGGGCGCATTTGCAATATCTCGTGCTGCCGGCGATCACGACCTCGGTGATCCCGATGGGCATCGTCACCCGCACGGTGCGAGCGCTGACCGGCGACATTCTCAGCCAGGACTTCGTCGAGGCGCTGCGTGCAAAAGGCCTGCATGAGCGCGGCGTGTTCCGCCACGTCATCAAGAACGCCGCGCCCACCGCGCTCGCGGTGATGGGACTTCAGCTCGGTTACATGCTCGGCGGCTCGATCTTGATCGAGACCGTGTTCTCCTGGCCGGGATCGGGCTTCCTGCTCAATTCGGCGATCTTCCAGCGCGATCTGCCGCTGCTCCAGGGCACGATCCTGATCCTGGCGCTGTTCTTCGTCTTCCTCAATCTGCTGGTCGACATCGCGCAAGCCGCGATCGACCCGCGCATCAAGCGGGGCTAGCGATGAGCGAGCTTCCGTTGTCCGTCACCAGCGATGCGGCACTTCAGTCCGCGCCCGCGACCAAGGCGCGCGGCTATTGGGCGACCGTCGCCCGCCGCATCCGGCGCGACAAGGTCAGCATGGTCTGCGCGCTGGTGCTGCTGCTGATCTTCCTGTCCGCGATCGTTGCGCCGTGGTTGGGTCTGGAGGATCCCTACAAGGGCTCGATGATCCGGCGCCTCCGGCACATCGGCACAGTCGGCTACCCGCTCGGCACCGACGAGCTCGGTCGCGATATGCTGGCGCGGCTGATCTATGGCGGTCGGCTGTCGCTTCTCATCGGCATCTTGCCTGTGATCCTCGCCTTCTGCATCGGCACGTCGCTCGGCCTCGTTGCCGGCTATGTCGGCGGCAAGCTCAACACCGCGATCATGCGCACGATCGACGTTTTCTATGCCTTTCCGTCTGTGCTGCTGGCAATCGCGATCTCGGGCGCGCTGGGCGCGGGCATCCTCAATTCCATCGTGTCGTTGACCGTCGTGTTCGTGCCGCAGATCACCCGCGTCGCTGAAAGCGTCACGACCGGCGTGCGTAACATGGACTTCGTCGATGCCGCACGCGCCTCGGGCGCGGGACCGTTCACCATCATGCGCGTGCATATCCTAGGCAATGTGCTGGGTTCGATCTTCGTCTATGCCACCAGCCTGATCTCGGTTTCGATGATCCTCGCGGCGGGCCTGTCCTTCCTTGGCCTCGGCACCAAGCCGCCTGAGCCGGAATGGGGCCTGATGCTGAACACCTTGCGCACCGCGATCTATGTCAACCCCTGGGTCGCCGCGCTCCCCGGCGCGATGATCTTCGCGGTCTCGATCTGCTTCAACCTGCTCTCGGACGGCCTGCGCAGCGCCATGGACATCAGGAACTAGCCATGAGCGAAACCAACGTCTCCGTCGCGATGCTGGACCCGGTCGAGGACCGCGGCGGCGTCGCCCAGCCGCTGCTCCAGGTCAACGGCCTGACCAAGCATTTCCCGGTTCGTGGCGGCTTGTTTGCCGCAAAGCGTACCGTGCGTGCGGTTGATAATGTCTCGTTCACCGTCGCAAAGGGCGAGACCGTCGGCATCGTCGGCGAATCCGGCTGCGGAAAATCAACTACCGCGCGGCTGCTCATGCATCTGATGCCGCGCGACACCGGCGACATCATCTATGACGGCATGAGCGTCGGCCAGTCGCTCTCCTTGCGCGAGCTGCGCCGCGGCATGCAGATGGTGTTCCAGGATTCCTACGCCTCGCTCAACCCGCGGCTGACCATCGAGGACTCGATCGCATTCGGCCCGAAGGTGCACGGTATGGCGGACGGCGCCGCGCGCGCGCTGGCGCGCGAGCTGCTCGGGAAGGTGGGCCTTGTCCCTGCAAATTTCGCCAATCGCTACCCCCACGAGATCTCCGGCGGTCAGCGCCAGCGCGTCAACATCGCGCGTGCGCTGGCCCTGTCGCCGCGGCTGGTGATTCTGGACGAAGCGGTCTCCGCGCTCGACAAATCGGTCGAGGCGCAGGTGCTCAATTTGCTTGCCGACCTCAAGAGCGAGTTCGGCCTGACCTATCTCTTCATCAGTCACGATCTCAACGTCGTGCGCTACATCAGCGATCGCGTGCTGGTGATGTATCTCGGCGAGGTCGTCGAGCTCGGCCCGGTCGACCAGGTCTGGGACCAGCCGGCGCATCCCTACACGCGTGCGCTGCTGGCTGCGATGCCTTCCTCCGATCCGGACCGCCGCACCGAGACGCCGCCGATCACGGGCGATCCGCCCAATCCGATCGATCCGCCCTCGGGCTGCCGCTTCCACACCCGTTGCCCGTTTGCGGAGCCGCTCTGCGCAAATGCGACACCAAAACTCACCGCGCTCGATAGAATAGGCCACGAGGCCGCGTGCTACATGGCGATCCCGGGTTCAGGCCATAGCCGCGCGCCGAAGGAGGAAACCGCATGACGAGACCGACGACCAAAGAGATCAAGGCGACGGCACAGGTCGCCGGTGTTCCCGTCGACGACGAGATTGCGACGCGCATCTCCAACTCCATTGGACCGGCCTTCGAGGGCTTTGCGGCCATTGCCGGCACGTTGCCGTTCGACCTCGAGCCCGCGCTGTATCCGATCGCGCAGACGCAGAAGGGGTCGAAATGAGCACCGAGCCGGAATTGATGACGCTCACCGAGGTCGCGCGCGCGATTGCGATGAAGCAAGTGTCCTCACACGAGGTGACGCGCGCGCTGCTGCATCGTATCGCGCAGTGGCAGCCGCACCTCAAGGCCTTCATGTCGATCGAGGCAGAGGCGGCGCTGAAGGCGGCCGAAGCCGCCGACGCCGAACTCGCCAAGGGCGAAGTCCGCGGTCCGTTGCACGGCGTTCCGCTCGCGCACAAGGACATGTATTACGACGCAGGTCACGTCGCGACCTGCGGCTCGCTGATCCGCCGCGATTTCGTTCCGACCGTCACCTCCACCGCCTTGCAGCGGCTGAAGGACGCCGGCCAGGTTCGCCTCGGCACGTTGCATCTGGCCGAGTTCGCCTATGGCCCGACCGGCCATAACGCCCATTATGGTCCGGTTCGCAATCCCTGGAACGTCGCGCACATCACCGGCGGCTCGTCGTCGGGCTCGGGCTCGGCGGTCGCGGCGCGATTGACCTATGCCGCGCTCGGCTCCGACACCGGCGGCTCGATCCGCATGCCCGCGCATTTCTGCGGCGTGACGGGATTGAAGACCACGGTCGGCCGGGTCAGCCGCGCCGGTGCGATGCCGCTGTCGCAGTCGCTCGACACGGTCGGCCCGCTCGCCCGCACCGCCGAGGATTGCGCGCTGCTGCTGGCGCTGATGGCCGGCCCCGATCCCGAGGATTCGACCTGCAGTCATGAGCCGCTGTCTGACTATGTCGGCGCGACCAAGGGCTCGCTGAAGGGCCTCAAGGTCGGCGTCCCCTCGTCCTTCTATGTCGATGATCTCGACGGCGAGGTCGCGCGCGTGCTGGACGAAACCATCGCGGTGCTCAAGCGCGAGGGCGCCGACATCGTCACGGTCGAGCTGCCCGACCAGCGGCAATTGTCCTCGGCAAGCCAGCTCGTGCTTGCAGCCGAAGCCGCCGCCTTCCACAAGCGCTGGATGATCGAGCGGCCGCAGGATTATGGTCCGCAGGTGTTGATGCGGCTTCAGAACGGGCTCGCGGTCCCCGCCATCACCTATCTCGAGGCCATGCGCTGGCGCGGACCGGCGCTCGCTGCGCACAACGCTGCGACATCAGGTGTCGATGCGATCATCGCGCCGGCGTCGCCGGTGCCGGCGCCGACGATCGAGGAGAGCGACGTCGGCGGCGGGCCGAATGCGCCGGCGCTGTTGCAGCGGCTGACGCTGTTCACCCGTCCGGTGAATTACCTCGGCCTGCCGTCGCTCACCGTGCCCTCGGGCTTCACCAAAAATGGTCTTCCGATCGGCATGCAGCTGATCGGCCGCTCGTTCGATGAAGCGACGCTGCTCACAATCGGCGCCGCATTCCAGCGCGCCACCGACTACCACGACAGGCTGCCGAAACTTCCGTCATGACAAAGCTCGTAGAGATCTCAGGCCTCAACATCCGCTTCACCGGCGAGCGCACGGTCTATGCCGCGAACGATCTCAGCCTCTCGCTCGGCGACGGCGAGGTGCTGGGCCTGCTCGGAGAGTCCGGTTCGGGCAAGAGCGTGACTTTGCGTGCACTGATGCGGCTGTTGCCGAAGAAGCGCACGCAGATCACGGGCAAGGTCAACGTCATGGGCCGCGACGTGCTCGCCATGAACGACGAGCAGCTGTCGTCGTTCCGCGGCCAGACCGTGTCGATGATCTTTCAGGAGCCGGCGCTCGCGCTGGATCCGGTCTACACCATCGGCGCGCAGATCGCCGAAAGCGTCGTGCGCCACGAAGGCAAGTCTTATGCGGAGGGCAGGGCGCGCGCACTCGAAATGCTCGATGTCGTGCGCATTCCTTCCGCAAAACGCCGGCTCGATGCCTATCCGCACGAGATGTCCGGCGGCATGCGTCAGCGCGCGATGATCGCGCTGGCGCTCGCGTGTCGTCCGAAGATATTGCTCGCGGACGAACCGACCACCGCGCTTGATGCCACCGTGCAGATCCAGATCCTGCTGCTGCTGCGCGAGCTGCAGCGTGAGTTCGGCATGTCCGTCATCTTTGTCACCCACGACATCGGCGTCGCCGTCGAGATCTGCGACCGGGTCGCGGTTATGTATGCCGGCCAGATCGTGGAGCAGGGCACGCTTCGCGACATCGTCCGCGCGCCGGTGCATCCCTACGCCAAGGGCCTGCTCGCCTCGACCGTCCACGGCGCCAAGCGGGGACAGCGGCTCGAGACCATCCCCGGCACCCCGCCCTCGCTGGGCGAGAGGCCGCACAACTGCTCCTTTGCGCCCCGCTGCGCCGCTGCCCAGCCGCGCTGCCTGGAGCAACTGCCAGGGAGCGTGGAGGTCGGGCCGGGCCGGGCGGCACGATGCGTCCTGGCGGAGCCGGTCACCGCACTGTCCTGATATTTGGACCGCGACCGGAAACCGGGGAACAGCATTCACACCTCGTTCATCCCGGTTCCGCTTCCATGGAACCATTCACGGAGAGGGACCTCACTTATGTACATTTCCAATGAAGGCCTGCTTGTCATCCTGTTCGTCGGCCTGGTGGCGGGTTGGCTGGCCGGCAAGGTGGTGCGCGGAACCGGATTCGGCATCATCGGCGACATCGTGGTCGGCATCGCCGGCGCGCTGGTGGCAAGCTTCCTGTTTCCGAAGCTTGGCATTCACATCGGCACCGGGATGATATCGGAGATCATCTATTCCGCGATCGGCGCGGTCATCCTGCTGCTGGTGGTGCGGCTGGTCCGCGGCGGCGGCCGGTTCTAATGGCGCCCGAGTTCAATTGACCGAACTTTTGACCTCTCCCCGCCCGGGGAGAGGTGACATGTCTGCAAGAAAAAGCCGCAAGTTCGTGAGATTCCGGACTTGCGTGCAGGGCCGGTCGGGGGTGATGTGGGCCATAGGGGTCCCGGGTATTCGACTGCGTTGGGCGATGAGCGCAAACGCGATGTTAATCCGGGTCAATTACTCCTGAATTTGCCTTTGAAATCAGGGACTTTGGCCCCTACCCGAAAGAGATCAGACTGATGGCAGCCGTTCCCGGCGTCCGCCGCTCAGAGCTCGGTGATGCGCTGCGCGCCTGTCGCACGGCGTTTGTCGGCGTCGGCTTGATGAGCTGCATGATCAACCTGCTCTATCTGACCGGATCGATCTTCATGCTGGAGGTCTATGACCGGGTGCTGCCGAGCCGCAGCATTCCGACCCTGGTCGGCCTGATCGTCCTCGCCAGTTTCCTCTACATGGCGCAGGGCGTGCTGGACATGATCCGGAACCGGATCCTGGGCCGGGTCGGCACCGCGCTGGACGAAGCCTTGAACAAGCGGGTGTTCGACACCATCGTGCGCCTGCCGCTGCTGGTCGGCAGCCGCAACGAGGGGCTTCAGCCGCTGCGCGATCTCGACAATGTCCGCTCCTTCCTCGGCGGCATGGGACCGAGCGCGTTCTTCGACCTGCCTTGGCTGCCGCTCTATCTCGCCATCTGCTTCGCCTTCCACGTCATGATCGGCGTCACCGCGCTGGTCGGCGCCGTCATCCTGGTCGGGTTGACGCTGGTCACCGAGTTCATGTCGCGCCAGCCGGCGAAGGACGCGATGGGCCTTGCCGCCCAGCGCAACGATCTCGCCCAGGCCAGCCGCCGCAATGCCGAAGTCATGGTGTCGATGGGCATGGCCGGCCGGATGAACGCGCGCTGGAGCGAGGCCAACGAAAAATATCTCGACGGCAACCAGCGTGCGAGCGACGTCGCCGGCGGTCTCGGCGCGGTCGCAAAAGTGCTGCGCATGATGTTGCAATCGGCCGTGCTCGCGGTCGGCGCCTATCTCGTCATCCATCAGGAGGCGACCGCCGGCATCATCATCGCCGGTTCGATCCTCTCGGCGCGAGCGCTCGCGCCGGTCGACCTCGCGATCGCGCACTGGAAATCCTTTGTCGCGGCACGCCAGAGCTGGCACCGCCTGACCCGCCTTCTCGAGCAGATGCCGGCGCAGACGATGCCGACCCAGTTGCAGGCGCCCACCAGCCGCCTCTCGGTCGAAAGCGTCGCCATGGTGCCGCCGGGCGACCAGCGCCTCATCGTGCAGGACATCACCTTCGCGCTCGAAGCCGGCAATGGCCTCGGCGTGATCGGACCGAGCGGCTCCGGCAAGTCGTCGCTGATCCGCGCGCTGGTCGGCGTCTGGCAGCCGGTCCGCGGCAAGGTGCGGCTCGACGGCGCGGCGCTCGACCAATGGTCGTCGGACATGCTTGGCCGCCATATCGGCTATCTGCCGCAGGACGTCGAATTGTTCGGCGGCACCATCGCGCAGAACATCAGCCGCTTCGATCCCGAGGCCACGTCTGACGGCATCATCGCCGCCGCCAAGGAAGCCGGCGTGCACGAGATGATCATCAAGATGCGCGAGGGCTACAATACCCAGGTCGGCGAGCAGGGCACGGCGCTCTCCGCAGGCCAGGCGCAGCGCGTGGCGCTGGCGCGCGCGCTCTATGGCAATCCGTTCCTGATCGTGCTCGACGAACCCAATTCCAATCTCGACACCGAAGGCGACG
Source organism: Bradyrhizobium sp. WSM1417 (assembly GCF_000515415.1). Taxonomy (NCBI): domain Bacteria; kingdom Pseudomonadati; phylum Pseudomonadota; class Alphaproteobacteria; order Hyphomicrobiales; family Nitrobacteraceae; genus Bradyrhizobium; species Bradyrhizobium sp. WSM1417. The sequence continues at coordinate 1,595,344 of NZ_KI911783.1, forward strand.
AAGCGCTGACCCGCGCCATCCGCGCGGCGCGCGAGCGCGGCGCCATCGTCGTCGTGGTGGCACATCGCCCGATCGGCGTGGAAGCGGTCGATCAGATCCTGGTGCTGCGCGATGGCCGCATGCAGGCCTTCGGGCCGAAGGAACAGGTGCTCGCCCAGGTGCTCCAGCCGCGCGTGACGCCGCCGGCGCCGATCAAGATCGTCAGCGAAGGCGGAGCCAAGGCATGAGCACGATGGCGCTCGGCGGCGCGAAGCCCGCCGCGAAGAAGACCGTACGGCAGTCGATCCGGTTCCACCTCAAGCTCGGGCTTGGAATCGTGCTGGTCCTCCTGGTCGGCCTCGGCGGCTGGGGGTCGACCGTGCAGATCTCGGGCGCGCTGATCGCGCCGGGTCAGATCGTGGTCGAATCCAACGTCAAGAAGGTTCAGCATCCGACCGGCGGCGTCGTCGGCGAGGTGCGTGCTCGCGACGGCGACGTGGTCAAGGCCGGCGACATCGTGGTGCGGCTCGACGACACCGTCACCAAGGCCAACCTCGCCATCGTCACCAAGAATCTCGACGCGGCGCAAGCGCGTGCCGCGCGGCTCCAGGCCGAGCAGCGCGGGATCGACAGGATCGACTACCCGCAAGCGCTGCTCGATCGCGGCAACGATCCCGACGTCAAGGCGCTGCTCTCCGCCGAAACCAAGCTGTTCGACGTTCGCGTCAACGGACGCGCCGGCCAGAAGGCGCAGCTGCGCGAGCGCATCCAGCAGCTCAACGAGGAGATCGAGGGCCTCTCCGCGCAGGAGCGGGCCAAGGACAGGGAGATCTCGCTGGTGCAGCAGGAGCTCGTCGGTGTCCGCGATCTCTATGACAAGCACCTGGTGCAGATCTCCCGCCTGACCACGCTCGAACGCGATAGCGCCCGCCTCAACGGCGAGCGCGCGCAATACATCGCCTCGCGCGCGCAGGCCAAGGGCAAGATCACCGAGACCGAGCTCCAGATCATCCAGGTCGACAAGGACATGGTCAGCGAGGTCTCGAAGGATCTGCGCGAGACCAACGACAAGATCGGCGAAATGATCGAGCGCAAGGTCGCCGCCGAGGACCAGCTTCGCCGCGTCGATATCCGCGCGCCGCAGGACGGCATGGTGCTGCAATCGACTGTGCATACCGTTGGCGGCGTCATCACCGCCGGCGACGCCCTCATGCTGATCGTGCCGCAGGCCGACGATCTCCAGGTCGAGGCCAAGGTCAATCCGGTCGATATCGACAAGCTGCAGATCGGTCAGAAGACGCTGCTGCGCCTCTCCGCCTTCAACCAGCGCACCACGCCCGAGCTCAACGGCGTCGTCAGCCGCGTCTCGCCTGACGTCACCACCGATCAGCGCACCGGCCAGAGCTACTACACCATCCGCGTCTCGCTGTCCGCAGAAGAGGTCGCCAAGCTCGGTGACTCCAGGCTGATCCCCGGCATGCCGGCGGAAGCCTTCGTCCAGACCGGCGACCGCACCATGCTGTCCTATCTCATGAAGCCGCTGCACGACCAGTTCATGCGCGCGTTCCGGGAGAAGTGACGCGCAGAGCGCGTCATCGCCTCCTTTCGTCATTGCGAGCGTAGCGACGCAATCCAGGTTGCCTCCGCGATGAGATTTCTGGATTGCTTCGCTACGCTCGCAATGACGGGCGGCTTCTTTCTTGCTTTAGTTTTCTTGCTATAGTTCGATTCAGCCCCAGCAACCCGGCGTCGAACAATGCAATCCATCCAATCTCCACCCTCCGTCGCCACCGAATCCTTTTCCGACGCTGGCCTCGCCGTCGCCCGCCTCGAAGAGATCTACGAGCGCAACACGAAGTTCCTGCGCGACCGGTTCGAAGCTTACGTCAACGGCGAGGCAATCACGACGCGGGTGCGGGCCTTCTATCCCTTTGTCCGTGTCACCACCGGGACGCATGCGCGGCTGGATTCGCGTCTCGCCTACGGCTTCGTCGCCCGGCCCGGTGTGCACGAAACCAGCGTCACGCGTCCGGACCTGTTCCGGACCTATCTCACCGAGCAGATCGGGCTGTTGATCCAGAACCACGGCGTCCCGGTCGAAATCGGCGAGTCCAGCGAACCGATCCCCGTTCACTTCGCCTACCGCCGCGACATCAACATCGAAGCCGCGATCACCACCAGCGAAAATTCGCCCGTGACGCGGTCGCTGCGCGATGCGTTCGACGTGCCTGATCTGGCCACCATGGACGATGCCATCGCGGACGGCACTTTCGAGCTCCAGCCCGGCGCGCCCGAGCCGCTGTCCCTGTTTCGGGCGGCCCGCGTCGACTACTCGCTGCGCCGGCTCTACCATTACACAGGCACGGACCCCGAATATTTCCAGAACTTCGTGATCTTCACCAACTATCAGTTCTACGTCGACGCCTTCGCGCAACTCTGCCAGCAGCGGCTTCAGGCTGGCGAGGCCGACCTCGATGCCTTCGTCGCTCCAGGCAATGTGATCACGCGCAGCGGTGGCGCGACGACGGGCGTTGCGCCCCCGCGTGCGCCGCAGATGCCGGCCTTCCATCTGGTCGCGCCCGGTTATCGCGGCATCACCCTGATCAACATCGGCACCGGTCCGTCCAACGCGCGCAACGTCACTGACCATGTTGCCGTGCTGCGGCCCCATGCCTGGCTGATGCTCGGCCATTGCGCGGGCCTGCGCAACACGCAGCGGCTCGGCGACTACGTGCTCGCCCATGGCTATGTGCGCGAGGACCATGTGCTCGATCGTGAATTGCCGCTGTGGGTGCCGATCCCGGCGCTCGCGGAGATGCAGGTGGCGCTCGAAGAGGCCGTCGAGGACGTCACCGGGCTCGAAGGTTTCGAGCTCAAGCGCCTGATGCGTACCGGCACCGTCGCCAGCGTCGACAACCGCAATTGGGAAATCAGCGGGCCCGATGTCATTCGCCGCTTGTCGCAATCGCGCGCGGTTGCGCTCGACATGGAATCAGCCGCGATTGCCGCCAACGGCTACCGCTTTCGCGTCCCCTACGGCACGCTGCTGTGCGTCTCCGACAAGCCTCTGCACGGCGAGATCAAGCTCGCAGGCATGGCCAGCGAATTCTACCGCCGCCGCGTCGGCCAGCATCTCGAGATCGGTTTGAAGGCGTTGGAACGGCTCAAGCAGCAGGAATCCGAGCGGCTGCATTCGCGAAAGCTCCGCAGTTTCGCCGAAGTTGCGTTCCAGTAGGCGAAGCATTGCCTTTGCTGCTGACAAGCAGCGGGGTTTTCGGCATTTTCGGCGCGGGGGTCGACCGGGACGACTTGATGCCACTCATGCGCGACAGGGTCATTGGCCATGATCTCGAACGGCTCGCCTTTCGCTTCACCATGCTGAACGACGGCGAGGTCGTGCAGTGCCAGATCAGCGACGCCGCGATGGACGAGCTTGCCGGCATGCAGGGCACCGAGAGCAGCGCGCGGCAGGCCCAGTTCCTGTCGCTGCGCGAGACCATCGAGCGGCTCGCCTCAGACCTCTACGACGAGGCGCCGCGGGTCAGGGGTCATGTGGTGCGGATCTTTACGCGACATTTGCAGCGGTAGATCCGCTCCAGCCCCCGCAATCATGCTCCGGGGCAGTTCATCGGTTGGTCAAGATCTGCTCTTTGCCGGCTTAGCTTCCTGCTGGCAGCCATTTCGATCCAGCGTCAATTCCTCTAAAGCATTCGCTAACCAAGCAATCGTTTCGCCGCAATCTTAAGGCCTGCGAAACCAGACGTTATGCAACTGTGAATTGATGGTCCGTAGAGATTAGGTCACGAAAATGGAGCCTCACGAGTGCTCGCGTGACAAAAGTGATTGTTGGAAGCAACGCGATCCGCGGGCGCGATCATGACGTCAACCCGGACAGGACGCTGCCAAAGAATTGGCGGCTCGCAATTGCGATAGCGATCGGATGCGGGCTTTTGGGCCTTGCGCTCCGCTACGTCGCCCGGAAGCACGCGACCGACGACGCCATTCAACATCTGATCCCCTGGTATGTCTTTGCGCGCGATCACGGAGTCGCCGGGCTGGCCGAAGCCTTTACCAACTACACGCCGCTCTACAGCTACCTCCTGCTGATTGCCGCCCGATTTGATTGGCTGGGCGATCCACTTTCCCTCGTGAAAGCGATCTCGGTAGTCTTCGAGTTGGGCTGCGCGATCGCCGTGGCCCAGATCGTCTGGAGAGCGACAAGGCTGCCATTGCGGGCCTCCCTGGCCTTCTGCGCTGTCTGGCTTGCACCGACGGTGATCTTCAACGGTGCAATGTGGGCGGAGAGTGATTCGATCTGGACCTTCTTCACGCTGGTTTCCGTCGCGCTGTTCATGCGGGACCGAAACGGCATTGCGTCATTTGCGATGGCCTTTTCGGTGAAGGCTCAGGGCGTGTTCCTGGGACCGTTCGTGCTCGGCATGATTCTGCGCCGCAGGATCCACCCGGCATGGCTCGCCACCGTTCCCGGAATCTATGTGGCGCTCGCCATTCCGGTTCTCGTCGCCGGCAGATCCTGGGCTTCCGTGTTCGCGGTCTATTTGGACCAGGCTCACACCTTCAATCGCCTCACCATGAACGCGGCGAATATCTGGGTGCTGGCTGGCGGAATGCCGTACGCAGTCGGAGTCGCCGTCGGCATGGTGCTCGCGGCGGCGAGCGGGCTCGTGTTGTCGATTTTCATCGCGCGCTCTCGACGGATGGGGCCGGAGTTTATTCTGCTGGCCGCATGTGTATCGCTGATGCTCATGCCGTATCTGCTCCCGAAGATGCACGAGCGGTACTTCTACGCATTCGAGGTTGCGTCCATCGCCCTGGCCTGCCTCAATCCGCGCTATGCGCCCTTCGCCGTGATTGCCCAGGTCAACGGCGTATTATCCTATCTGGCGTTTGAAAGCGAAATTGTCCTGGGCGTGCTGCCGGCGGCACTCTGCAACACCATTCTCGTGTACTACCTCGTGCTTGATCTTTGGCGCGGCGAACGTGGATTTCGTTTTCCGAGCCTTGCCTGGCTCGGCTTCATCGTGTCGACCGCGGGACTGTTCGCCTATCTGGTCTTCGAGGGGCCCGGTTTGAACATATCGCCCGTGTACCTGCTCACTACCGGTCTCGTCACAGCTGCGGCGCTGCTGCTCCTGAAAGAGTCGCGTTGCGACCTAGCCGGTCCGGACCAGTTGCCTCAATCCTGAGCGTCCCGCCTCATCCAGCTATCAGCTGTCGAACATGATCACGCTGCGCAGCGTCTTGCCGGCTTTCATGTTGGCAAAACCTTCGTTGATCTCGGAGAGCTTCAGCTTGGCCGAGATCCAGTCTTCCAGGTGCAGCCGGCCGCGCAGGTAGAAATCCACCAGCCGCGGCATGTCGACGCGAAAGTGGTTCGAGCCCATCGATGAGCCCTGGATCCTGCGCTCGCGCAGGAAGTCGAAGCCATGCAGCTCGATCTTCTGGCCGAACGGAATCATGCCGACGATGGTGGCCGTGCCGCCCGAAGCGAGCATGCCGAAGGCCTGCTCGGCGGTCTCCTTGCGGCCGAGCACCTCGAAGGAATGATGCACGCCGCCATTGGTGAGATCGCGCACCTGTTTCACAACGTCGCCGTCTGCGGGGTTGATGATGTCGGTGGCGCCAAGCTTGGTCGCGAGCTGGAGTTTTGCCGGATTGGTGTCGATGGCGATGATGCGGCCGGCGCCCGCGATCTGCGCCCCGTTGATCGCGGCCATGCCGACACCGCCGCACCCGATCACGGCCACCGTCTCGCCGGCCGTCACCTTCGCCGTGTTCACGACCGCGCCGTAACCGGTAATGACGCCGCAGCCGATCAGCGCCGCAAGATCGAGCGGCATCTCCTTGCGGATTTTGACGATCGCGTTCTCGTGCACCAGCATCTGCTCGGCGAAGGACGACAAATTGAGGAACTGATGCAGCTTCTCGGAGCGAGCCCATTGCATCCGATTGGACACCCCCGGCAGCAATTTCACCGTGGTGTCGGTGCAGAGCACCGTGCGGCCCGTCGTGCAATTGTCGCAGGTGCCGCAGAACACGGACAGGCAAGTGACGACATGATCGCCGGGTTTCACGTAAGTCACGTCGGAGCCGACCTGCTCGACGACGCCGGCGGATTCATGCCCGAGCACCGCGGGCAGCGGATGCGGATAAAGGCCTTCCATGAAGTGCAAATCGGAGTGGCAGAGACCTGCGACCGAGGTCCGGATCAGAACCTCGCGCGGGCCGGGCTTCGGCAGGCTGACATCCTCGATGACCAGAGGCTTGTTGACTTCATGGAGGACGGCGGCCTTCATCGAGCACTCCCTGTCGCTTTTTTGCTTTGAACGCGGGTGCAGCCTACGCCGCCAGGACCAGTTCGCCAACCTCGCTGATGCTGCCTGCGCGATCGCCCAGCAGCAGTGCGGCGATCTTCTGCTGCACGGCATTTTCCGTCAGCCGGAACGGATCGCTCGGCAACACCCGGTGATCGATCACCAGCCGCGACAACAACAGCCTTCGCGCATCGCCGCGCATGTCGTGAATACGATGTGCCTCCCAGGCGAGCGCCACGGCACTGGCGACATGATAGAGCAGGCTGGTGGCGCGGCGCGCATCGGCTTCGTTTTCGGATTTGGCCGCGACCTCGCGCGCAAAACCGACCGCGCGATCGGTGAGGGTGTGTAGCCGGTCGCGCCAGGCCTGCGGCACCGAGGGGCTGTCATCGAGGCGGGCGTGCAGATCGGCGGCGAGCGCGGATTCGGCGCCGTGCCGGCCGACCGCGCGCCGGAGCGCATCGATCGCGACGATGTTGCCGGTGCCTTCCCAGACCGAGCCGAGATGCGCGTCGCGGAGCAGGCGGGCGGTCGCGAATTCCTCGATAAAGCCGATGCCGCCGCGCATCTCGAGCGCGTCGCCACAGACCTTTCGCGCATCGCGGGTCGCGCGGAATTTCAAGGTGGGCGTCAGGATGCGCAGCAGTGCGGCTGCATCCTGGCTGCCGGCCTCGGCACGGTCGAGCGCGTCCGCAGTGAGAAAGCTCATCGACAACGCCTGTTCGACCGGCAGCATGATCTTCAGCATCTGGCGCCGGCCCAGCGGCAGGTCGATGATGCGGTTACCGAACACCACGCGGTTCTTGGCGACCGTCATCGCGTCATGGTAGGCGCGGCGCATCAGCGCGGTGGATTTGACGCCGTTTGAAAGCCGCGACGAGTTCACCATCTCGGCCATCTGCACGAAACCGCGGTCGAGCTTGCCGACCGCGTAGGCGATCGCGCCTTCGAGCTTGATTTCACCAGAGGCCATCGAGCGCGTGCCGAGCTTGTCCTTCAGACGCACGATCCGGTAGTGGTTCTGCGAGCCATCGTCGAGAAAGCGCGGCATCAGGAACAGGCCGACTCCGCGCGTGCCGGGGCCGGCGCCTTCGGGGCGCGCCAGCAGCATCACGATCTTTGCGTCGGCGTTCGAGCAGAACCATTTTTCGCCGGTGAGGCGCCAATGGTCGCCTTCCTGCACCGCCGTCGTGGTCAGCGTGCCGACATCGGAGCCGCCTTCCTTCTCGGTCATGAACTGGCCGCCTTGAGTCAGCTTGCTCATGTCGGTCTGGGTCAGGCCGTCGAGATATTTCGCCTTCAGCGGCTCGCTGCCGAAACTCGCGAGCAGCTTGGCGCAGCCGTCGGTGACGTTGATCGGGCAGCCCATGCCGAATTCGGTCTGGTTGAACAGGAAGGTAAAGGCGTGCTTGGCGACGACGGGATATTTGTCCGGCCAGCGCATGATGCCCTTGCGGATCGAGAGCGCGTGGATGCCGAACTCGCCGAAGGCTGCCTTCTCCAGCTCGCGATAGGCCGGGTGGTATTCGATCCACTGCACGTCGCGGCCGAATTTGTCGCGCTGGTGCAGCACCGGTGCGTGCCGGTCGGCGAGCCGCGCGCAATCGTCGAGATGTCCGCCGGCGAGTTCACCCAGGCGATCGAGATGCGGCTCGATGTGACGGAATAGCGTGTCCGGCAGATGAATGCGCAGGAGATCGGTGAGTGCCTGATCGGCGCGGTAGAAATTCATGCCGGTGGTATCGGGAGCCAGCAGTCCGGATGGTGCGGCCGCGACCTGTTTTGGCTGCGCGGGGGCCGGCTGTCGCATGATCGTCCTCTTCGTTTCCACCTTGCGGTCATTTTACGCTGATTTGGCGCTTGCCGCTTGAGATGATGTCGATCATGCTCCAGTCGCGAAAGCGGATAAAGCCGCAAATTGTCAGGGAGGCATGATCGCCGCGTGGGAGCAATTCGCTCTGCGGAATTGTGATCGTCCCGGGTGATTGTCCGTGCGGACCGTGCATAGATCAGCGGCTTCCCGTCTTCGAGAGATCACGTCATGGAACACCCCAAATACAAGATCGCCCTCATCGTCGGCGCCGGCGAAGGCCTGAGCGCCTCGCTGGCGCGGCTGTTGTCCGCCCAGGGCATCCGCGTCGCACTGGCCGCGCGAAAAATCGAGAAGCTCGGCGCGCTCTGCAGCGAGACCGGCGCCAAGGCCTATGCCTGCAACGCCACCGATCCTGATGAGGTCGAGCGCCTGTTCGGCCTGGTCGAACGCGAGATCGGTACGCCCGATTTGGTCGTCTACAACGCCAGCGGCCGCGCGCGCGGGCCGTTCGTCGATCTCGTTCCGGCCGACGTGGCGAACGCCATTGCGGTCAGTGCCTATGGCGGCTTCCTGGTGGCGCAGCAGGCGGCCAGGCGCATGCTGCCGAACCAGCACGGTGCGATCCTGTTCACCGGCGCCTCGGCCAGCGTCAAGGGCTATGCGCAGTCCGCACCGTTCGCGATGGGCAAGTTCGCACTGCGCGGGCTGGCGCAGAGCATGGCGCGCGAATTGTCGCCGCAAGGCATCCATGTCGCGCATTTCGTGATCGATGGCGGCATCAGGAGCGCAGCGCGCGCGGAAGCGCCGGAGAGGCCGGATTCGATGCTCGATCCCGATGCCATCGCAGCGAGCTACTGGAATGTGTTGCAGCAGCCGCGCAGCGCCTGGAGCTGGGAGCTGGAGCTGCGGCCCTGGGTGGAGAAGTTTTGAAGGCGATAAATTCACAACGACCGTCATTGCGAGCGAAGCGAAGCAATCCAGAATGCCTCCACTGAAAAAGGCTGGATTGCTTCGTCGCTTCGCTCCTCGCAATGACGAAAGAGAGGGAGCGGCATGACCACGGAAACCACCATCGATACCGGCACCAATGAACTCCTCTGCGTGATCCGCGATCGCGTCGCCGTCATCACGCTGAACCGGCCCGAGGCGCGCAACTCGCTGTCGGACGCGCTGACTCCGGCGCTGCGCACGATGATCCGCTCCTGCGGCGAGAACCCCGATGTCGGAGCGCTGCTGATCACCGGCGCGGGCGAAGCGTTCTGCGCGGGCGGCAACGTCAAGGGCATGGGTGCGCATCGCGACCCGAAGAAGCTGGAAATGTCCTTTGACGACAAGGTCGCCGATCTCCAGGAGCGGCAGCGCCTGCTCACCGGCGCGCTGGTGTCGGTGCGCAAGCCGACGATCGCGGCGCTGCCGGGGCCGGCGGTCGGCGCGGGGCTCGCCATCGCCATGGCCTGCGACATCCGCATTGCCGCACAGTCGGCCTTCGTGGCCACCGGCTATGCGCGCATTGCGCTCAGCGGCGATTATGGCATCGCGTGGCTGTTGACGCGCCTCGTCGGCACTGCGCGGGCGCGCGAGCTGCTGTTCACCGGCGATCGGGTCGATGCCGCCAGGTGCGAGGCCATCGGCCTCGTCAACCGCGTGGTACCCGACGACAAATTGCAGGCGGAGGCCTTTGCACTGGCAAAATCCCTCGCTGGAGGTCCGCGCCTCGCGCTGCGCTACATGAAGGACAATCTCGACGAGGCCCTGCTGTTCGACTTCGAGACCGCGCGCGACCATGAAGCCGAGCGTCTGGTCCGCCTGACCACGACCGCCGATCACAAGGAAGCGGTGCAGGCGTTCATCGAGAAGCGCAAGGCTGTATTCACGGGGAAGTAGCGGCGAAAAAAATGCCCGGCTCTGGTTTTCACCAAGCCGGGCACGAGTGGTGTCAGGCCGAGGCTGAGGGGCTATCGGCCTGACGGGAAAGCGCGACGAGACGCCAGCTCGCGCAAGGAATGTCTTTCGGTGCGACGGAGATCTCCTTGTCGAAGCGCACCAGCTTCCAGTCGTCAGGATGGTTGACGAAGGCGAAGTCCGATTTGCGTGCGAGCGAGATCATGGCGGCGTTGGAGCGCAGCGTGTCGCCGAACATGTGGTCGGCGCCAAGCGCGGCCGCGCGGCATTCAAGATTCTTCATCAGCACGGTGGCGATGCCGTGGCCCTGCCAGCGGTCGGCAACCGACAGGCCGAATTCAAGCGTCGCGGTTTCGGCATGCAGCGCATAGCGCGCTTCGGCGACGATGGTCTCGAAGCCGTCGACCATCATGGTCGCGACCACGGTGAAACGTTCGCGCTCGCCGATTTGAAGGAATTCGTGCAGCAGGCCCTGCGGCAGTTCGCTGATCGCGCCGAAGAAGCGGTTGTAGCGGGACCGCGTCGAGAGCGAGCGAAAATAATGCTGGAGCTCCTCGGTGTCGCGCGGCTCGACGAAGCGAACGCGCAGCGCCTCGCCGTGTCGCGTGCGCAGCGTGTCCGAATATTGCTTCAGATCTTCCAGGCGAAGGGTGCTCATGACACGCGCCCCCAAGGGGACCAAAGGGAAAAGGGACCGCCGGCGCCCCCACAGTCAGGCGGCGCCGGCCTGGCGGCCAATCAGGCCCGCCAGAAGGGTTTGTCGGCCTCGTAGGCCACATCGCTCCAGGACAGCCCGACGTCCTGAAGGTCGCGCGCGGACCAGTGGGTGAGCTCCCGCCGGGTCCGGTAGCGCTCGTGCCAGACGTGAAGGGTCTCGCCGATCTGATGGATCAGCCCTGGCGCATGATGATTTGTCATCGAATTCTGGGTCAAAGTAGACATTGTCAGCTCCTGGAGCTAAGTTGACCCCTAATATCTGCTTGCGGGTGCATTGCGACAAACGACAATTTGTACTCTTTCGCATGAAATAACGTCATGTATCCTGCTGCCATATGACTGCCAGATTGCCCTCCCTGAACGGATTGCGGGCCTTTGAGGCCGCCGCGCGCCATCTCAGCTTCACGCTGGCGGCGTCCGAGCTGAATGTGACCCAGACCGCGATCAGCCATCAGATCCGCAGGCTCGAGGAGGAGCTCGGCATCCGCCTGTTCGTCCGGCAGAACCGCGCGCTGACGCTGACGCCGGAGGCGCGCGACTATCTGCCGGGCGTCCGCGCCGCCTTCAACGACCTTCGCCTTGCCACCGACCGGCTACTGCGCAAGGACGACGACAAGGTGCTGACCGTCTCGACGCTGGCCTCGCTGGCCGCAAAATGGCTGCTGCCGCGGCTGACCGATTTCCAGGAGCACCATCCCGGCATCGACGTCCGCATCACCACCTCGACCAGCCTCGTGGACTTCCAGCGCGACAATGTCGATGCCGCGATCCGTTACGGGCGCGGCCAGTGGGCGGGTTTGCGCGCCGACTGGCTGATGGCGGACGAGCTGTTTCCGGTGTGCAGCCCGTCTCTGCTGCGCGGTGACAAGCCGCTGCGCTGTCCCGAGGACCTCAAGAGCCACATGCTGCTGCACACCTCCAATGCCAACAGCGACGACTGGCGGCTGTGGTTGACGGCGGCGGGTCAGCCGGCCGACATCGCCAGGCAGCCCGGCATCACCTTCGACATGATCTTCATGACCATCCAGGCCGCGATCGACGGCATCGGCGTCGCGATGGGGCGGACCTCCTACGTCCAGGACGACATCGCCAAGGGCCGGCTCGTCGTTCCCTTCAAGATCGCGCTGCCGGCCGATGCCGGCTTCTATCTGGTCGCGCCGGAGGGTCGCCGCGAGGCGCCGAAGCTCGCGGCATTCCGCGACTGGATGATCGCTGCAACGCAGAATAAAGCTTGAGATCGTGCCGGCGCAGTCCGCGCCACCTGCTACTCGCTACAACTCCACCACGACGTAATCGCTCTCGACTTTCACCGCAATCGTCTCAGCAACGTACGGCCCCTTCACCACGCTCGCACCCGGCTCGACATGGGCCGGGTAGGCCTTGACGCGGAAGCGGCGGGGGTCGCAATAGGACTGGCCGGTGCGGATGTCGAACTCCCAGCCGTGCCAGGGGCAGCGAATGATCTCGCCGAGCTTGGTGTATTCGATCTCGCCCGGATCCTTCGATTGCGCGAGTCCGATCAAAGGTCCCTCGCACAGCGCTGCGCCCTGATGCGGGCAGCGGTTCATCAGGCCGAAATATTCACCCTTGATGTTGAAGATCGCGATCGGCCGTCCGTCGATCTCCAGAAATTTTCGCGTGCCGGGCGGAAACTCATCGACCGCGGCAATCACATGCCGCGCCATCAAGCGATCCCGTACAGCTTCTTCGCATTGCCGAGATAGAAGGCCTCGCGATCATCGTCGTTGACGCCTGCGGGCAGCACGCGCGACGGCTCGTCGTAGTCCCAGTGCGGATAGTCGGTGGCGAACAGCAGCCGATCCCAGCCGATCCACTTGATGACGTCGAACAGATCCTCGCGGCGCTCCGGATCCTCCATCGGCTGCGTCGTCCACCACACCTGCTCGCGGATATATTCCGACGGCGGCCGCTTCACATGCGGCACCTCGCTGCGCAGGCGCTGCCAGACCTTGTCGAGCCGCCACGCCAGCGACGGCGCCCAGCCGAAGCCGGCCTCGATCATCACCATCTTCAATTTCGGGAAGCGCTCGAACACACCCTCCAGCACGAGGCTTGCGAGCGCCGATTGCTGACACTGCGAGTGGCCGACCATTTCCTCGATGTAATAGGAAGGCCAGCCCGACGGCGTGATCGGGTTGCCGCCGAAGCCGAACGCGTGGACGCCGACGGGAAGGCCGGCCTCTTCCGCGGCCTGATAGATCGGCCAGTAGCGACGCTGGCCGAGCGGCTCAACATTGCGGCTGAGCAGCAGCACCTGCACGAAATTCTTGTCGCCGGCGCGCTCGCGGATTTCGGCTGCGGCCGACAGCCCGTCCTCATTGCCGACGACGATGGAGGCCTTCAGCCGCTTGTCCTTGCTGGTCCATTTGTCGATCTGCCAATCGTTGATCGCCGAGCACAAAGCGGCCGAGAGCTCGTGATTGCGGATGCCCTGCCCGGTGTTAAGCGGATTGAGCACGCCGAGCTGCACGTTGTTGGGGTCGAGCAGCTGCTTCTGCATGAAGGACAGCGATGAGCCCTGCGGCCCGCCTTCCGGCGGATAGGCGTCGCGGCGCGAGGCGTTGGGCTGGGCCTTCGGATAGGGCGGACCTTCCATCATGCCCTGATAGGCATGGACGCCGTAGACTTCGAGATGATGCTGCCAGCGTTTGGCCAGATAGGGATAGAGCTCGGCGCGGGTCGCGCGTGCCGGATGGATGTCGCAGTCCGCGATCGCGGCTTTGACGGCCAGTGGGGAAGCGGCTTCGGAGCTTTCGCGGAATTGAATATTCATCGCCTTGCCTCCTTTGGCAGCGGCTAGGTCAGGCGGGGATAGGTCGCATGCGGATTATCGATCATGATCTTGCGCACGAGATCGGGGGTGAGACCTGCGGGCAGCGCCTCCTGGCCGTCGAACTGCCAGTGCGGATAGTCGGTGGAGAATACGACCAATTCGTCCGACTGCATATGATCAAACAGGCGAATTAATGTCGCCTCATCCGGCGGCGCGTCGAATGGCTGCAACGAGAAGCGGATGTTGCTGCGCACAATGTCCAGCGGCGCGCGATCGACCCACGGCGTCTCCATCCGCACCCCGCGCCAGAACTTGTGCAGGCGCCACAGAAAGGGGGAGATCCAGGACACCCCGGATTCCAGCATCACCATTTTCAGCCGCGGATATTTGGCGAACACGCCCTCGACGATCAGGCTGGTGAGCTGGGTCTGGAACGCCTGGGCCTGACCGGCATAATCCTCGATGTGGTAGGACCCCCAGCCGACGGCGGTCGGCGGATTGTGATAGGCGGAACCGGCATGAATGCCGATCGGGAGTTCCAGCCGTTCTGCCGCCTCGTAGATCGGCCAGAGCGCGCGCTTGCCGAGCGGCGTGTCGCCCATCACCAGCATCAGCACCTGCACGAAGCGGCGGTCTTGCGCACAGCGCTCGATCTCGGCGACCGCCTTCTCGACGCTTTGGGTTGGGATCACAATGGAGCCGCGCAGCCGCGGATCGCGATCGAGCCATTCTTTCGCGAGCCAGTCGTTCAGCGCGCGACAGAAGGCGGCCTGCAGATCCTCGGAAAACACCATCTGCACGCCATAGAGCGGATTGCAGATGGCATGCGAGAGCTGAAAGGGATCGAGCACGTGGCGCTGCATGTCCGCCAGGCTCTCGCCCGGCTTGCCGCTTTCGGGGCGCCAGTCGGGCCGCGCCGTGATCGGCGAGTTTTGCGGGTAGGATTGCGAGATGAGATCGACCATGCCGCGTGTCGTCACCTGATCGCGCCAATAGTCGTTCAGGTAGGGCAGCAGGCTGGTCAGATGCGGCACGGCCGGATGCACATCGCAATCCACCCCGCCGGCGATCAGGGACGCCATGACGTGTCCTTCACGTTTCCTCGTCGCGTCGTCTCGCGGGCGGCGCTTGGCCGCTCCGCCTTTGGCCGCCATTCAAGCAGGCCTGCCCGTTGGCTGCAACTCGGCCAACGGCGCTGTCATATGCTAGAAAGGCCGAGCTCGGTTGCGAAGGCATAAGGGGTCAGGGAATGAAAGAGCTCGTTAGCATTGCGGAACAGGTCGCCGCAAAACTGATCGCGCGCAAACAGACCATTGCCGTGGCGGAATCCTCGACCGGCGGACTGATCTCGGCCAGCCTGCTCGCGGTCCCCGGCGCGTCCGCCTATTTCCTCGGCGGGGCCGTTGTCTACACCCGCGATGCCCGGCGTGTGCTGATGGATATTTCGGACGAAGGAATGAAGGGCTTTCGTTCCTCGTCGGAGCCCTACGCGCAGCTGCTGGCCGAGCGGATGCGCAGCCGCTTCAACTGCAACTGGGGCCTGTCCGAGACCGGCGCGTCCGGTCCCACCGGCAATCGCTACGGCGATGCGGCGGGCCACAGCTGCATGGCGGTCGCCGGGCCCGCAGTCGAGGCGATGACGCTGGAGACGGGCAGCAACGACCGCCTCGCTAACATGCAAACCTTTGCGGCGACAGCGCTGAAATTGCTGCTGAAGAATCTGGAGCGCTGACCTCGCGGCCTCCCGAATATCTGGCTGTGCCGGAGAATGTGTGGTGTGACGCGCTCTTTACCGCGACACGTGCGCCGACACTGCCAGCCATGTCCCGTTCGTCTTCGCCCAGCAATCGGTATAGCGCCCGGTGGCCTGCTGGCCGTCCGCATTGGTGTAGCTCGTCGTTGCGTGGATGATGGCGAAATCGCCCATGATGCGGATGATGACCTCGTGCTCCCTCAGATTCCGCATCGCTATCGGACGCGCCGTCTGCTTCAGGAAGGCCTCGCGATCGACCAGCGTCTTGTCGGGATTCGAGCAGTAGAACTCCGGCGCTAAAATCTCGTCGAAGCGCTTGACGTCGCAATTCTGCACCGAGGCGACATAGTCGCGGTTGAGCGCGGTGAGCTGTTCGAGGTCGTTGCTCATGAGATTTCTCTCAGTCATTGAACAAGGGCGGCGCCACGAACCCGCCGAACTCGCGTTCGATCAGCTCGGCGAGCTTCAGCGGCGTGCGGTCCTCGAGAAAGGGCCCGATGATTTGCACGCCGACCGGCAGTCCGTCCTTCGATAGACCGAGCGGAACAGCCGTTGCCGGCAGGCCGGGAAGCGTCGCAAGACCGGGCCAGGCGAGCTGATCGGAATACGGATAGTCCTTGCCGTCGATGTTAATGAGTCGCAGGTTCTGCTGCGGCGAATGGTCATGCGGAAAGGCCGGCGTCGGCAGGATCGGGCAGATCACCGCGTCGAAGCTCTTGAACAGCGAGCGCCATTGCGCGCGCAGGCCGGCGCGGGCGCCAGCGTCGAGTACCCAGGCTCGGTGGCTTGCGGTGATGCCGCGCAGCCGCTCCGCACTGAGGCTGCGATCCTCGGGCGCAAGCTGGCTCGCCCGGGTCTGTGAATCCGCAAACTCCTCCGGCGGGAAGAATGCGCCGAGAAAGCTCAGCAGCATGCGCATGTAGAGCCGCGACGTCTCCGCGAAGTCCACGAACTGGACGCTCTCGCGGGCGATCGTCACGCCGACCTTCGACAGGTCGGTGGCGAGCCTATCGATCGCGCCACGGACGTCCCGGTCGGTTGGCAGCAGCGGGTGGCTGTCGATCATCAGGACACGAAAGTCCCGCAACGATTGATGTCGTGCAACGGGCAAGTCGAGATTGTAGGCGACACCGGCATCCAGCGGATCCGGTCCGGCCATGACGTCGAGCAGCAAGGACAGGTCTGCTGCCGTTCGTGCCATCGGACCGATGACGGCGAGGTCGCCCTCGCGCGGAATTGCTGGAAACGGCGGCGGGGTCTCGCCGCGCGCCGGGCAGAGATTGATGGTCGGCTTGTGGGCGAAGATGCCGCAATGAAAGGCCGGCACACGCAGCGAGCCTCCGATGTCGGAGCCGGTCGCGAGCGCGCAATAGCCCGCGGCGAGGGCTGCCGACGATCCTCCGGAGGATCCACCCGGTGTGCGGCCGAGATCATAGGGGTTGTTCGTGGTGCCATAGATGTCGTTGTAGCTCTGCCAGTCGCCCAGTCCCACCGGCACATTGGTCTTGCCGAGGATGACCCCGCCGGCCTGCCTGATACGCGCGACCGCCAGGGCGTCTTCGGCGGGCTTGAAATCCTTCTGCGGCACGAATCCCCAGGTCGTGGGCAGGCCGGCGATGTTGAAGGATTCCTTGATCGTCATCGGCAGGCCGAGCAGCGGCTTGCGCTCGCCGCGGGCCAATGCGGCGTCCGCCTCACGTGCGGCGTCCAGCGCACGGTCGAAATCCCGGACGCAGATCGCGTTGATCTTTTCGTCGTGTCGCTCGATGCGGGCGATCGCATCCTGCGTGAGCTCGACCGCGGAAACCTTCTTGGCCGTCAGTGCCGCCGATAGCTCGACCGCGCTCTTGAAACTCCATTCGGATTTTGCCACGGCGCATCTCCTGTTCAAGTCGTCAAACAATGATGCGCAGTTTGGCCCAGCATCGCAACCGCCGTTTGACCGCGATTGACATGTGAGCAAGACGGAACGCGGTGAGCCGCAACCACTCGCAGTCATCGCCCGGCTTGACCGGGCGATCCAGTATTCCACCGGCGCCGATCGGACACGGAGGTCGCGGCATACTGGATGCCCCGGTCAAGCCGGGGCATGACAACGTCCTACGCCGCTCCGATCAGTATCCCCACCGCCAGCACGATCGCGCCGCCGAGCACGATCTGGAACACGGCCTGGAGGAACGGCGTGTCCATGTAGCGCGCGCGGATGAAGGCAATCGCCCACAATTCGAAGAACACGACGATTCCGGCAATTCCGGTCGCGATCCAGAATGCGTTGGCCCAGGTATCGGGCACGAGATAGGGCAGGGTGTGCCCAAGCCCGCCGAGCGTCGTCATCAAGCCGCAGGTGAGACCTCGCAGCCAGGGCGAACCACGCCCGGTCAGGGAGCCGTCGTCCGACAGCGCCTCCGCAAAACCCATGCTGATGCCGGCACCGATCGAGGCGGCGAGGCCGACCAGAAACGTTTGCCAGTTCTGATGCGTGGCGAAGGCAGCCGCAAACAGCGGCGCCAGCGTCGAGACGGAGCCGTCCATCAGGCCGGCGAGACCTGGTTGCACATATTGCAACACGAACATGCGCCGGTTGGTGCGGTCTTCCTCGGCGCGCACGTCTGAGCTCAGGATCTGGTCCGTCAGCTTCGCCGCCACCTCTTCGTGGCCTTTCTCGGCCTCGGCCAGATCGCCGAGCAGGCGGCGCACGCCGACATCCTGCGCCTGTTCGGCGGCCTTCACGTAAAAGCGCTCGGCCTGCAATTCCATGGTCTCGACTTCCCTGCGGACGGTGTCGAGCGGCAGGTTTTTGGTGAGCCAGACCGGACGACGGCGCAGGAAGCCTTTGACGTCCTCGCGGCGGATCGGGGGCAAATGCGGACCGAAGCGCTGCTCGTACATTTCCAGCAGCATGTGACGATGGCCGCGCTCTTCCTCGGCCATCTGCTCGAAGATTTTGGCCGAGTCCGGATAGCGCTCCTTCAAGTCCTCGGCGAAGCTCATATAGATGCGGCTGTCCTCCTCCTCGGAGGAGATCGCGACAGCAAGCACCTCGCGCTCGGTGAGATCGGCAAAATTCTTCACGGCGGCCCTGTCTGATTAGTTTAGAATAGTTCTAAACTATATAGGGCGCCGAAGTTCCCGGGTCAAATCACGCCGCGGCTCTTCGCCAGGAAATCGAGCAGCAGGCGGCTCACCTCGGCCGGTTGCTCCTGCTGCACCCAGTGACCGGCGCCGTGGACAAGGTGGCAGCCGAGCAGCTGCGTGCAGGTCCGCGCTTGCATAGCCTCGAACACGCCGGGGCGCTGATAGGTGCCCCAATCCTGCTTGCCCGAGATGAAGCAGGAGGGGACGTCGATGGTGCGGCCGGCCAGCAATTCGAGCTGGCTGTTGAATGCACCCGACGTGCCGCAGCGATACCATTGCAGGCCGCCCTGGAATCCGGTTCGGCCATATTCGGCGCTGTAATAGGCGATCTCGCGGTCGGGCAGCCATTGATTGGCGGCGATCGCGGCCGGCGAGGGCATCTCCTTTGCGACCGTCTCGGCCATGGTCTCGTTCAGGTCCATCACATAATAGGTCGGCAGCTTTGCAAGCTCATTCGCCGACCAGGACTTCAGCGGATATGGCTTGTTGTCGGTCCAGTCAGCGCTCTTGTGATGATAGTAGGCGCGCAGGAAATCATGCACGCCTTGCGGCGCGCGGTGCATATCGGCATTGGCCCGGCGTGTCGCATAGTACCATTGATAATGCTTGCGTGGGCGCGGCAAGGCGGCGAGCTCGCGATGCACGGGGTCTTCGGCCGGTGGCTTTGCCGGCGCGTCGACCGTGTTGAACGGCAGCGGCGGCGCTCCGCCGAACGGCGCGCTCATCATCGCCACCGAACGAAACACGTCGGGCCGCATCAGCGCGCACCAGGCCGCCACCGGACTGCCGAAATCGTGTCCGACCACATCGACCTGCCTATAACCGAACGCCGACACCAGCCCGAGCGCATCCCGCACCAGGTTGAAGAGCGAAAAGGGCGCGAGGTCGCCGTCGTACTCCGCGCTCCATCCCGTCGTCCGGCCATAGCCGCGCTGGTCCGGCGCGATCACGTGATAGCCGGCCGAGCTCAGCGCCGGCATCACCTTGCGCCAGGAGAAAGCGAGCTCGGGAAAGCCGTGCAGCAGCAGGATGCACGGCCGCCCCTTGGTCTCGAAGCCGGCCTCCAGCACATGCATGCGCAGGCCGTTGATATCGTCGACATAGCGTGAGCGGATGCCGGCGGGGAGCGGGATGTCGGGGAGCGTTGTCATAGGTGTTTCCTCGTCATGGTCGGCGAAAGCGCGAAGCCCGTCTCTCCAAATCCCGGCCATCCACATTCTTCGTTGCGGCTGATTGTAAGAACGTGGATGCCCGGGACAAGCCCGGGCATGACGAAAACCGAGAGTGTTGATTGGCGATGCACTACACCGCCGCGCAAACGAAGCCGCTGCCCTTGCGCCGGATCTTCCCCACCGACGGCGAGGGGAAATGCGCGGTGCAGCACAGCGTGTCGGTGTCGCAATAGCGTTCCAGGAAGCTGCGGCGCGTCGTTGCTGCCCTGGCCTGATCGAGGTCGAACTTGACCGACAGCTCCGGATAGAGCGTCTGGATCGGCGAATGCATGAGATCGCCGGAGAACACGGCGTCGTCCTTGCCGTGGCCCATCGTGATGGCGATATGGCCCGGCGTGTGGCCCGGCGTCGGCAGGATGCGGACGTGATCGCCGATCTGGTGATCGTTGCCGACGAGCTCGTGGCGTTTGGCCTCGACCACCGGCAGCACGCTGTCGGCGAAGGGCGGCACCTCCGCCTTCGCGTTCTGCTCGGTCCAGTGATCGAACTCCTGCTTGGCGAAGACGTAGCGCGCCTTCGGGAAAGTCGGCACCCAGCGGCCGTTCTCCAGCCGCGTGTTCCAGCCGACGTGATCGACATGCAGATGCGTGCACATCACGAATTCGATGTCGCCGACCGAAAAACCTGCGGCGGCGAGACCGCGCAGATAGGTGTCGTCAGTCTTCATGTTCCATTTCGGCCGCTGCGGCCGGGGCTTGTCGTTGCCGATGCAGCTGTCGACCAGAATGGTGTGGTGCGGCGTCTTGATCACATAGGACTGGAAGCACAGCATCAACGTGTCGCTGTCATCCAGGGCTTTCGCCTCCCTCATCCAGGCGCGGTTCTCGGCCAGCAGCTCCGGCGTCAGCCCCGGCAACATCTCCAGTGCCGGCACGAACGAGGTTTCCTGCTCGATGATCCGATGGATGGTGAGATCGCCGACCGCGTATTTCAGGCTCATGCTCGCTTCCTTGCACTCATCGTGCGTCACGCACGGACGGAATGACGATGTTGGAGAGGACGTCGATCGCGGCCAGCCCTTCCTTCGGCTGGCCGTATTGGGCAGCGGTGGTCATCATGACGAGATCAAGCTCGGGCACGATGAAAATGCGTTGTCCGCCCCAGCCGAAGGCGCCAACCCATTTGATTTCCCTTCCGCCGGCCAGCGAGCGGCCCATCCACCATTGATAGCCGTAGAACAGCGTGCTGCCGAAAAAGCCGATCGCCTGGAATTCGTGGCGTGGTCGATTGTGCAATCCAATCGGCCGAGACGATTTGTTGGCCGTTCCACTGGCCGCGATCGAGCACGAGCTGGCCGAGCTTGGCAGCATCTCGCGGACGCAAGCGCAGGCCGGCGGCCGCAGCGATCTTGCCGTTCTTCGGGTAGGCCTTCCACTTGGAATCGGTGATTCCGAGCGGCTGGAACAGCACCTCGCGCGCAAACGCCTCTAGTGGCTTGCCCGAGACGCGTTCAAGGATGTTGCCGAGCAGTTCAGTCCCGCCGCCATTATAGGTCCAGAGCACATCCGGCGGCGCCGCGACCGGCCTTGCGAGCACATAGCCGATCGGATCGACCTCAAAGCCGAGATGCGGCTCGTCGTTGTTCGGATCGGTCCAGGCCCGCGCCTCGTCCCATTTCATTCCCGAGGACATCGTCAGGAGATGGCGGAGCGTGATGACCTCCCAGCCTGCCTGCTTCACCGCCTGATGGTCGGGGAAGAATTTGAGCACAGGTTCATCGACGCCTTCGATCAGCTTGCGATCGATGGCGATGCCGACGAGCAGCGAAACGACGCTCTTCGATGCCGAGCGCATGTCGTGCTTCGTCGTCGCGGTGAATTCGCCCTGGCCTTCCGGCTGTCCCCAGGGTTGGTCGTAGCCGGCGAAATATTGCTCGAAGACGAGCTGGCCGTGGCGCGCGACGACAACCGAATGGACCGAAGTCGCGCGTTGCCCGAGTCGCGCAGCGATGCCGCAGAGTTGCGCGCCGTCCATGCCGACGCTGTCGGGCGACGCAGTCGTCCAGCCGTCGTCGGTTGACGATGGCGGTTCGCAGGCGAGGTTTCGCTGTCCAGGCACCATGCCGTCGGCTTGCGCGGAAGTGGTTGAGATGGTCAACGCAAGCACGAGGCTCGCGCCGAGAATATTGAGGCGGGGGAAGCGATCGCGCATCATCCTTCTCCCCGCCGTCGCGATACTACGCCGCGGGCGGCACCGAGATCTTCACGGAGGGCCGCTCCAGCATCTTCTGGTGGAAAGCGTCGAGCTTCGGATAAGCCTTGCGCCAGCCGCAATCGGCGAAGCGGAAGTCGGCATAGCCGAGCACGCAGACGAGGCCGATCTGCGAGATGTCGAAGGGGCCGTTCAGCACTTCGGGCATATTCTCGAAGCGCGCCATGCCGGTCCAGGCCCGATTCCAATGGTCGTCCGACCACGCCTGCCATTGCAGGCCCTGCGGTCGCACCATCTTCTCGTAGCGGCA
Source organism: Bradyrhizobium sp. WSM1417 (assembly GCF_000515415.1). NCBI lineage: Bacteria > Pseudomonadati > Pseudomonadota > Alphaproteobacteria > Hyphomicrobiales > Nitrobacteraceae > Bradyrhizobium > Bradyrhizobium sp. WSM1417. The sequence continues at coordinate 1,617,465 of NZ_KI911783.1, forward strand.
CAGCAGCATGGAATCGAGCATGCCGTTGATCAGGGAATGATTGGTCTTGGCCTTCCAGCGCCGCGGACCGTAATCGGGGATCAGGCTGCCGCCGGCCATCTCGTTGAGATATTCGACGATGACGTACGAGTCCAAAATAACATCGCCGTCATTGGTGATCAGCACCGGCAGCTTCTTCAGCGGCGTGATGCGCGAATAGTCCTCGTTGGCCTGCCCCGGTGCCACCGCTGCCGGCGTGAACTCGATCTTGTCGATCAGCCCAAGCTCGATCGCGGCGATGCGCACCTTGCGTGCAAAGGGCGAGGCGGGGGAGAAGGTGAGCTTCATGGGAAATAACCTTTATCCAGACACACAGTCCTCATCCTGAGGAGCGCGCCGCTTGGCGCGCGTCTCGAAGGATGGCAACGGGAGGCGCTCTCTCGTCACCCGGCGCGAACGTCGGGCGACCGTGGTCTTGGCACATCCTTCGAGACGCGCGCGTTGCGCGCTCCTCAGGATGAGGTCGGCGGCTTACGCCGCGACGATCTCCTGGCGCTGCTCGCCGAGGCCTTCGATGCCGAGCGTGATGACGTCGCCGACATTGAGGAAGGTCGGCGGCTTCATGCCGAGGCCGACGCCGGGCGGGGTGCCCGTCGTGATGATGTCGCCGGGCAGCAGCGTCATGAACTGCGAGACATAGGAGATGCACTTGGCCATCGAGAAGATCATGGTCTTGGTCGAGCCGGTCTGGCGGCGCTGGCCGTTGACGTCGAGCCACATCGGCAGGTTCTGCACGTCCTTGATCTCGTCCTTGGTGGCGAGCCAGGGACCGAGCGGGCCGAACGTGTCGTGCGACTTGCCCTTGGTCCACTGACCCAGGCGCTCGATCTGGAAGGCGCGCTCGGAGACGTCGTTACAGACGCAGTAACCGGCGACGTGGTTGAGCGCGTCGGCTTCCGAGACGTATTTTGCACGCGTGCCGATGATCGCGGCGATCTCGACTTCCCAGTCGAGCTTGGTCGAGCCGCGCGGCTTCTCGACGGCGTCGTTCGGGCCGGACAGCGAGGTGTTGGCCTTCATGAAAATGATCGGCTCGCTCGGGATCTCCGCGCCGGTCTCCTTGGCGTGGTCGCTGTAGTTGAGGCCGATCGCGACGAATTTCGACATGCCGGTGACGGGGGCGCCGAACCGCGGCTTGCCGGAGACGGCGGGCAGCGAGGCGGGATCGAGCGCCGCCAGCTTCTTCAGGCTGTCGGGCGAATAGGCCTCGCCGGTCAGGTCCTTCACATGCGCCGACAGGTCCCGCAACTGGCCGGATTTGTCGATCAGGCCGGGCTTTTCCGCACCCCTCTCGCCATAACGAACAAGCTTCATTCTCGTTTCTCCCTGAATGGACCGATCGGTTGAACAGCTTCATGGAACAGGGCGACGGGAAATTCAACCGCTCAAAGAGAGCGCATTGCAGCCCCCTCGATTCGGGAGGTTCGTCCGGGGCACGAGACCTAGGCCAGTGCTTCGAACCTGAATGCGTCCCCGTCCCGCCTGATGTGCCCGGCCGAAAAATGCCCGCCGATCACCAGCGTCGGGGTGTCGGCAAACCGGCCGAACAATTCGCGCCGCGTCGCGGCAGATCGGCTCTGATCGGAATCCGCGGTCGAGGACCAGCCGAGATGCGCCATCTGGCAGGGATGATGGGCGACGTCGCCCGTCAGCAGTCCCTGCTCGCCGTCCGACCGGATCAGGATGCTCATATGCCCGGGGCTGTGGCCGGGGGTCGGAATCATGCTGATCTCGTCGCTGAGCCGGTGGTCGCTCGGGATCAACTCGGCCCGGCCGGCATCGACGATCGGCTTCACGGAATCGCCAAACACGGCGTGCTTGTCCGGCTCGGTGGAATGGTCGCGCCAATGCTCATACTCGGTCTTGCCGAAGACATAGCGCGCGTTGGGGAAGGTCGGCACCCATTGGCCGTCGACCCATTTCGTGTTCCAGCCGACATGGTCGACGTGAAGATGCGTGCACAGCACGGTATCGATGCTGTCAGGGGGAAAGCCCGCCGCAATCATCGTCTTCAGGAACGGCGTGGTGCGATTGTTCCAGGTCGGGACGTTGCGGCCCTGCTTGTCATTGCCAAGCCCGGTATCGACCACGATGCGGCGCGAAGGCGTCTCCACCACCAGCGAATGGATCGACATCTTCAGCCGGCCTTCTTCGGTGGCGAAATGCGGGATCAGCCAAGGCAGCTTCTGGATTTCTGCATTGCTCGCCAAGGGCAGAATGAAGCGGGTCGAGCCGACCGTCTCCAATTCCACGACTTTGGTGATGTTGACCCTGCCGACCTTCCACTGCATCCGGCGCATCCTCATGTTCTTGCTTTGGCGGGGAACATGCGCAGTTTCGCCGTCAGGCGCAATGGATCATCTGACGCGGTGCGGCGTTATCGCGGGAACCCAGGGAAAGACAAAGGGCCAGCCATGCCAGAGCTTGCGATTTCCGCGGAGAAGGTCGCCTTCATCATCGAAAAGGCGCGTGAATTCGACGTCAAGCAGGCGGATTCCGATCCGGATTCCGGCTCGAATGCGACGGATGACGATGCGGTCGACGTCCTCGAGGATGACGGCTCCGATCCGGTCGTCAACGAACTCGGAAGTTTCATCGTGGCCATGAACGAGGACGAGCAGATCGATCTCGTCGCGCTGACCTGGCTCGGCCGCGGCGACGGCACGATCGACGATTGGGACGATTTGCGCGCACGCGCGGTGGAGGCGCGCGCCGAGTATCGCAGTCCCCGGCGCGAGACGGCACACTATCTGCTCGGTGAGCCGATGCTGGGCGACCTGCTCGCCGACGGGCTCGACGAATTCGGCGTCGACTGGACCGACGGAAACCCTGTCGCCGATTCATCCAGTCCGAGCCAGCGGGACGAAGACGAGCCCACCAAGCAACAGCGGTGATCCTGGCCGATATCAGCGCGCGCAGTCAACGACCACGGTGCCGAGCTTGTCGCCTCTCTCGACCGCGACATGGGCCTGCGCCGTCTCCGACAGCGCAAACTGCGCCGCGACATTGTGGATTCGCGGCCCCGCTGCCAGCCATTTCGAGATGTCGGCCTGCGCCGCCGCCAGCAGCGCCGGAGGCAGCGCGAACAAGACGAGCGAGCGGAGCGTGATGCACTTTTCCATCAGCTCGCGCATTGGCACGGTCGGCGTCCGGTTGCCGTTCGTGGCGTAGACCGCGATGGTCGAATTCATGGCCATCAACTTCAGGGTCGTCGCAATGTTGCCGCCGAAATCGACATCGACCATGTGGTCGACCCCGCGTCCGCCGGTGAAGGCCATAACCTTGGCAACGACATCTTCGTCCCTGTAATTGACCACGAGATCGGCACCAGCTTGTCGCGCCTGCTCGCCTTTCATCGCCGAGCTGACGGTCGCGATCACCTGTGCGCCGCCCCATTTCGCGAGCTGCACGGCGTAATGCCCGACTGCACCCGCGCCGCCGGTGACCAGCACCGACTTGCCGACGACCGGTCCGTCCGCGAACAGCGAGCACCACGCCGTCATGGCGGGAATGCCCAGCGTCGCGCCTTCCGCAAAAGAGAGATTGTCCGGCAGCGGCGTCACCAGATGCTCGGCGAGCGCGATATGTTCGGCCGCGGTGCCAAAGGCGCGGCCGTTGCGCTGGCCGTTGAACAGCCAGACCCTGTCGCCGATCTTGAACCGCGTCGCGCCATCGCCGGTCTGGTCGATCAACCCCGCGCCATCGCTGTTCGGAATGACGCGCGAAAATTCCTTGGCGCCATAGCTGCCCCCGCGCCGGCCGACATCGGCCGGATTGACGCCGGAGGCTTCCAGGCGAACACGAACTTCGCCTGGGCCTGCGACCGGCGTCGTCATCTCACCATAGGTGAGGACGTCCGCCGCCGGTCCTGTCTCCTCGTACCAGACCGCCCTCACAGCGTTCCCGGGAAGGCACCGCCATCGAGCAGAAGGTTCTGACCGGTGATGAAGCCAGCTCTGCTGCCGCACAGGAAGGCGCAGGCGTAGCCGAACTCGTCGGGGTCGCCGAAGCGGCCCGCGGGATTGAGCTTGGCGCGCTCGGCCAGAACCTGGTCCGGCGTGATGCCGCGCTTCTCGGATTCCCCCTTCGCGGTGCTGCGCAGTCGGTCGGTCTCGAACGGGCCCGGCAGCAGGCCGTTGATGGTGACGTTGTTGATCACGGTCTTGCGCGACAGGCCGGCGATGAAGCCGGTGAGGCCGGCGCGCGCGCCGTTGGAGAGACCGAGGATGTCGATCGGCGCCTTCACCGCGGCCGAGGTGATGTTGACGATGCGGCCGAACTTGCGCGCCATCATGCCGTCCACGGTCGATTTGATCAGCTCGATCGGGGTCAGCATGTTGGCGTCGATCGCCTTGATCCAGTCGTCGCGGGTCCAGTTGCGGAAATCGCCGGGCGGAGGTCCGCCGGCATTGTTGATCAGGATATCGGGCTCGGGGCAGGCCTTCAGCACCGCCTCGCGGCCCGCCGGCGTCGTGATGTCGCCGACGATCGCGGTGACGGTCACATCAGGATAGGCCTTGCGGATGTCGTCGGCCGTCTTCTTCAGGGCCTCGGCGCCGCGCGCGGTCAGCGTGACGTGAACGCCGGCCTCGGCCAGCGAGATGGCGCAGGCGCGTCCGAGGCCTTTGCTGGATGCGCAGACGATGGCGCGGCGACCTTTGATCCCAAGATCCACTGTTTCACTCCCGTAATGTCATGCAGGTTTTTAAGAAGCCGCTAGTCTAGCCAACCTTGGCGCCGCTGATAAGGGATTGGCTCGCATCAAAATGCATGCGCGCTTGCCCGGCGATGCAAATGCGCCTCATCAGATGCGCCGCTCCTGCTTGAGGCGGTCGATCGCGGAGGCCGCCTCCGGCGGCAGCGACTTGAAGCCCATCCGGCCGGCCGTCGAGAACAGCGGCCGCAGATGCGAGCCGGCGAGGAACGGCGGCTGGCGGTTGGCCGGCACGATCTGGTCGAACACCAGCACCAGCGTCGTGGCGACGAGGCCGACCCTGATGGCGCCGAGCGCTGCGCCGCCGAGCCGGTCGCCGATGCCGGCCTGCCGTATCGTGTCGCTCAGCGCCAACCGGCCGAGATATCCAAACAGCATGCCGACCACCACGAAGATGCCGAAGAACCAGATCCAGTTCTGCAGCAGCGGCGCGTTCGGATTGCTCGCGACCTGCGGGACGATCAGCGGCATCAGCGCGACGGCGATGGGGGCGGCGAGGAGATAGGCCAGGATCGTCATGGCGCTGCCGAGCAGGCCGGTCCTGAAACCGAAACCGATCGCGATGGCGAACGCCGCATAGACGGCGAGATCGAAACTGTTCATGCGTGGGAGCCTGCCATGGAACGAGTGAACGCAGAACCGATCATTCCGGTTTCAGATCGTTAAAATCGTCTGTATTGATGGCCGCAAAGCTGAAGGATCGCCCGCAGGAAAGCGTCAAGGAAAGCGTCATGTCAGACCTGTTCGACGTCAGTCAGGAAACCGTCCTCGTCACCGGTGCAAGTCAGGGGCTGGGGCGGCAATTTGCCCGGGTGTTGGCGGCGCATGGCGCGGCCGTCGGGCTCGCGGCGCGGCAGACCGACAAGCTGAAGAGCCTGGAAGACGAGATCCGCGGCAAAGGCGGCCGTGCCGCCGCCGTCGCACTCGATGTCACCGACACCGCATCGATCGCCAGGGCGATCGATGCCGCGGAGGCCGCGCTCGGCCCGGTCACGGTGCTGATCAACAATGCCGGCATCGCGATCGAAAAGCTCGCGACCGAGCAGACCGAGGCCGATTGGGACGCGGTGATCGGCGCCAATCTCAAGGGCGCCTATTTCCTCGCGACCGAGATCGCGCGCCGCATGATCGCGCGCAAGCAGGAAGGCAACATCGTCAACATCGCCTCCGTGCTCGGCACCGGCGTGCTGAAGGCGTTGTCGCCCTACGCGATCTCCAAGGCCGGCATCATCCAGGCGACCAAAGCGATGGCGCTGGAGCTTGCGGGGCAGAATATCCGTGTCAACGCGCTGGCGCCCGGCTACATCGACACCGAGATGAACCACGCGTTCTGGTCGACGCCATCAGGCGAGCGCCTGACCAAGCGCATCCCGCAACGCCGCATCGGCGCCGAGTCCGATCTCGACGGCGCGATCCTGCTGCTGGCCTCGAAGGCCTCGCGGTACATGACGGGCAGCGTGGTGACGGTGGACGGCGGGTTCTTGTTGAATTGATTTTTCTTCACCTCGCCCCGCTTGCGGGGAGAGGTCGCGTCGCATCGAAGATGCGATGCGGGTGAGGGGGAGTCTCGGCATATTCGACTGCTTCCGTCCTCGCGGAGGCTCCCCCTCACCCCAACCCTCTCCCCGCAAGCGGGGAGAGGGAGAAGAGCTACCGCATCTCGCCCCGGATCATATCCGCTGCCTTCTCCCCGATCATGATGGTCGGTGCATTGGTGTTGCCCCCGATCAGCGTCGGCATGATCGAGGCGTCGACGACGCGCAGGCCTTCCATGCCGTGCACCTTCAGCGCCGGATCGACCACGGCCATCGCGTCCGTGCCCATCTTGCAGGTGCCGACGGGGTGATAGACGGTGTCGACACGCGCGCGCAGGATGGCGCGGATGTCGTCGTCCGTTCTCACGTCGGACGTGAACATGTCCTTCTTCTGCAACGCGCGCATCGCGGGCGTCTCCATCAGCCGTCGCGTGGTCTTGAAGCCCGCGACCATCGTCTCGAGATCCTCCGCCTCGCCCAGAAAATTCGGATCGATCATCGGCGCTGCCAGCGGATCGGCGCTTTTCAGCCAGACGCTGCCACGGCTCTTCGGCCGCAACAGGCAGACATGGCACGAGAAGCCCGCCTCCTTGTGCTTCTTGCGGCCGTGATCGTCGAGCATCGCGATGATGAAGTGCAGCTGGATGTCGGGCACATCGAGGTCGGCTCGGGTCTTCAGGAAGCCGCCACACTCGGCGAAATTGGTGGTCATCAGTCCGCGCCGGTCCCGGCGATATCGCTGGATGGCGCGGAGCAGGGATGGCAGCCGGCCGAGCGATGAGTGGACGAAGTGCGGGTAGTCGGAGGCGTAGACGAACACGAAATCCGGATGATCCTGCAGATTGCGTCCGACGCCCGGCAAATGACGCACGACGCCGATACCGTGCGCGGCAATCGCCTCGCCGTCGCCTATGCCCGACAGCATCAGCAATTGCGGTGACTGGAAGGCGCCGGCGGCGAGGATCACCTCGCGGCGGGCGCGCAGCCGCTTTGTCTGCTTGCCCTGGACATATTCGATGCCGACCGCGCGCCCGCCTTCGAACAGGATGCGCGTGGCATGCGCCTGCGTCTCGACACGCAGATTGGCGCGCTTGCCCATGTGCGGATTCACATAGGCGCGCGCCGCGCTCCAGCGCTCGCCATTGTGCTGCGTCACCTGATAGCTGCCGAGCCCTTCGTGGTCGTCTCCATTGAAGTCCTCGCGGATGCGGAACTGCGCCTCGCGGGCGGCCTGATGGAAGACGTCGTGGATCGGATTGTCCGCGCGCAGCCGGTTGACATGCAGCGGGCCGCCCTTGCCATGATACGCGCCGTCGAAATCGGCGTTGTTCTCCGAGCGCTTGAAATAGGGCAGCACGTCCGCATACGACCAGCCGGCATTGCCGAGCGAGGCCCAGTGGTCGTAGTCCCATTTGTTGCCGCGAATGTAGACCATGGCATTGATCGCCGAGGAGCCACCGAGCCCCTTGCCACGCGGTTGATAGCCGATACGGCCGTTCAATCCCTTCTGCGGCACGGTATCGAAGCCCCAGTTCGCGACCTTGTATGGCAAAGCGAGTCCGAACGGCGTGGTGATCCGCCAATTGTCGTTCCGTCCGCCGGCATCGAGCAGCGCCACGGATGTCCCCGCATCCTCCGACAGCCGCCCCGCCACCGCGCAGCCGCCGGAGCCCGCGCCCACGACGACGAAATCGAATGTGTCCGTCACTGATGTTCCCCCCTTGCATTCTTCTTCTCGTCATTGCGAGCGCAGCGAAGCAATCCAGACTGTCACCGCGGAGGGATTCTGGATTGCTTCGCTGCGCTCGCAATGACGGGTGTTGAAACCTACGACATGAACCGCATCATCTTCTCCAGGCGCGCGATCTTGCCGCCGTAGGGCGGATAGAGGTCGGCGAGGCGGTTGAATTTCGAACGATAGAACACCGGCTTCAGCTTGCTGAACGTGCGAAAGCCCCATTCGCCGTGATAGGTGCCGGTGCCGGATGCGCCGACGCCGCCCATCGGCTGGTTGATTTGCGCGAAGTGGAACAGACAGTCGTTGATGGTGACGCCGCCGGAGATTGTGCGCGCCAGCACCTCGTCGCGCGCAATGCGGTCCTTACCGAACCAGTACAGCGCCAGCGGCCGGTCGCGGGCGTTGACGAAGGCGATGGCGTCGGCCGGTTCGCGATAGCCGAGCACCGGCAGCACCGGTCCGAAAATCTCCTCCTGCATCACCGTCATCGCCTCGGTCGCGCCCACGATCAGCGTCGGCGGGAATTTGCGGTGCGCCTTCCAGTTCGGATCGTCCGCCTTCGCCGGCTGCAGGATCTTGGCGCCGTGACGTGCCGCATCCGCGACGAGATTTTCCAGCCGCGCATAATGCCGGTCGGAGATCACGGAGGTGTAGTCCTTGTTGGCGGGATCGGTGCCGAACATGCGCCGCATCTGCGCGCGCACTTTTTCGGCGAAGGCCTGCAACGCGCGCTCGGGCACCAGCACATAATCGGGCGCGATGCAGGTCTGCCCGGCATTGAGCAGCTTGCCGTAGGCGATGCGTTCGGCGGCCTCTTCGAGGTCGGCCGAGGCGTCGATGATAACAGGCGACTTGCCGCCGAGCTCGAGCGTGACCGGCGTCAGATTACGCCCCGCGGCCTCCGCCACCAGCCGCCCCACCCGGGTCGAGCCGGTGAACACCAGATGATCGAACGGCAGCGATGCGAAGGCCTTCGCGACCTCATCCTCGATGCCGGTGACGAGCACTTCCGCAGCGTCGAACCGCGCGGCGACCGTCTCCTTCAGCAGCGCTGAGAAATGGGCGACGTGTTCGCTCGGCTTGATGATGACACGGTTGCCGGCCGCGAGCGCACCGATCGCGGGCGCGAGCGTCAGCTGCAGCGGATAATTCCAGGGCGCGATGATGCCGACGACGCCGAGCGGCTGAGGCATCAGCCGGTTGCGCGCGGGCAGGAATTGCAGCGCCGTCGAAACGCGCTGCGGCGCCATCCAGCTCTTGAGGTGTTTCGTGGCATGACGGATCTCGGAGAACACCATCATGGTCTCGGCGACATTGGTCTCGACCGCGCAGCGGTGGCCGAAATCGGCCGAGATCGCCTGCCCGAAGCGCACCTCGTTGTCGGCGACGACGGCGCGCAGCCGCGCCAGCCGGTCGAGCCGCTCGGCAAGGCCAGGCGCCGGCTCGGCCCGCGACCGCGCGATCATGGCATGGAAGGCGTCTTCGAGGGCCCGAAGCGGGGCGCTCGGCGGGGGGCGGTCCGAGGGGCCGTCCAAGGGACGTTCCAAGGCGTGGTCCATGGCGTTCTCCCCTTTGAAGTGGCGTTTCCGCCTGGTTTTGTGGCCGCAAGCTGGCCCCTTGTGGAACTTCTGGCAAGGGCGGGCCAAACAGGCCGCAAATTCGTCCACCGCGCCGTCATAAAGTCGAAAAAAACGTCCCCGCAGCCCTTTCCAAAGGCAGCCCGGGTTGGTACATACCGCCCGCACCCAACGGGCATTGCCCGGGGTTGCCTTCCAAGGAAGCCTTCGGGACGGACGAAGCAAGCCACGCGAACAGCGCCGGCCCTTCATTCACCGTCCCCGGCACTTTCACGAAGGCAAAGCAACGGTTAACGCGGGGTGGAGCAGCCCGGTAGCTCGTCAGGCTCATAACCTGAAGGTCATAGGTTCAAATCCTATCCCCGCAACCAAGTTCGGACCTTACCGGTCCCGATCCGAAAATGGCCCGCATCGCGCGGGCCATTTTTGTTTTGGGGGAGCCGTGCGTGAGTGTCACGGGCTCCGACGAATCCCTCGCGGCTGCCTCAGGTGGGTGAGCGTTGCGCCGACAGCGCCGAACTCGGACGTGGCAGCCATTGCGATTTCGACAACCGCTATCGAGCGCACTGTCCCCGTAGTCGCCGGCAGGCGAGCGTCGTTTCGCTGGCACTGCCGAGGAAATCATGCCGCGCCTTGCTCGACGTCGCGCCGAGCATCTGTTGGTGGGGAGGCGTGGTCTCGTGATTCAGCGTCCTTCGAAAGCACGCACGAAAAAAGGCGGGCCGGCAAAGTGCCGGCCCGCGCCAGATCAAATGGTATTGCCGCCAGACGCGCCTTACTTTTCGGAGAGCTCCTGCCGGGCCTCGACTGAGGTATCCGCCTGTCGCGGCTTGGCTGCATGGGGGCAGACCATGGTCAGATTGAGCAATGTCGGCGCGTGATCCTCGCCATTGCCGTACTCCCAGACCAGACGAATCTCGTGTTGATCGGAATTGGCGTCGTCCTTCTGGTGTTGCCGGATGTCGGCCTTCATCGGAATCGGCGGTTCGGAGTTGAAGCACTTGCGGATGGATGCATCCAGCAGCGCGCATTTCGTCGGCGGCACCACGACACGTTCGTCATTCGAAAGCGGCGTGACGTTCGGCTGTGCGGCGAGCGCGAGACGCGCACGCCCCAGTGCCTTGAACCACACCTTGCCGCTGCCGTTCGGCCAAGTGTCAAGCGGCGACAGTATCGGCTGATACTGCCCGTATTCCATGGTCTCGATGTCGATTTGTTTCGATGCCTTGAGTCTGGCAACGCTTATCTTCATGTTTTCAAGAGGATAGTAATTGCCGTTCATCAGATCCTTGTAGTCCTGATTGTCGTAGACCATGCCCATGGATCACCCCTCATCTTGCCTGATAGCGCCGGGCACCGGTGCCGGCGGACACTCCATCGCGCGAGCGACAGTGTAGTCAGTGCTTGTGCCCTCTAGTTTGCGTTGTGAACGCTATCATTCCTCGAGATGTGACGTCAACGAAAGCAACCTATAGTGTTTCCTTGGGCGTGCCTTGCGCGCTTACTTGTCGGCAGCGCTCGCAAGATTCAGTTGCCCCTTAACGTCGGTCTTGCGCGGCCCCCAGCGCGTAAACGCAACTGCTGCGCAGGAGAGAACACCCAGCAACATCATTGAAGCGGCCGTGAGCGAGAAAAAGCTCTCGGCCGTTGCCGCCTGCGAGATCAGATACCAGCCGCCAAGCATGATGAAGAGCAGCCGTGCCGTCTGCGCCAGCACTGGGCCGAGCACGTTGCCGGCGCCCTGCGACGAGAAATACATCGCCGAGGCAAGCCCGACGAAGGCGTAGAACGGAGCGACGGTCCGAAGGAACTGCCGGCTGGCGGCGTGGGCTCCAGCGTCTTCGGTAAACAGGTTGATCCAGGGGTCCGGGAAGGTCGCGACCGCGCCCGCGAGCGCTCCAACCACGAAGAGCGCGACGAGGCCGGCCGTCCAGGAGATCCGGCGGGCGCGAGCGATGCGTCCTGCACCAATCGCAACGCCGATCATGGGCACCGACCCGATGCCGACGGAAAAGGCAATCGTCGCCAGGACATATTCGAGCCGCGCGCCAATGCCGGAAGCTGCAAGGATAGCGGTGCCGAAGACTGCCAGCATATGGGTGAAGATGAGACTAGTCAGCATCGACTGCAGCGGGGAGAAGCAGGCGACCGCGCCCACCTTGAGGATGTCCAGGAACATCCGCGATTGCAGGCGCAACCCGCGCACCTTGGGCACGATACGATCGCGGCCGGAAAAAAGGTACCAGCCCATCACCACAATATTGACCGAGCAGGCAATCAATGTGCCTGTTGCCACGCCCCGCATCCCGAATTGCGGTACCGGTCCAAAACCCAGGCCCAAGGTGCGGCCGAGGATGATTTGGATCACGGCGGAATTGACGATCATCAGCGACGGCAGTTTCATGTTGCCGGTGCCGCGCAGGATGCCGGCCATAATATTTACGAGCCAGATCAGGACTGCCCCGCCGAAGTAAACTTGGCTATAGGCAATCGCCTGCGCCAGTACGTTGTCGCGACCGCCCAACAATTCCAGGAGAGGGGGACCGCCGGCCAACATGCCTAGCATGAAGACCAAGCCGAAGAAGACGGCAATCAGAAGTGCGTGGGTGGCGAGGGTTGCAGCGCGGTCGCGGTCGCCTGCACCGAGCGCGCGGGCGATCGCTGACGAAACGCCGCTCCCCATTGCGGCGCCGGACATGCTCATGGTCAGCATGACGCAGGGGAACACCAGCGCCATAGCTGCCAGCGATTCGACCCCAAGCTGTCCGATGTAGGACGTCTCAGCGATGGCAACTAACGTTCCGGCCGAGAATGCGATTGCATTTGGCCAAGCGAGTGAGAGCAACGTATGGAGGATCGGTCCGTCGAGCAGCTTGTTCGCAGCTGATTGAGCGGGCGGCGACAACGGACCGGCTCCTATCATCTAGGCGGCGGGGGCGTCTGTATCGGCAGTATCCGTTCCCCGGGGACTAGAATGGTGTTCAGGATCTGTGCGGGCAGACCATCGTCAGATTGAGCAGCACCGGCTTGTCCGAGCCCTTCTTGTAGTCCCACTCCAGACGGATCTCGTGCCGGTGCGCGAAAGCGTCGCTGGCTTCGTGCGTGATGATCTTCGTCTTCATCGGGATCGGCGGCTCGGAGTTGAAGCATTTCCGCACGCAGGCATCGAGCAGATCGCATCGCGTCAGGGGAATGACGCCCGGCTCGTCTTTGGACAAGGGGATCGTGTTGGGCTGGGTGCTGAGGTCGACGCGAGCCCGGCCCTTTTCCTTATGCCAGTACGCCGCGCTCCCATCTGGCCATTTGTCTGCCGGCGTCAGGATCAGGTGATACTGCCCGTATTCTAGGGTCGGCAGGTGGATGTCCGGGGACGCCTTGAGGATGTCCACGCTCCGCTGCATGTTTTCCAGCGGGAAATAATTGTCGTTCATCAAATCTTTGAATGAAGCCCCGGTATAAGTTCTTGAGCCCATCGCCTTTTCCTTCAATATGTTCTTGGCTTCGCGAAAATACGTACAACTCCAGCGACGCCGGTCAGCTTGGCCAATCCTCGCGCCGTCGAATATGTGCCCCATCTTTGTTGGGATTTGCTTACGCTACCACTCAGGACTGTGTTTCGTCCAGATCGCCAACCCGCACCCGTGCCCCGCTAAGGGTGAGGGCGCGAGCGCGATTGCTAAGAGGCTTTCGACAGGTATTCTAATCGAGAGGTGCTTGCGGTTCTGGTCGACAGAATGGCCGCTGCCTTTGAGGCGCAGGAATGAATTGCTTCACGTGTCAGTCTGGGATCGGTCCGGACGATAGCTGGTGCTCCAAATGCGGGGCGGCGGTCCGCCAGCGCGTTGATCCCGACAGCGAACGAAGGTTTGTGACGATTCTGCGCGCTGACGTCGTCGACTCCACGGGTCTTGTTGCCGAGCTGGAGCCGGAGGCGGCGGTCTCGCGCCTCGAACCGGCACTTGCGGCGATGAGAGGCGCGGTGCGCCAGTTCGGCGGCATCGTCAGCAAGGAGTTGGGTGACGGCTTGGCCGCCGTCTTCGGCGCCCCGATCGCGGACGACAACCACGCCCCCCTGGCCTGCCACGCGGCCATCGAGCTGGTCCGGCGCGTCGGCAGTCTGGGCGATCCAGGACTGCAAGTCCGGGTCGGCCTCCACTCGGGTCATGTGGTGGCCTACATGGTCGCGAGCGAATTTTCCAAGGTCTACGAGATCGGCGGCGCCGCCCAGCATCTGGCCGCGCGGCTGGAGACGGCAGCCGAGGCGAACCAGATCTACGTGTCCGAAGCCTGCCAGAAGCTTGCGGACGGACATGTCCGCTTTGATTTTCTTGGGCGCAAGACTCTGCGCGGTTTCAACGAAGCTCTGCCGGTCTATCGGATCACTGGAGCGAGCGATCTTTCGAGCTGGCGGGTGCGACGCGCTCGTAGCGTCTCCCGGTTTGTCGACCGAACGACGGAGCGGGCGCTGCTATGGCGCGCTGCGGAGAAGGTTGCCACTAGCGGGCAGACTGTTCTGCTGATGGGGGATGCCGGCATTGGAAAGTCGCGGCTTGCGCACGAATTTGCGCAGGGCCTCAGGGCTGACGGCTGGCGGTTGCTCGATGTCGAATGCAGCCCAAATCTTCAGGGCGCGCCATTTAGCACCCTGAAGCGGCTGGTGCTTTCCCTCCTGGAGGCAGTCTCCAAGGACTCAGATCGCCTGGCAGACCCTCGAAAGCAATTGTCGGCCGTCCATCAGTTTGCAATCGACGCGGTGCTGGATTTGCCCATTTCCGATCCGCGTTGGAGCGAATTGGAGCCCTACGCCCGGGGGCGGGCGATTTCTGAGGCAAGCTGCGCAATCCTGGAAGGCGTAGCCCGTCACAAGGGCACCGTTCTTCTCATCGAGGATCTGCACTGGGTTGATCGAGCCAGCGACACAGTCATTGCCGCCATAGCGTCGCTAAAGGTGCCGAATCTGTTCGTTTTTCTCACGAGCAGGCCGAACGGAATGCCGGAATGGATCGCGCGTTGTCATGCAGAAGTGATCGCGATGCGGTCATTGGATGATGAGTCCGGATTGGCCATGTTGGCCGACATGCTCGGCACGTCCGTGACAAATGCAGGCTTGAAGGACCGGATCATCTCTCACACGGCCAACGTTCCGCTGTTCATCGAGGAGGTCTGCCGTGGTCTGAAGGATAACGGCACACTTCGCGGCCAGTGGGGTGATCTGGCCCTGGTGCGTCCCATAGAAGAGCTAGGTATTCCCACAAGTATCCAAGGCGTGATTGCAGCGCGACTCGATCGGGTGTCGAGGCAGGAGCGCCTGGTTTTGCAGGTCGCTGCCGCATTGGGGCCGCGATCGAGCGAAGCCGTGGTGCGGAGAGTCTCGGAATTGCCCGAAGACGCCCTGCGGGACAGCCTTGCAGCGCTCGATCGGGCCGAGCTGCTGGTCAGGATCGATAGCGACATCGCGGACTCGCTTGAGTTTCGACACGAGATGGTTCGCCAGGTGACCTATGAGTCGATGGTCGAAAAGGTCCGCGAGAGCGTACATGCGCGGGTTCTTGCGACATTCGAGAACGACGACATATTGAGAGATGATCCTGACGCCCTCTGTTACCACGCAATGCGTGCCAACGATTGGCCCAAGGCGTTCAACTACGGGAGAATCGCCGCACAGAAGTGTCTTTTGCGCTCGGCATATGCAGACGCGGTCGACTACTTCCGGACAGCGATGAGTTCGCTCGACAAGACGCCAATAACCAGTTCGAGGGAGACGAATGCCATTGATCTCCGGATGGAGGCGCGCATGGCGTTCATCTGGTCCGGTCGGGTTGCCGAGTGGGTCGATCTGGGAAAGGAAGCTGACCAACGGGCCAGCGAGATCAATGATGTCGGCAGAAGGGTTGCCGCCAAGACGGTCATGGCGGGTGGGCAGAACTTCTATGGGACACCTGCGGAGGCCGTTACCCTTGGCGAGGAGGTCGTTGGTCTTGCCGAAGAGTCCGGCAATCCGGGTTGGCGCAACCTTGCGCAATACAATCTCGGGCAGGCCTATTTTCTTGCCGGGCGCTATCGCGAGGCGGAGCAGACTATCGCACGAGCCCGTGCCCATCTGATGGGCCCGGACGCGAGTGCGCCGTTCGGCACGCCCCCGAAATACACCTTGCTCCTCTGCTGTATGATGAAGAGCTTCACACACACCGTGATGGGTGAGTTCGATGCCGCCGAGCAGCTCCAGCAACAGGCTGCCGCGATCGCGGAGGAGACCGGCCGCCCCTACGACCGCGTCGCCGCCGCCTATAGCGGCGGCTGGCTGATGCTCGGCCGCGGCGAGCCGGCGGCGGCCGCGGCCATTCTCGAGGACGGTTTTGTCCTGGCGCAGAAGCACGGCATCCGGCTGTTCGTGCCGGTGCTCGCCTGCCACCTCGGCATGGCCTATCTGGAGCAGGGGCTGTTCGACCGCGCGCGCGGCATGCTGACGGAAGCGCGTGAGGAGGCGAAGGCGGTCGGCTATACCTCGGCCGTGCTGCGCAGCTCGATCTACCTGGCGCTCGCCACCCACCGTCTCGGCGACGTCCAGGCGGCGCAGAACATGCTGCGCGAGGCGCGCAACACCGCGCGACAACAGGGGTTCTCTGGGCTGGAGGCAGAGGCCCTGTTCGGCGAGGCCGTGGTGACGCCGCCGTCGGATGCGGAGGCCAAGGCGGCCATCCTCGCCGCCCTGCGCGCGACCATCGCGATCGCCGCCGAGAGCGGCGCGCTGCCGCTGCGGCACAAAGCCGAAGCGATGCTCAACGAGATGCAGGCGACGGGTGACGAGCTCAGCTGACGGCAGCGGCGGCCGGGCCGCCGTCGCGGCCGAAATCTGCCCGACGCGTCAAATAAATTCAGCAGGCGTCGCAAGGAGTTAGCTACTGTGCATGGGGTTGTTTTTGCCCTTTTATCTTGAAGAGGCCCCCATGGTGCAGCGCGTAGGACGGCACGCTTGTGCGGCCCCGCTCCGATGACTATGCCCTTGCACGCGCAGCAAGGTCGGCTACCGTCGGCCCTGGCCACACGGCCAGGCGACTTTTGATTTCAATTTTTTAGCATCCGATTTTTCGGCGCCGCGACGGCGCGACGCCCACCGAACGAGGCGGGGCCATGATCACACGGGACCAGTCAGCGCTGCTCGCGCCGGTCGAGCGCGACCTGCGGCTCGATCTCTTCCGCGGCATCGGTCTGTGGATGATCTTCCTCGACCACATTCCGCACGACGTCGTGGCCTGGCTGACCTTGCGCAATTACGGCTTCAGCGACGCCGCCGAATTCTTCGTCTTCATCTCCGGTTATCTGGTCGGCTGGATCTACGGGCCGATCGTCGCCGGCGGCTGGTTTCTCGCCGCGCTGAAGCGGCTGTGGCGGCGCGCGGTCGAGATGTATGTCGCCCACATCATGCTGTTCCTGCTGTTCACGGCGCAGATCGCCCGCACCGCGCGCCGCTTCGACAATCCGATGTACGAGCACGAGTTCAACGTGTTCAATTTCCTGTCGCATCCGGACGAGCTGATCGGGCAGGCGATCCTCTTGAAGTACAAACCGGTCAATCTCGACGTGCTGCCGCTCTACATCACGCTGGTGTTCGCATCGCCTTTCATCGTGTGGTGCCTGGTGCGCCGGCCGAACCTGACGCTCGCCGCGTCCGCGGTGCTGTACTTGCTGGCGCGCTGGTTCGACTGGAACGTCGCCTCCTACCCGCCCGGCACGCACTGGTACTTCAACCCGTTCTGCTGGCAGCTGATGTTCGTGTTCGCGGCCTGGTGCGGCATCGGCCAGATCGACAAGATCGCGACATGGGTGCGGTCGAAGGCGGCGATGGCGCTGGCCGCGGCCTGGCTCGCCTTCGCACTGCTGATCGTGATGACCTGGCACGTCCCTGCGCTCGAAGCCATGATCCCGAAATGGATGATCAAGGCGATCTACCCGATCGACAAGACCGACCTCGACATACTGCGCTTCACGCATTTCCTGGCGCTGGCGATCTGGGTGACGCACCTCATCTCGCGCAAATGGCGGACCCTGCACGGGGCCTGGCTGCGCCCTGTGATCCTCTGCGGTCAGCATTCGCTGCCGATCTTCTGCCTCGGCGTCTTCCTGTCGTTCTCGGCGCACTGGATCCTGACGCAATACACCAAGGGCGTCTGGGAGCAGCTCGCGGTCTCCGTCGCCGGCATCGCCATCATGATCGCAGCCGCCTGGCTGCTCGACCGGGCCGAACGGGTGCCGAACCTGTTCGTGAAGGTGACGGAGGTCGAGGAGGCCGACACCGTCCTGGAAAGCGCGCCTGCGGGCAGGTCTGCCGTGGCGCCCGCGGGTCATTGAGGTTCGCCGGCCTGTATTTTTCGCGGAGAGGTCCAACGGAGAGGTTCATGTCCAGACTTGTGTTGACGATCGCCGCCGCCCTCCTGCTCCTGATCTCGGGTGCATCGGCGCAAGCACCCTCGCCGGAGGCGATGAGCGCGGCGCGCAAGCTCGTGGTCACCTTGAAGATCGCGGATCAGTATCGCGCGCTGTTGCCGCAGCTCCTGCTCAAACTGAGGCCCGTGGTCGCGCAGGACAGGCCGGAGATCGAGCGCGACTATGACGCGGTGACGGCACCCGGCTCAGAGATCTACACCCCGGCCCTTACCTCGATGATCGACCAGGTCGCCGCTCTCTATGCCCAGAGCTTCAGCATCGACGAGCTGCGCCAGATCAAGGCCTTCTATGTCCAGCCGGCCGGGAAGAAGCTTCTGGAGAAGTCGGATGCGCTGGCGCAGGCAAGCGCGCAGATCGGCCAGGACGTCAGCCAGAAGACGGCCGACGAGCTGAAGCTGCGCCTCATCGAAGCGTTGCGCCAGAAGGGGCACAAGCTTTGAGCTCAATTCTTGCGTAACGGCGCCGCGCTCGCTGGCTGATTTGACGCGGCCGGTTGCCCCGACTACGCTTTTGCAAGCCAAGAAGTGCGTGAATGGCGTGGCCTGACCTGTGCTCAGGGCGGCCCTTACGCAAAGAGAAAAATTCAGGGGAACGGAAATGACGTGCGACATCGCAGCGACCATCTCGAAGGCCCGCGAGCATTCCATCGGCGACCTCCTGCGCCGTGCGGCGGGCCGCGATCCGGGCAAGCTCGCGGTGAGCTGCGGCGATGTGAGCTGGACCTTTGCCGAGATGGACGCGATCTGCAATCGGCTCGGCCGCGGCCTGCTTGGCCTCGGCGTGAAGAAGGGTGACCGCGTAGCCGTGCTCTCGCGCAATTCGCACGCCTTTGCGGCGCTCCGGTTCGCATTGGCCCGGATCGGCGCGGTGCTGGTGCCGATCAACTTCATGCTCAATCCGGACGAGATAAACTTCATCCTGAAGAGCTCCGGCGCAAAGCTGCTCGCGGCCGGTCCTGATTTCGTCGAGCCGGCGCGCGCGGCCAGCGCCAGGGATTGCGCGGTCGAGAAGATGATCTGGCTGCCGGGTGAGGATCCCGCCACGGCGCCCGCGGGCCTCACCAGCTTCGACGATCTCCTCAGCCTCGATGGCTCGTACCTCGATGCCTCCGTCGACAGTCGCGATCTCGCGCAGATCGTCTACACCAGCGGCACGGAATCGCTGCCCAAGGGCGCGATGCTGACCCATGAAGCGGTGATGTGGCAGTATGTCAGCTGCATCATCGACGGCGGCATGAGCGTGGACGACAAATTCCTGCACGCGCTTCCGCTCTATCATTGCGCGCAGCTCGACGTGTTCCTAGGGCCGCAAATCTATCTCGGCGCCTCCGGCGTGATCACGGGCAAGCCGGCGGCCGACAACATTCTGTCGTTGATCCAGACGCACAGGATCACGTCGTTCTTCGCGCCGCCGACGATCTGGATCGCGATGCTGCGCTCGCCCAATTTCGACAAGACGGATTTGTCGACCTTGCAGAAGGGTTATTACGGCGCCTCGATCATGCCGGTGGAGGTGCTGCTCGAGCTCCAGCGCCGCCTGCCCGGTGTGAAGTTCTGGAATTTCTACGGCCAGACCGAGATCGCGCCCCTCGCAACCGTGCTGGGTCCTGCGGACCAGCTGCGCAAGGCCGGCTCCGCCGGCAAGCCCGTGCTCAATGTCGAGACCCGCGTGGTCAACACTTCTATGGAGGATGTGAAGGTCGGCGAAGTCGGCGAGATCGTGCACCGCTCGCCGCATCTGCTCTCCGGCTATTACAACGATCCGGTCAAGACGGCGGCGGCGTTCTCCGGCGGCTGGTTTCACTCCGGCGATCTCGCCACCGTCGATGAAGAGGGCCACATCACCGTGGTCGATCGCGTCAAGGACATGATCAAGACCGGTGGTGAAAACGTCGCGAGCCGCGAGGTCGAGGAGATGGTCTACCGCATCCCCGCAGTGTCCGAGGTTGCGGTGGTCGGCCTGCCCGATCCGCGCTGGATCGAGGCGGTGACTGCAATCGTCGTGGTCAAGAGCGGCGAGAAGCTCGACGAGGACACGGTCATCAAGCATTGCGCCGGCCAGATGGCGCATTTCAAGGTGCCCAAGCGCGTCATCTTCGTCGATGCCCTGCCCAAGAACCCGAGCGGCAAGCTGCTCAAGCGCGAGCTGCGCCAGCGCTTCGTCGGCGGCGAAACACTCGACAAGGCGATCCAGAAGAACTTTGGGACCTGACGCGGAGCGCCCGACCATGAAAGTCTGGCAAATCGCGCGGGACTGGTCGATCGAGGGAATGGAGCTCGCCGATCTACCCGAGCCCAAGCCCGGTCCGGGGCAGGTCGCGGTGCGCATGCGGGCGGCATCGCTGAATTATCGCGATCTGCTCACGGTGCAGGGCAAGGGCGGCGTCACGAGATTGCCGCTGATCCCGTTCTCCGATGGCGCCGGCGAGGTGATCGCCGCCGGCGACGGCGTTTCCCGCGTAGCAGTCGGGGACCGCGTCTGCCCGATGTTCTTCCAATCGTGGATCGACGGAGCGGTTTCAGCCGCGAGCCGGCGCTACGCGCTCGGTGGCACGCGTCCGGGCGTGTTGCAGGAAGTCATGTTGCTCGACGCGGAGGGTGTCAGCCGCCTTCCGTCGCATCTCTCTTTCCAGGAAGCGGCGACGCTGCCTTGCGCCGGTCTCACGGCGTGGCGCGCCCTGTTTGAGGAAGCCAAGATGCAGCCCGGCGACACCGTGCTAGTGCAGGGTACCGGCGGTGTGTCGATTTTTGCGCTGCAATTCGCAAAGCTCGCTGGCGCGAGCGTGATCGTGACCTCTTCGAGCGATGAGAAGCTCGAACGCGCTCGTGCGCTCGGCGCCGATCACACCATCAACTATCGCTCAATTCCTGAGTGGGGCAAGGCCGCGGCAGCGTGGACCGGTGGCGGCGTCGACCACGTCGTCGAGGTCGGCGGTAAGGATACGTTCTCGCAGTCACTGGAGGCGGCGCGGATCGGTGGTACCATTCTGGTGATTGGCGTGCTCTCCGGCTTCTCGCAGCAGATCGCGATTCCAAGCCTGTTCTCCAAGAATTTGCAAGTCATCGGCCTCTCTGTCGGCAGCCGCCGTATGTTCGAGGTATGACGGCAGCGATGAGCCGCAATGGCAAGAAGCCGGTGATCGACCGCAGTTTTGCCTTCGATGCCGTGCGCGACGCGTTGCGGTTGATGCAGCAAGGCGGCCATTTCGGCAAGATCGTGGTGGAGTTTGGTTGAGCGGAATTCGGCGAGAGCTGCAGCGCGCAACTCGCCCTACATCGTCATTGCGAGCGCAGCGAAGCAATCCAGAATCTTTCCGCAGAGACAGCCTGGATTGCTTCGTCGGTTCTCTCCTCGCAATGACGGCTGAGAAGGCGCGCCTCAATACTTCTTTACAGCCGCGCCGAACGCGAACCACAGCGCCATGGACGCGAGGCCAAAACCGCCGAGCAGCAGGAAGGTCGGGCCGTAGCCGATCCATTGCGCGATCCAGCCGCCCAGCGCGGGGCTGAGGCTCGCGCCGATGCCCTGCACGGTGATGACGGCACCCTGGCCGAGATTGATGCGGCCGGTGCCATTGAGCGAGCGCGCGACCATGCCTGGGACGGCAACCGTCTGGAGCCCGGTGCCGATGCCGTCGAGCACCTGCATCGGCACGACGCCCCACCATCCCGTGACGAAGAAGGCGAGCACGCCGCGGATGGGCAGGAACATGAAGGAGACGAGGATGATGGGCCAGTAGTTGCGCTTGCTCGCCGCCTTCATTGCGATCAGCGACGTGATGACCATGACGCCTTGCGCGATCACCACGGTGGTCGCGACGAAGCTCGGGCCGTTGGCCTGGCCTTCCGCGACCGCCGCCAGGCCGTAGAGCGGTACGATGGCGGCATTGCCGAGATGAAACAGCGCGAGCGCCAGTGCCAGCACCAGCAGCGCGCGGTGCTTGAGCAGCATCGTGAGCGCGTCCGGCGCGCTGTCCGGATCGTCCTCCTTGCTGCCGCGCGCGGCGCGATCGTCGATCGCCTTGGCCGGGATCATCATCACGCAGGCGATCGCGATGGCGCCGAACACAGCCGCCAGCACGAACACCGAGACATAGCCGAACTTGTAACCGAGATAGCCCGACAGCGCGGCGCCGACCATATTGCCGGCATGGTTGAACGCCTGGTTGCGGCCGTTGAGCGCGTTGAAGCCCTTCTGCTTGGCGATGCCGAGCGTGATGCCGGTGACCGCCGGCACGATCGCGGCGCTCGCCAGCGATTGTGCGACCTGCGAGAATGTCACCGCCCAGAAATTCTGCGAGATCAGGATGATCGCGGACGCGAGCACCACGCAAATACCGGGAATGACGACCCACATGCGCTTGTTGCGGCTGGCGTCGATGAAGCCTCCGATCGGCGTCGTGATCAGCATGCCCGCGACATTGCCGATCGTCATCGCGGTGCCGATCAACCCGCTCGCCCAGCCGCGCTCCTGAAGAAAAACGCCGACGAAAGGGCCGATGCCCGACTGCATGTCGGCCATGAAGAAGTTGAGAGCGAACAGGGGCCAGATACGAGACGAGGAGGGGGACCGCGATGTCATCGATACCAAAACGTGGTCTCAGCCGGGATACGGCGGGTGGGACATGATCCTTTCAGCCAATCGATCTGGCGCGGACGAGAGTTTAACGAGGGCTGATCGGGTTGGTTCCAGGTTTCGCCCGGTCGTTGGGGCTTGCGGTCACGGCCAGCAATTCCTTATTGACGTTGGATCGTCTCTGTCGGGAGTACGGCATGCCTCTCTGGACCTGCGAAACCTGCGGCGCGCAATTTCCGGGCGAAAATCCGCCAACGTCCTGTGAAATTTGCGAGGACGAACGGCAATACGTCGGGTGGAAGGGTCAGACTTTCCTCACGCGCGAGGCGCTCTCGGAACGCCACCGCCTGGTCTGGCGCGACGATCTCGGCCTGACCGGCCTCGCGCTCGAGCCAAGCTTTGCCATCGGACAGCGCGCGCTGTTGGTGCCGCTCGCGGACGGCTGGCTGATGTGGGATTGCGTACCGCTGGCGACGCCGGAGGCGATCGCGCATGTGCGGTCACTCGGCGGATTGAAGGCGATCGCGATCTCGCATCCGCATTACTATGGTGCACTCGCCGACTGGAGCGAGGCGTTCGGCCGGGTGCCGGTCTATCTGCACGCCGATGATCGCCAGTGGGTGACGCGTCCGCATGCGTCGATCGAGCACTGGACCGGCGACAGCCATCGTATCTCCGACGATGTGCTGCTGCTGCGCACCGGCGGTCATTTCGCCGGGGCCACCATGCTGCACCATGCGAGCGGTGCGGAGGGCAGGGGCGCGCTGCTCACCGGCGATATCGCGCAGGTGACGATGGATCGCCGCTTCGTCAGCTTCATGTACTCCTATCCGAACTACACGCCGCTCAATGCCGCTGCGGTGCGACGGATTGCGGCTGCCGTCGAGCCGCTGGCGTTCGATCGCATCTACGGCGCCTGGTGGGACCGCAACATCGCCGCAGGCGCCAAGGCCGCATTCACGGCGTCTGTCGCGCGATACATCGCGGCCATCGCCTGAGCCGGCTCGCGACTGGATTTATCTTGCTGGTCCATAATAAATGGACTATAAGTACAGTTATTAAGCGTGACGCGACGATGCGTCTGCGGGACCGGCATGATCGATGCATCGCCGTTTCCGCGGCGCGCTTGCCGCGTGAGCGGGAGTTCGGTCGATGACGGCAGGGCGGGACTACGAGATTTTCGAGGCCGGCGACGTCGCGCTCCGGTCCGCGATCGTCGTCCCCTCGCTCAAGCTCGCCTACAAGACCTACGGCACGCTCAGTCCGGACAAGGACAATGTGATTCTCTATCCGACCTCGTTCAGCGCGCAGCACACCGACACCGAGTGGCTGATCGGCACCGACGGGGTGCTCGACCCCACGCGCTACTTCATCGTGATCCCGAACCTGTTCGGTAACGGCCTGTCGTCCTCGCCTTCGAATACCGCCGCGCCATTCCCGATCGTGACCTATCACGATGCCATCGCGGTCCAGCACCGGCTGCTCACCGAACGGTTCGGTATCTCGAAGCTTGCCCTGGTCTATGGCTGGTCGATGGGCGGCATGCAGGCCTATCACTGGGCGGCGCAGCATCCCGATATGGTCGAGCGGGCGGCGGTCGTCTGCGGCAGTGCCCGCTGCGCGCCCTATAATCATGTCTTCCTGGAAAGCGTGAAGGCCGCGCTGACCGCCGATCCCGCCTTCCGCGACGGCCGCTTCGTCGAAAAGCCCGTCGCAGGCTATCGCGCCATGGGGCGCGTCTACGCGGGTTGGGCGATGTCGCACGGTTTCTATCGCGACGAGATCTGGCGCGAAGCAGGCTTCACCTCGCTGGACGACTATCTCGTCCGTGCATGGGACGCGGCGTTTGCCCGGCGCGATGCCAACGATCTCTTGGCTCAGATCGGGATGTGGCAGAACGGCGATATCAGTCGCTGCGCCACATTCAACGGCGATTTCAATCGCGCGCTCGGTGCGATCACGGCCCACATGCTGCTGATGCCCGGTGCGACCGACCGCTATTTCGATGTCCGCGACAACGAGGACGAACTCGGCCGGCTGGTCAATGCACGCTCTGCGGTGCTGCATCCGATCCCGTCGCTGCACGGCCATCGCGCCGGCAACCCCGTCAACAATTTGCGCGATCGGGCCTTCATCAAGGCCGAGATCGCAGAGCTCCTCGGCAAGTAGGGCAGGCATCCGATCATGAGCGACGCAACCGTTTCAGAGTCCGGCCATCGGCTGAAGCCGCTGGCGCCGGCGATGCTGCGCGAACTCTCGGTGCGGTCCAACCTCAAGGGCGCCGTGCAGAGCCTCGGTCATTACGGCGTGATCCTGCTGGTCGGCGCGCTGATCTGGACGGTCGCCGCACGCCATGGCGTGCTCTGGGCGCTGCCGCTGATGGCGGTGCAGGGCTATCTCGTCGCCTTCCTGTTCATGGCCGTGCATGAGACCGCGCACAAGACTGCGTTCAAAAGTCGCGGACTCAACCTCGTGGTCGGCTATCTCTCGGGCTTCATCATCGGATTGCCTTACGAATATTATTGCCTGTTCCACTGGGACCATCACCGCTACACCCAGGATCCGGACAAGGACCCCGAACTGATCGTCGGCGTGAAGCCGACATCGGACACGCAGCTCGCGATCGCCTATAGCGGCCTGCTTCAGGTCGCCGGACGCCTGCGGCTGATGCTCGGCCATGCCGTCACCGGCGAGGTCGTCGTGCCCTGGATTCCCGAGAACAGGCGCGCGATCATCGTCACCGAGGCGCGCGCCTATGCCGCGCTTTATGCGCTGCTGCTCGTGTTGTCCTTGTGGTTCTCGTCTGCGCTGCTGCTCTGGGTCTGGATCGTGCCGCTGATCGTCGGGCAGTTCTTCCTGCGGCCCTATCTCTACGCCGAGCACACCGGCTGCGAGCGCACCCGCAGCGCATTCCAGAACACCCGCACCACCTACACCGGCGCAATCGTCAAATGGATTGCGTGGAACATGCCTTACCATGTCGAGCACCACGCTTATCCCACGATCCCATTCCACGCGCTGCCGAAGCTGAACGGGATCGTCGATGGCGAGATCGTCCATCGCGGCCGCGGCTACATCAGGACGACACGCGAGACCTGGGCCTGGTTTCGCCGACATAGACAGACCGGCTAGCCTTAGAAATTTGACGCGCAAAGGCCCCGATCGCGGTGCGATCGGGGCTTTGTCGTGAATGCGGGATATCAGTAGATCCCGTACGCGCAGACGTTCACGACGCGGACGCGCAGGCCGTGGCGGGTCTGGACGACGCGCTCCTGATAGCAATTGTTGACGCCGCTGTTGACGTAGACGCCGCCAAAGGCCCAGCCGGGACCCCAGTGATGGTGGAAGCCGTGGGCCGACGCGGCGGTGGGGGCGAGAGCGGCAACGCCGAGCGAGCCGGCGGCGATCAGACCAAGTGCAAACTTACGAAACATCTTCATTCTCCGGTATGGCGCAGGGGCCGTTGTTGTGTCCCTGCATCTCGGTCGAGCCGAAACGCGGATGCGTTCATGCTGGATGAGGAGAATCGTGTTTCAGGCGTGTTTCGTCGGTCGCGGCGGATTGCGCCGCCGTCCTGTTTTCTGCGCCGCGCGATAGCGCACAGCCATCGCCTCTGTCAGCTCGGCCATCTTCTCGCGCAGATCGGCCGGTTCCAGCACTTCGGCCTCGGGCCCGAGCCGCAACAATTCGGCGGCGGCATGCCATGACGTCTTGCCGGTCGGCACTCTGGCAATGCGCCAGCCGTCCGCATCCGCGGTCTCTTCGAGTTGCGTACGCGCCCTGACGTAAGGCTGGCTCAGTGCATCGAGCAGTTTCACGCCGAAGGGCGACAGCCTAACGATCGCGACATTGGGATGCATCTCGGCCTCGAGACGCAGCGTTGCGTCCCGCCAATAGGCGGCGAGATCGAAACCGGCGGGCCGCTCACAGCGATCGTCAAGCGCCGTGCAGTCGAGCACGCGCGCGACGCGATAGGTCCGTACGCTTCCGTCGACCAGACCTGCGAGATACCAGCTGCCACCTTTCAGCACGAGACCGAGCGGCGCGACGCGGCGCTGCTTCTCGGCGCGCCAGCTCTGGTAGCGAATCTTGATCAGTGTCCCGCGCAAAGTCGCCGCGGCGATGGTGCGCAAATGCCTTGGTTCTTCCGCTTCGCCGAACCAGCCCGGCGCGTCGAGGTGAAAACGCTCCTGCATCCGTCCGGCGTCTTCGCGCAAATTGGCGGGCAGGGCGGCCATCAGCTTGTTCTGTGCGGCGATCATCGCCGCATCCAGCCCGAACGCCGCCGCCGGGCCCGGCAATCCCGCCAGGAACAGCGCTTCCGCCTCGCTTTGCGACAGACCGTTCAGCCGCACGCGATAGCCGTCGAGCAGGCGATAGCCGCCCTCCGCACCGCGGTCGGCATAGACGGGGACGCCGGACGCCGCGAGCGCGTCGACGTCGCGGTAGATCGTGCGCACCGAGACTTCGCAGGCCTCCGCGAGTTCAGGTGCGGTGACCTGCCCCTTGGCCTGGAGAGTGGTGAGGATCGACAGCATCCGGCTCGCGCGCATGATCCCTTAAACCATACCTGACACAGGATGTCAGGTATGGTCCGCTATAACGCCATCGCCAGCCGGCCAAATGGAGACCTGCCATGACCGATCCGAACCGCATCACGCTGTATTATTCGCCGCAAAGCCGCGCCACCGGCACGCGGGTGCTGCTGGAGGAACTGGGGGCGCCCTATGATCTTCATGTCCTCAACATGAAGGCCGGCGAGCAGCGCCAGCCGGCCTACCTCGCCATCAACCCGCTCGGCAAGGTGCCGGCGATCCACCACAGCGGGCAGCTTGTGACCGAGCAGGTCGCGATCACCATCTACCTCGCCGATTTGTTTCCGCAGGCCGGGCTGGCGCCCGCGCTGAACGATCCGCTGCGCGGCCCCTATCTGCGCTGGATCGCCTATTACGGCGCCTCGTTCGAGCCGGCCCTGATCGACAAGTTCATGCAGCGCGAGCCGGCACCGATCACGCAATCGCCTTATGCCGACTATGACACCATGCTCGGCGCGCTCGAGGCGCAGCTGTCGAAGGGACCGTATCTGCTCGGCGAGCGTATGACGGCCGCGGATGTGCTGTGGGGCGTCGCGTTCAGCTGGACCATGATGTTCGGTATTGTGCCGAAAAAGGACGTGTTCGTCCGCTATGCCGAACGCATGACTTCGCGGCCGGCGTTCCAGCGCATCAACGCGGCGGATGCTGAGATGGCGGCGCAGCATGCTGCGGCGCTTCAGGGCTGAGTGATCCAAGGTTGAAGATGACGAAGCCGATGCACACGACCAACTGCTTCAACACCTTCATCCAGGTTGCTGAAGATTGTCCTGCGCGCACAGGCGAAGAGCCGCCGCTGCGCGCGGGAAAGCCGACGGTGGCGTGCCTGCAATACGGGATGATCGCCAAGGCGCCTTACAAATACACGTCCGACGACGTGATCTTCACAACGTCTGCGCCAGGACGCGAACTCGCCGTGAAGGCGACGGAAACGGAGAAGCAGGCGGCCCGTGAAGCGTTCTTCTCCCGAGGGCAGGCGTGCATGAGGGCGTCGAGCCTGGGCAAGCGCTTCGGCTGGGGCGTTCATGCCGATAGCAAGGGCCGGATCGCGCTCTATCCCATCGAGAGCAAACGCTACCAGGCGCTTGCCCGCGATCCCAAGCTTACGCAGGTGAGGGCGATGCGGTCGAAGCGGGCGTGATCAGAATTTTGGCGGCCGCTTCTCCGCGAACGCCTTGATGCCTTCCTTGATCTCGTCGCCGCGCATGCTGTCGCGGTGACGCTGGTCGGCGGCTTGCTGGTCGAGTTCGCCGCGGGCGAATTCGTTGATGGCGCGCTTCATGCCGCGCATTGCCTGCGGCGCGTTGCCGGCGAGGATGTTGGCGAGCCTGTCGACCTCCTCGTCCAGAAACTCGACCGCCACCATATCGGTGAGATAGCCGATCCGCAGCATCTCCGGCGCGCTGATCTTCTGCGCGGTCAGGAACAGCTTCTTCGCATTGTCGACGCCGAGCCGCGTCACATAGCGTTTGATGCCGCTGCTGTAGTAATGCAGGCCGAGCCGGGCCGCGGGCATGAACATCTCCGCGGTGTCGACGCCGATGCGGAAATCGCAAGCGAGCGCGAGGTCGGTCGCGCCGCCATAGACGCCGCCGTTGAGGCGGCAGATCGTGGGCACGCCGAGATCCTCCAGCCGGTTGACGACTACCTCAAAGGCGGAGCCCGCGCTCTGCTGCTCGTTCGCACTGACCGCGCGCTCGGCAACCGAGTTGAGATCATAGCCCGCGGAGAAGGCGCGCCCCGTGCCGGTCAACACCAGCACGCGGATAGCAGGATCAGCCTCGACCCGGTCGAACAGTTTGACCAGCTCGCCGAGATCCTCGGCCTGGAGCCGGTTGAGGTGTTTGGGACGATTGAGGCGGATGGTGGCACGTGCACCAACGAGTTCGAGCACCGGGCCAGTGGCCGCGTCGGTGATATCCGACATTCTTGTCTCCATTATTTGCTTGTCGGCATTTATTTGTTTTCGAGCGTGCGCCGCTTCGCCTCGGCATCGATGGTTTCGGCAAGATCGGGATGCCGCGCCATCAGCACGCGGAAGTCGACAAGGTCGAGCACGAGAAGCCGCGACACCTTGGTGGTCGAGACATTGGCGCCGCGCAAATTGTTGCCGAGCAAGGCCATCTCGCCGAAGAAGGCGCCATCGCCGAGCTGCACCTTCTTGCCGGGCAGGTCGACCTCGACCTCGCCGGCGGCGATGAAATACATGCAGTCGCCCTGTGTACCCTTGCGGATGATCATGGTGCGGGCCGGCAGCTCCATGGTTCGCAGCATGTGGGTGACGTCGGCGATGGCGGCCGGTCCAAGTGCTGCAAAGAACGGCACCTTGCTGACGGATTCCCAAGTCTTGAGGAAATTGTCGCGCCGGGTCTCCGCGGCAAAGCCGGTCGCCAGAATACCGGTCCAGAGGCCGAACACACCGAGGCCGGAGATCATCACCAGCGCCGCCACCATGCGGCCCAGCGGCGTCACCGGCACGACGTCGCCATAACCCGTCGTCGTCAGGGTTGCCACGGCCCACCACAGCGCGGCCGGGACGCTGCCGAAGGTCTGCGGCTGCACGTCCCGCTCCAGGAAATATTCGGCGACCGAGGCCAGGAAGACCACCATCAGGAAGATCACGAGCACGCTGAGCAGCGGCCCCGATTCGAGCACCAGCACGCGGCGGAGCTGCCGCAGGCCGGGAATGCCCGGTACCACCTTCAGCACCCAGAGCACGCTGAGCAGCCACGCCGTCCTGGGCTCGATCCCGAGAATCAGCGCGGCTGGCACCGCCAACGCACCGACCGCGTCGACCAGCCCGGCGGAGGAGGACATGTAGAGTGCGAGGCGCCCCTGTCGCGCCATATGGCGTAGCCGGACCACCCATTCGAACACGAAGTAGACGAGGCAGGTCCAAAGCAGGGCATCGACCCAGCGATGTGCCGCCTCATAGGCCGGGTTGACCGTCAGCAGCACCATGGCGAGCACGCCGACGGCGACGGCCACATAGGCCGCCCTGGTCATGTTGCGGCCGGCCGTGGCGGCCGCGAACTGGGCCAGAGCGGAGATCAGCGGCTTGGACATGCGGGAAGGCGGCTCGGTTGGTCGTTGCGGTCCCCGGCTGGAACCTCGGTGCCAAAGTGCCTGCCCGGGTCGAGGCCGTCAACGACGGGCGCGGCCGCGGACCACGTGCCGCTACTTGAAATGCGGCGGTTCGTCGTAGCCGCGACGGCTGCTGAAGAACAGCAGCACCATCAAGCCGATGCCGACAAGAACGGAAAACCCGGCCCCCAGCGCCAGCGCCACATAGCCTTCCGTCGGAATCGGCTCGCCTTCGACCGCCATCGCGGAATAAGCGAAATAGCCAACCGCGGCCAACATTCCCAGCAGGAAGATGATGAGGAGTGCACGCATGGCGCGGTCTCCGGTTGATCCGAGAACAAACGGTTGTGGACGGGGACGGTTCCCGGACGAGGGTCCCCCGGTCGTTCGCGGACGTGCCGGCAAGGCGTCGCCGCAGATCCTCAAATCGATAGGTCAGGCACTCTGAGCTGTCTTCACCACCACGACATTGCTCTCGTCGTGGTGGGGAGGGGCCGCATCCTGAGCGGCCTTCTCGCCCTCGCCCGCATGGCGCTTGAGGTAGTCGCGGCGCATGCCGATCTCGTCGCGGACGAATTCGTAGCCGAGCTTGAAGGTGTCGAGCCCGTCGGTACTGATCGTGCCGTCGCGCAAGCCGATGACGGCGCCGCGCAAGATGCCTTCCAGCTCGTCCTGGAGACATTCGAGCTGGTCGAGCGAATGCGCGTGTTCGATCCGCTCGCCGATATCGAGAATGGCGGTGGAGAGCTCGCTGGCCTTTTCCGGCGCGATCCGGGTGATCTTGGCGTAGATCGCGGCGAAGATCGAACCGATGACGCTGAGCGCGGCAGCGCCCAGATACATCAGGTCGCTGTACTTATCCATGAACGACTTGGTGTCGTCGTTGATGTAGTCGGCCGCCCCTTGATGCGCCATCACAAAGGCGTCCTTCTCGACGGAGGCGGGTTCGATTCTGCTGGCAAAGCCGCTGTCGAGCCCGAGCGCGGACTTGTTCTCGTAGACGGTGCGCGCGAGCTCCCCGGCCGCCGTCGGCGACATCCGGGACTGGGCGACCAGCAACCATTCGAGCCCGATCGTGTCGAGATCGTCGTCGGGAATTTCCGGTGATGCGGACAATGTGCCCGCCGTCAGTGTCTCACTGGAAATGCCGGGGATCCTGCGCGCCAGCGCCTTCGCCTCGTCAATTGCGTTCAGTGTGAAGCCGCCGCGCTTGGCGACCTGCTCATACGCCTTGTCCCGCACTGCCCGGGAGGCGTGGACGATGGCGACGACCGCGCCAAAGCCGCTTGTCGGTGCGAACAGCTTGTCGAGCGTTGTGCCCTGCGGCGCCATCTGGATCTTCGCCGCATCCGCGCCGTCGGGAATGTCGAGGATGCCGCGGACAAAGGCGAGCGAGGATTCGTTGTCGGCGAGGACGGCGACCTTCTTCTTCTTCAGCTCGGCCAGCGACTTGATCTTCTTGTTTCCGGGCCCGAGCAGCAGCACGAGATCGTGCTCGAGGATCGCGAGCGTGCGCGCCCGCAGCGGCACCTTGGCGTCGGTGCGCAGCACCGCGAGATCCGCCTGCTTGCGATCGAACTGGGCGATCGCCTTGGCGTTGTCGGGGTTGTTGACGATCTTGATCCGGAAGCGCGAGGCGTTGCTCTTCAGGACGGCGGCGAGCTTGGCTGCGAACAGCGCTTCGTCGCTATTGGGAGCGCCGACCGCAAAGGTCAGCGTCTCCGAATTGTGCACCAGCATGCGGCCGCCCCAGACCGTGGCAAGCGACAACAGCAGGGTCAGCACGACGTAGAGGAAGACCTGCTGCTGGTTGGTCTTGATCACCTTGGGTCGCCGGGGCGGTGGCTCGATCGGCGATGAGGTCGGGCCCTCAGTACTCATGGCAGCACTCTGGCCTTATGCTTCCGGTGGCGGGCGGCTCGCGGATGCGATCGCCGCGGTCGCCCTGCAATTCGTAAACGTCTGAAAAAAGAACGATATTCTCTGCCGGCAATGATAGCGCGCAGGCCGCGGAATGCAAATTCCGAGCCGAAGGTAACCTTACTCACCCGCGGCGATTGGTCAGCCTATCACCGGTTAGCCACAGTTGGCGATTTTCCGGTTCCCCCGGCTGCATTCCGTCCCGGGAGATGCCATAAATCGCAGGTCCCGGCGATTTGACCGGTCCAGGAAGAGATTGCGCTGAACGCTCCAATTCTTCTTGTCACGTCAACGAGGGCGCCTTGTCGTTTCCACCCCTGTCATCGGCGGTTCCGGTCGAAGCCCTCATTGGTTGGATGTTGCTGCTGACGTTCAAGCACATCATCGCCGATTTCGTCCTCCAGACCGCGTGGATGGCGCACGGCAAGGACCAGAAGCACGGCTGGGCCCTGCCGCTCCTGGTGCACTGCCTGGTTCACCTTGCGGTTGCGCTGCCCCTGATCCTGATCGTGGCGCCAAAATTCTGGTTTGTGGCGTTGATCGACTTCGTGATCCACATCACGATCGACCGCGCCAAGGGGCTCGTCTCGGCCAATTTCGGTGTCGATCTTGCGCATCCCTGGTTCTGGACCCTGATCGGTGTCGACCAGGCCCTGCACCATCTGACCGGCTTCGGCCTCTCCATCTTCATGGCGGCGAACTGAGCGCTGGCGGTCTCGGCGTAGCTAGTCGTCCATCGGCATCCACAAGAGGTCGTCATGCCGGACAAGCCCGGCCATGACGCTGTGGAGGCATTTCCAGCCCATTGATTCGCGGCCCACGCGCAAGGACCCCGGGTGACTACCGGGCAGCGTGGTTAACCTTTCATTAGAGAATTGCACTGCATCTTCCCAGACGAGGGAGAACCGCAATGTTTTCAAGCCGCGATACCTTTGAAGGCGATTCGTGCCCGGTCCGCGACGAACTCCTTGGCGAGATGTACCGCGCCAGCGAGAGTGGCCTGCCGAGGCTGGTTGAAAGTGTTTCCCCTGACGCGCGCGCCAGGCTGGCGCTGTTCTGCTATCGCCGCAGCCATCTGCATTCGCTGGCGGTCGCGATCGCAGGCAGCTGCAATGAGCGCGACCTGATCGAGAACGGCGGCCGTGTTGGTTCGACGCTCTACGCGCTTGCGCGCGAAGGCGCGGCGAAATCCTCGCCGTCGCTGTCCGGTGGGCGCAAGCCGATCACGCTGTCGACCAAGCCGCTCTCGGTGCTCGCGCCGCTGGACGACGAGATCGACGACGAGATCAGCGAAGCCGTCCCGGCCTAAACGCTCGCGATCATTGGCAGCCCGAATTTCCGTCGCGCCATCGCGCATTCGGCGTCGCCCGGCATGCACGTGCGGCACACGTCCGGCCGCACTGCGTAGATGCCGCACGCGGTCGCTTGTCCGATCTCTCCCTGCAACGCCGAACAGCGATCGCCTTCGCAGCGCATGCCGGATTGACGCGCGTTGACGAGCGCTTCGGGAATCGCGGCAAGCTCCTCGTCGCTCTCGATCGAGAAGCGCGGCCAGTTCGCCGAATAGCCGCAGCAGGCGCCGCAACTCTGGCAACAGCTCGACAGGTCGATCGGGGCGTTCTCGTCCATCGTCACGTATCCTTCACGTATCCTTGGGCGGGCCCCAGACCAGGCTCTGCCGCCATTTTGCGCGCAGCACGTCGCGCCTTTCCGGATATCTCTCGTCGGGATAGCTCGCATCCACGACGCGGTCGGTGCGGAAGCTGCGGAAGTCGCCGCGCAGTTCGCACCAGGCCGCGAGCAGGCGCACGGCTTCGAGATACCCGATCGAAATCGGCCAGATCATGCGCTCGCTGGCGCGGCCCTGCTCGTCGCGATAGCGCAGCATGATCTTCTTGCCTTCGTGGATCTGGGTGCGCGTGCGCGCCATGTCCAGGCGGTCCGGCTCCCTGTTCCAGCTCGGCCGGGCCCGGCTTGCCGGCTCCAGCACGAAGGGACGCAGGCGCTCGGGGACAGTGTCGGCGATCTTGGCCATCAGGTCTTCAGCCGCACGCGCCAGCGCGGGATCGGCATGGCCGGCGACCCATTGCGCGCCCAGCACCGCCGCCTCGATCTCGTCGGGTGTCAGCATCAAAGGCGGCAGGTCAAATCCCTTTTCCAGGATGTAGCCCATGCCGGCTTCACCGCGGATCGGCACGCGCTGGCCGATCAGCGTGGCGATGTCGCGATAGATCGTGCGCTTCGAGGTCTCGAGCTCGGCCGCGATGGCGTCCGCCGTCAGCGGCTTACGCGTACGCCTCAGCACCTGGATGATTTGAAACAGCCGGTCGGCGCGTCTCATGACGGGTCTCTTGTCGGTGGGTTTTCAGATGGTGGCGCGCGGCTGCTGACAGGATGTTGGCAGCAGGGGAGTTCTATACCGGGTCAACACGTCGACTGAAGAGGATTTGTCCATGATCATTCCAACTCATTTCGGCCCGGCCGCTGCGCTGTGGCGGACCCAGCCTCTACAGGTCCAGCCTTTGCAAGTCCTGCGCTTGCAAGCCCGAGCTTGGTACGCATGGGCGTTCGGCCGCCTCGTATCCCTTGATCTCATGGTCGTCGACCTCCGCCTTGCGCTCGCGACAATGGTGGCTCGCTTCCTGGTCCAGGCCGGGGACGCGCTGGTCCGTCATGTCATGGCCCGCGCCTGGCGAGGGGCCCGCTTCGCAGAAGATATCACGGCTGCTGCCACCATGGTGGCAGCAGCCCGCGGTTAAGTTCCCTCAACTCTTTCGGTGGTTTCAGGAGAGCCTTCATGATCACGCTTTACGGCTTTGGCACCGGCTTCGGCCTGCCGGAAATCAGCCCCTTCGTCACCAAGACGGAGGTGCAGCTCAAGATGGCGGGATTGCCCTATCGGAAGGAGCGGGCGATGCCGCCCGCCTCTCCCAAGGGGCAGCTTCCTTTCATCGACGATGGCGGCGAGGCGGTGGCTGATTCCACGTTCATCCGCGCCCATATCGAGCGCCGCTACGGCTTCGATTTCGACGCCGGGCTGTCTCTTGCCGAGCGCGCACAGGCTTGGGCATTCGAGCGCATGATCGAGCATCACGTTTATTTTGCGCTGGTCGGGGCGCGCTGGGTCGACCCCGTCAACTTCGCCAAGGGGCCTGCGCATTTCTTCGACGGCGCGCCGGAGCACAATCGCGAGAAGTTGCGCGAGGACGCGCAATTCCGTGTCGCCGAGAACTATTTGCTCTCCGGGCTCGGACGGCACGCGCCCGATGACGACGTCGATCTCGCCGTGCGCTCGCTGTTTGCGCTCTCGGTGCAGCTCGGTGACAAGTCCTATCTGATGGGCAACAAGCCCTGCGGCGTGGATGCCACCGCCTTCGGTGCACTCGCCGGGATCCTGACGCCGTTCTTCGAATCCGCCCTGCGCCGTCGCGCCGAAGGATTTCCGAACCTCACCGCCTATGTCGATCGGATGATGGACACTTACTATCCGGAGTTCGCCTGGACCCCGCTGCGGCAGGCGGCTTGACGACAGCGCGACCGCAGACTCGGTGCACCTCTCCCGCTTGCGGGAGAGGTCGACACGCTCGCAGAGCGTGGCGGGTGAGGGCTATCTCCTCTGGGGGGCTTTGCCCGTAGACCTCAGACAATCCCAATGCGGAGGCACCCTCACCCCAACCCTCTCCCGCAAGCGGGAGAGGGGGCCACACGGAGGTGCGGCTCGCTCATACAGCCAAAACAAAAGAGCCGGCCCATCGGGCCGGCTCTCGTCGTCTCAATCCTGCCGCTGCGTCTACTTCACCAGCGAGTACTTGCCGTTCTTCACCGTGAGCAAGATGCGCGAGCGCTCGTCGAGGCCGTAGCGGTCCTTCTCGGTGAAATTGTAGACACCCTGGCTCGCCGCAAGCTCCTTCTCCGACAGCAGCGCCTGGCGGATCGCTTCGCGGAATTCCGGCGTGCCGGGCTTGGCCGTCTTCAATGCAGCCGGGATGATGCGCTTGAGAATCTCGAACGCATCGTAAGAGTGACCGGCGAATTGGCTGCGGCTGTTCGGGCCGTACTTGGCTTCATAGGCCGAGTTGAGCGCGAGGCCCGGCTTCTTGGTCGCGGCCTCGTCCGGCTGATCTTCGGGGTCCATCACCGGGCCCGAAGCCATCAGTACGCCTTCCGCCGCTTTGCCGGCGATGCGGATGAAATCCATGCTGGCGGCACCATGGGTCTGGTAGATCAGGCCCTGATAGCCACGCTCGCGCAGCTCGGTCTGCGGCAGCGCGGCGGCGGTGCCGGAAGCGCCGACCAGAATGGCGTCGGGATTCGCAGCCACGAGCTTCAGCACCTGTCCGGTCACAGACGTGTCGGGTCGAGCGAAGCGCTCCTCGTCGGCGATGGTTATGCCCATCGGCACAGCCTGCGCTTTCAAATCGTTGAACCAGAGGTCGCCATAGGAGTCGGAATAGCCGATATAGCCGACGGTCTTCACGCCCTTGGCCTTCATGTGGTCGTACAGCACCTTGCCGACGATCGGGATCGGCTGCGGCATCGCCACCGACCACTTCATGCGCTCCGGCGTGATCGGGAACGGCGCCAGGCCGAAATGCGGAATGCCGGCTTCGTTGGCGACGTTCGACACCGCGATGGTCGGCGGCGTCAGCGCCGAGCCCATGATGATATCGGCCTTGGATTCGGTCACGAAGCGGCGGGCGTTGGTGGTTGCGGTGGTGGGATCGCCACCGTCGTCGAGCACGATCACCTTCAGCGGCACGCCGCCGATCTCCTTCGGCACGAACTCCAGCGCATTGCGCTCAGGAATGCCCAGCGCTGCGCCCGGGCCGGTCGTGGTGGTGGTGATGCCGATGGTGACCTCGGCGGTCTGTGCCAGCGCGGGCACGGTCGGCAGCGCAAGCGCGGCCGCGGTGACGGCGGCGGTCAGGTAAAAGCGTTTCATCTATTCCTCCCTTTATGTGTTTCTTTGAAAGCAGAAATCGGGGGGTAATTCAGCCCCCTCTTTTGGTGACGTGGCGATTTAGCTCCGGGCCTCGCTCCCGGTGAATTTGGCTACCATTTCCGCGGGAAACGGTGCCGATTTCAGTTTGTCGGGGTTAACGGGGTCGCGCCCGACCAGGACACGGGTCTCGAAACCCTCGATCGCCAGCGCCTCGCCCTTGAAGACGCTGTGCTTCACCTCGAAACTCGAGCGCTTGATGCTCTCGATCTTGGTTTCGATGGTGATCCAGTCGCCATAAGTCGAGGGGATGTAGAACTTGGCGCGCGTATCGACCATGGGAATGCCGACCAGACCGTATTTCTTGACCAGGTCCTGCTTGGAGAAGCCGGCAACTTCGAACAGGGTCGACGTCGAATCGTCGAACATCGCGAAATAGCGCGGATAATAGACGATGTTGGCGGGGTCGCAGTCACCCCACTGGATCTGGACGTCGCGCCGGTTGACGAACATATGCCGCGTCCTATTTCGGCGCCATGCGCAGCGAGCCGTCGAGGCGGACCACTTCGCCGTTCAGGTACGAATTCTCGACCATGTGCAGGGCGAGCGCTGCGAACTCGTCGGCGTGGCCGAGCCGGCGCGGGAACGGGATCGCGGCGGCGAGCGAGTCCTGGGCTTCCTGCGGCAGGTTGGCGAGCAGCGGCGTGAGGAACAGGCCGGGCGCGATCGTCAGCACGCGGACGCCGAACTGCGCCAGCTCGCGCGCGATCGGCAGCGTCATGCCGACGATGCCGCCCTTGGAGGCCGAATAGGCCGATTGCCCGATCTGGCCGTCATAGGCGGCAACGGACGCCGTGTTGATGATGACGCCGCGCTCACCGGTGGCCTGCGGCTCGAGCTTGGACATCTCGTTTGCGGCAAGGCGGAGCATGTTGAAGGTGCCGATCAGGTTGACCTTGATCACCTTGTCGAAATCGGCGAGCGCCATCGGGCCGTCGCGGCCGACGACGCGCTTGGCCACGCCGATGCCGGCGCAATTGACCAGCACGCGCGCGGGTCCATGGGACTTGGTCGCTTGGGCGATCGCAGCCTCAGCGGAAGCCGCATCGGAGACGTCGCAAGCCACAGCCACGCCCTTGATCTCGGCGGCGACAGTTTCGGCGAGCTTGGCGTTGAGGTCGCACACCGCGACCCTGGCGCCCTGCGCCGCCAGCTTTCGCGCGGTCGCCGCGCCCAGTCCCGATGCGCCGCCGGTGACGATGACTGCCTGATCCTTCAACAACATGGCGTTCTCCCTGTAACGATGTTTTCTTATCCGACCGATATCACACGGTCCGATGGATTGGCAGCGTAGAGCTCCTCGATCAGCAGGCTGCGATGTTCGAGCACCGCGCGCTGGTTGATCGAGCCCTTGTCGGTGACCTCGCCCTTGTCGATCGAGAGCGGCGTGTCCATGAGGATCGCGCGCGTGATCCGCGTGGAGGAGCCGGTGGCCGCGCCGAGAAAGCGGGTCAGCCGTTCGCGAAATGCCTCGCGCACCAGCCGGTCGCGGGTCGCGACGACGAGATCGTCGGTCGGCAGCGTCGGGTTGATCAGCCGGCAGCCGTCGAGATCGAGCACGACGAGTGCGGAGACCTCGTCGCGGTTGATGCCGGCGATGACGACGTCGCGCACCAGCGGTGCGCAGGCCGCAACGAAGCGCGCGCGCAACGGCCCGACGCTGACCCACGTGCCGCTGCCGAGCTTGAAATCCTCACCGATGCGGCCGTCGAAATCGAAGCCGGCATTGAGATCGTCGGGATCGACGGGCTTGAGCGCATCGCCGAGCTTGTAGAAGCCTTCTTCGTCGAACGAATTTGCGGTGATGTCGGGCTGGCGCCAATAGCCGGGCATCACGTTCGGCCCCTTGCAACGAACTTCCATCTTGCCGTTGTTCGGCACCAGCTTGGCGTCGTTGCCGGATACGGGAAGCCCGACATGGCCGGAGCGGCTGGTGCGCGGGTTGACCGACATGAAGAACGGCGCGGTCTCGGTTGCACCGAGGCCGGTCAGCATCGGTACGCGGTAGCCTTTTTCCTTCACTGCGAGCTCGTCGAGGCTGTTCCAGACGAACGGCGACAGGGCAGCGCCCGAGAAGAACATTGCGTGCAGCCGGTCGAAGAATTTTGCGCGCAGGCCCTGGTCGTCGCGCAGATAAGGCAGCAGCGACTCGTAGCCCTTGGGGACGTTGAAATAGACCGTCGGCGATATCTCCTGGAGATTGCGCACGGTCTCCTCGATGCCTCCAGGCACCGGCTTGCCGGCGTCGAGATACATCGAGCCGCCATTGTAGAGCGTCAACCCGATATTGTGGTTGCCGCCAAAAGTGTGATTCCAGGGCAGCCAGTCGATGATGACCGGCGGCTCGTCCTTGAGGAAGGCGAGCGTCTCGCGCAGCATCACCTGGTTGGCGCAGATCATGCGCTGGGTGTTGATGACCGCCTTGGGGTTGCCGGTCGAGCCCGAGGTCAGCAGGAATTTCGCGATGGTGTCGGGGCCGATCTTGCCGTGGACCTCGTCCAGATCGCCGCGGATCGGCGTCGCCATGAGGTCGGCGAGCAAGGTCACGTCGCGGCCCGGCACGCCGCCGTAGGACGCGGCGATCTCGGTGCCGAGCGAGACGTTGGCCGCGAGCGCATCGGCGAACTTGTCGGCGTCCTCAGCGAAGACGAGGCCGGGCGTCAGCAGCTTCATCAAGTAGGAGAGCTTGCCGTAATCCTTCGATACCAGCGAATAGGCCGGCGACACCGGGCAGAACGGAATGCCGGCATAGAACGCGCCGAACGCCAGCAATGCATGGTCGATCGAATTGCCGGAGAGGATGACGACCGGCCGCTCCGCCGACAACCCGCGCGCGATGAGCCCTGAGGCGATGTGCCGGCTCGCGGCGAGCAGCTCGGCGTAGCTGATCTTGCGCCAGAAGCGGCCGCCTTCGCGCTCGGCCATGAAGACGCGATCGGGCGTCGTATTCGCCCAGTGATGCAGGCGGTCAGTGATGCGGGCCGGATAGTCTCCGAGCGGCTGTTTGGGCCGCAGGTAAATCGTGCCGTCGTCGCGCCGCTCGATTTTCACGACGGGATCGCCGAACGAAATGGGCCGCAGCGGGGAAGTGCTCGCGCCGCGCTCCATGCTGGAAGAGGACGACGGCTGCGCGCTCATGATTTCGGCTTCACCTTTGCGGTCTTGTGTTCGAGGAACTCGCGGATCCTGCGTTTTGCCTCTTTGTCGCTCTGCGCCACCGTTGCCATCAGCGATTCCATCAACAGGCCGGTCTGCGGATTGGCCTCCGCGATCATCGGGAGCGCCTGGAGCACGGCGAAATTCGTCAGCGGCGCGTTGGAGGCGACCTTGGCCGCAAGCTCCATCGCCTTGCCGAGGCCATTGCCGGCTTCCGTGACATATTGCGCAAAGCCGTAGGAGGTGCCTTCGGTCGCGGAATAGACGCGGCCGGTCAGCATCATGTCCATCATTCTGGCAACGCCGATCAGCCGCGGCAGGCGCACCGAACCGCCGCCACCGACGAAAATGCCGCGCTGCCCTTCCGGCAGCGCGAAATAGGTCGAGGGTTCGGCGACGCGGATATGCGCCGCACAGGCAAGCTCCAGCCCCCCGCCGATCACGGCGCCCCTGAGCGCCGCGATCACGGGCACCCGGCTGTACTGGATGCGGTCGAACACCCGGTGCCACATCTGGGAATGGAGAAGGCCGCCGGTGGCGTCATGGTCGGTCAATTCAGAGAGGTCGAGACCGCTGGAGAAATGGTCGCCGATGCCGTGGATGACGACCGCGCCGATATCCTCGGGCAGGGACGCAAAACACTCGCCGATTTCCAGGATGATGCCGTCGTTGAGCGCATTGCGCTTGGCCGGCCGATTGAGGCCGACGGTCAAAACCCGGTTTGCCCGCTCGATCTTCAAAAGCCCGGAGGCGCCCGCGTCAGCGGTCTCGGCGTTTCCCTGTGTCATTTGCGTCCTTGTCAGAATAGTTATGTTGTATAACGAATTCAGGGGGAGTCAACAAGGGAAGTCCCGCCGTTGCGCTTCGAAGCCTCCTTCGAAACGGGAAAACGTCAGTCAATTGGGCGCCGGATTCGGCGCAATACGTGGAGCGCCTCAGGCTGCGTCGGTCATCAGCTTCTTCGCGGCCTGAGCAAGCAGGCCCGATCGCGTGTAGCCGTGGGCCTCGGCGTATTTGTCAATTTGCTCCAGGACATCACCCGGCAAGGTGACATTGACGCGCACGACCTTCGGCAGATCGTCCTTCATCGAGACCAGAATGGCGACGCCCAAGCGGTTCTCGGGCTTCGACATGATAGCTTCGAGTGAGGAAGGCTCCGGAATCGGTTCGCCGTCCTCCGCCATCCCCTCGAGGTGAAACGCCAGCGCTTCCTCGGCCATGTCGCGCGCCTCGTCGAGCGTGGTTCCTGCGGTCACGAGGCCCGGCAGATCGGGAAACGACACACCGAAATCGCTGTCGGCGTCCTTATGGATAAGACCAATGTAATGACGCATGGCGCTTACCTCAGCTTCAGGCCGGATTGTTTTTCAATACTCTTCAGCGTTCCGAGAGGGACGTCCCGCTTCGGATGAGGGACCGTGACGCGGCCCTGCTTCGCAGGGTGCTTGAACTGGACGTGGCTGCCCTTCTGAGCCACTTGGATCCAGCCATCTCTTTGAAGGACCGAGATAATTTCTCGGCTATTCATGATGTGTATTTATACACATTTTGTCGGAGCCCGTCAATGAACTCACATCACCTGGTGCACGTCGATCACCACGCGATCCGCATGCCGCGCTGCTGAACCGACAAAAATGTGCTCCATCAGCCAGCGATACTTTTCATGCCCGGTCTCGAACTTCGGCACGGTGCGGAAATAGATCAGTTTGGGATCCACCGGCTCGCCGCGCTTGAGCTTTTGCAACAGCTCGACCGGGCCGAAGCGCATGCCCTTGTTCTCGACATAGACAATTGCGCCGTCGTCGGTCTCGAAGGCGTATTTGGCCTCGAGATCAATCAGCTCATTCGGGCGGATGGTCTGGAAGTCGGCGCCGAACGGCAGCACCTTGCCGGTGATCGCACCCGTCACCTCGCCGCCGATGATCGGGATGATGCGGCGAATGCCGATGCCGGTCTCGCCGGCGGTGACGACGTCGCCGATGCGTGCGGTGACGGTGAAGACGTATCTGGTTTCCAGCGCCGGCGTGGTCATCGCTTCACCTCCTTAATGCGCCATCATCCGCGTCGGCAGCCATGTCGCCAGCAGCGGGAAGGCAATCAGGATCACCAGGCGCACGAGGTCTGTTGCAACGAACGGGATCACGCCCCTGAAGATCGTGGAGAAGGAGACGTCCTTCACCACGCTTTTGATGACAAAGACGTTCATGCCCACCGGTGGATGGATCAGGCCGAGCTCGACCGTCATGACGATGATGACGCCGAACCAGATCGGGTCGAAACCGAGATGCATGATCACGGGGAAGATGATCGGCACGGTGAGAATGATCATCGCCATGGCGTCCATCAGGCAGCCGAGCACGAGATACATCACCATGATCAGCGCCAGCACGCCGTAGGGGCCGAGGCCGAGGCCGGTGAGGAATTCCGTGACCTTCTGCGGGGTCTGCGTCACCGTGAGGAAATAGCCGAAGATCAGTGCGCCGATCAGCACGGTGAACACGGCGGCCGCCGTGCGCGTCGCCTGCAGCAGCGAGGCCAGAATCTTCTCGCGGTCGAGCCGGCCGGTCGCCACGCCGATGATGAAGGCGCCGGCAGCGCCGACGCCGCCGGCTTCCGTCGGCGTGAAGCGCGGCAAATAGGGCAGGCCGTAGAGGCCGCCGATCACGAACACGAACAGCAGCACCGGCGCCCAGATGTCCTTCAGGCCGGCGAAGCGCTCGCGCCATGGCAGCACCTTGCCTTTGGGCAGGAAGTCGGGCCGGAAATAGCCGATCAGGAAGATCGTGATCATGTACATGGTCATCGCCAGGATGCCCGGGATGATGCCGGCGATGAACAGCTTGCCGATGTCCTGCTCGGTGATGATGCCGTAGACTGCGAGCACCGTGGAGGGCGGCAGCATCGCACCCAGCGTGCCACCGGCCGCGATCACGCCGGTGGCAAACGATTGCGGATAGCCGAAGCGGCGCATCTCGGGGTAAGCGACCGCGGAGAAAGTCGCTGCGGTCGCGACCGAGGAGCCGCAGATCGCGGCAAAGCCGCCGCAGGCGCCGACGGTAGCGATGCCGAGTCCGCCGCGCAAATGGCCGACAAAGCCGTTGGCGGCGCGGAACAGCTCGCGGCTCATGCCGGAATTGCTGACGAAGGAGCCCATCAGCAAGAACAT
Source organism: Bradyrhizobium sp. WSM1417 (assembly GCF_000515415.1). NCBI lineage: Bacteria > Pseudomonadati > Pseudomonadota > Alphaproteobacteria > Hyphomicrobiales > Nitrobacteraceae > Bradyrhizobium > Bradyrhizobium sp. WSM1417. The sequence goes on from NZ_KI911783.1 coordinate 1,661,005, forward strand.
CGGAATGACGCCGAAGGTGTAGTCGGTCACCGTGCGCATCGAGGTCTGGCCGACCAGCTTCAGCGCCGGCGTGGCGCCGACGAGATAGGAGAAGCCGGAGACGCCGACGAGGCCCATGGCCATGCCGACCGGCACGCGCAGCAGCATCAGGGCGAACAGGGAAACGAAGCCGATAACGGCGACGGCATCGGTGCTCATGATTACTCCGTCGCCTTCAGCTTGGGGTCGTGCATTTCTTCGGGATGGAAGATCAACCGGTAGGTGCGGATCGCGATCAGCAGCACGGCCGAGACGTCGCCGATCCAGGCGATCGCGAAGAACGGCCAGGTCGGCATGTGCATGTCGAAGGTCTGGACGTTGTCGTTGTAGGTGCCGCGAACCTTGTCGAACAGCGTCCAGGTCTGCACCGTTACGACGAACAGCAGCACCAGCGTCGCGAACACGTCGATCCAGCGCTGGTAGCGCGGTCCGACATTGCCCCAGACCAGATCGACAGTGATGTGGGTGCCGCGATAGGAGGTCGCGGCGATGCCCCAGAAGATGAGGATGCCGAGCAGCATGCGGCCGATGTCGAAGCTGTCGGGGATCGCATAGTTCAGCGTGTTGCGCAGCAGCACCGACAGGAAGATGTCGAGCGCGACAATGCCGACGAAGGCCGCTGCGATCCATTCGATCGAATCGATAACGCGATCCATCCAGCTGCGCTTCATGGGAGCTTCCTGCTCGAGATGAGTGCGAGTTGCATCAACAGCGATGCTGCGCTCCCTCTCCCGCTTGCGGGGGAGGGCTGGGGTGGGGGTGTCGCCGCAATGAACGGACCCCGAGTGGAGAGAGCCCCCACCCGGCGCTTCGCGCCGACCTCCCCCGCAAGCGGCAGAGGTGCAGCGAGTCTGCGGCTCCGATTCAGCGTCACTCCGCCAGCGCGTTGTACTTCTTCAGCGAGGCCTTCAGCTCGCCAAGCGCCGCGTCCGGATCCGCGCCGGCCTTCTTCGCGCCGTCACTCCAGGTCTTCACCAGCGGCTCGGCGGCCTTCTTCCAGGCGGCGGTCTGCTCGGGCGTCAGCTTGTAGACCTCGTGACTGGTCTCCGCCTTGACCTTGTCGATGCCGGCATCCTCGAACTTGCCCCAGTGCTCGCCGACCACACCGGCCATCTCGACCGTGCAATTCTTGTCGATCGCGGCCTTCTGCTTGTCGGACATTGCGTTGTACTTGTCCTTGTTCATGACGAACACGAAGGTCGTGGTGTAGAGCGGCGCCTCCATGTCGTATTTGGTCACCTTGTCGATGCCGAACAGCACGAGGGAGCCCCAGGGGAAGGTGACGCCGTCGGCGACGCCGCGCTCGATGATGTCGCGCACTTCGGGCGCGGAGGACTGCACATTGGTGCCGCCGAGCGAGGTGACGAAATTCGCCATGGTGGCATGGGCGGGGCGGATCTTCAGGCCCTTCACGTCCTCCGGCATCACGATCTTCTTGGTGCGGGAGTGGAAGGAGGAGGGCGAGTGGACGAAGGCGAGGCAGTATTTGACGTCCTTCATCTCCTTCTCGGCGTATTTGCGGTACCAGGCGTCGAGCCCCATCGAGCCGCCCTTGGCGTCCGAGATCAGGAATGGCAATTCGCCGGCGCCGATGATCGGGAAGCGCCCGGGCTGATAGCCGGGATTGACATAGGTGACATCGGCGATGCCGTCGCGCGCCATGTCGTAATGGTCGAAGGCCTTGCCCATCTGCTGGGCCGGGAACACCTTGCCCTTGATGGTGCCGCCGGAATCCTTCTCGACCGCGGCGGCCCAGTCCTCGAGCGATTTCTGCAGCGGATGCGAGGCCGGCACCCAGTGCGAGATCTTCAAATCGAAGGTCTTGTCCTGCGCGAACGCAGGGCTCACGCTTGCTGCCAGCAGCAACGCCAGACAGGCTTTCCTCATCACGCGTCTCTCCCTCTTTTGACGGCGGGCTTCGATGGCCCGGTCTCGTTAATTAACATGTTATCTAATTGTCCGGCGCGTTCAAGCCGGAACTGGCGCGACGTGCCGCCGCGCACTCCCTTTGCCCAACCGTTATATGATATAATTATCGTGCGCGGACGGCTGCGACAAGCGAGCCGCGACGAAAGCCTATAGGATCGGGAGGAGCAAGTATTGCGGACAAAAGTCGCAATCATCGGGGCAGGGCCGGCGGGATTGTTGCTCGGGCAACTGCTGCACCGTTATGGCATCGACAATGTCACTCTGGAGCGGCAGAGCCCGGACTATGTGCTCGGCCGCATCCGTGCAGGTCTCCTGGAGGAGGGGACCGTCGCGTTGCTCGACCAGATCGGCGCCGGCGCGCGGGCGCATGCCGAAGGTCTGGTGCATGAAGGGATCGAACTCGCCTTCTCGGGGCGCCGGCACCGCATCGACATGAAGGCTTCGACCGGCAAGACGGTCATGATCTACGGCCAGACCGAGGTCACGCTCGACCTGATGAATGCACGCGCGGCCGCCGGTCTCACCTCGGTCTACGAGGCCAGGGATGTGCAGCCGCATGATTTCGACGGCGGTCACCCGCGCGTAACCTACGTGAAGGATGGCGTCACCCACACCATCGATTGCGATTTCATCGCCGGCTGCGACGGCTTTCACGGCGTCAGCCGCGCCAGCGTTCCGGCTTCGGCGATCGAGGAGTTCGAGCGCATCTACCCGTTCGGCTGGCTCGGCATCCTCTCCGAGACGCCACCGGTCAGCCACGAGCTGATCTATTCCAACCACGCCCGCGGCTTTGCGCTGTGCACCATGCGCTCGGCCAGACGCAGCCGTTACTATGTGCAGTGCGCGCTCGACGACCATGTCGACCAATGGCCCGACGACCGCTTCTGGGACGAGCTCAGGCGCCGGCTCGATCAGGACGCCGCCGACAGCCTGATCACGGGCCCCTCGATCGAGAAGAGCATTGCGCCGCTGCGGAGCTTCGTCGCCGAGCCGATGCGCTTCGGCAGGATGTTCCTGTGCGGCGATGCCGCCCACATCGTGCCACCGACCGGCGCCAAGGGGCTGAACCTGGCGGCCAGCGACGCGCATTATCTGTCGAGTGCGTTCCGCGAGTTCTACGACGAAAAATCCAGCGCCGGCATTGATGCCTATTCGGCGAAGGCGCTGGCGCGGGTCTGGAAAGCTGTGCGCTTCTCCTGGTGGATGACCTCGATGCTGCACAAATTCCCGGACACCGGCACGATTGGTGCGCGCATCCAGCTCGCCGAGCTCGACTACGTCACGCAGTCGCAGGCTGCGATGACGTCGCTGTCGGAGAATTATGTCGGGTTGCCGTTTTAGGACGGTGCCGGTACCGCATCCCCCCCGTCATTGCGAGCGTAGCGAAGCAATCCAGTGTCTCCGAGGAGGCAGTCTGGATTGCTTCGTCGCTACGCTCCTCGCAATGACAGCGGGGAGCCCATTTCAAACACCCGCGCAAATGTCGTTTAAAACTTTGTAGGTGGTGCATCCGTCACGTCCGCCGCTTCTAATGGCGGCAGCCACCAGCGCGAGACAGACATGACCAGCACCGACATTCCCGCCGGCTTCGAGCCGCACTTTCGCAAAGCGCCGCTCACTGATCCCTGGGAGCCGCTTTACTCCAGGAAGACCGACAACGGCGTCACCGTGGGATTGCGGCTGGCAACACCGCACACCAACGCGCGCGGGCTGATCCATGGCGGCCTGATCGCGGCGCTGGCCGATGCCGCCATGGGCTATAGCTGCGCGCAGGCGACGGGCTGGATCACCTCGTTGGTCACGATCTCGCTGTCGGTCGACTATGTCGGCGCCGGCGAGATCGGCCAATGGCTCGCGGTCGAGGGCGAGGCGATCAAGACCGGCAGCACGATCTGCTTCGCGCAGTGCCTCGCGAAGGCCGACGACGCCGTGATCGCGCGTGCCAGCGGCACCTTTCGCGTCGTGCCGAAGAAGGGGTGAGGGCGTCACCCAAGTTTCCACTCCGCGGTCTCCACCACGAGATCGACGAAAGCGCGCACCTTGGCGGAGAGCAGGCGCGAGGTCGGGTAGACGATGTGGATCGGCAGCGCCGGCTGCTCGTAGTTCGCCAATACGATCTTGAGCCGCCCGCGCCGCAAGCCTTCGGCGGCCTGATAGGCCAGCACCCGGGTCACGCCGCCGCCGGCCTCGGCATATTGCAGGGCGGCGTCGGCGCTATTGCTGGCGAAGCGTGGATTCGGCGCCACCTCGATGTCGCGGCCGTCCTGTACGAAGCGCCAGTTCGCGGATGGACCGAAGGCGATGGTCTCGTGTGCAAGCAGTGCCTCCGGCGTCTTCGGCTCGCCATGGCGCTTGAGATAGCCAGGTGTCGCCACCACGATCCGCCGCATCTCGCCGACCTGGCGCGCGACGAGCGAGGAGTCGGCGAGATGGCCGATCCGCACCGCGACGTCGACGGCATCTTCCACGAGGTTGACGAGGTTGTCCGACAGACGCAATTCGCAGGCGACCTCGGGATAGCGCTTGAGGTAGGCGATCATGACAGGCCCGACATGGAGCCGGCCGAAGCCGACCGGCGCCGACACCACCAGCCGCCCGCTTGGCCGATTGCGCTCCTCCCGAGCCGAGCCGTCGGCCTCCTCGACATCGGCGAGGATGCGACGCGCACGCTCGAGATAGCGCGTGCCGACGTCGGTCAGGGTTACTTGGCGGGTGGTCCGCTGCAACAGCCGCGCGCCGAGATGCTCCTCCAGCGCCGCGATCAGCCGCGTCACCGCCGAGGGCGACAGCCGCAGCTTGCGCGCCGCCGGCGCGAAGCCGCGCAGGTCGGCGACGGTGACGAAGACATGCATGGCTTCGAGGCGGTCCATGGCATTATTGCATATAACGCAATGATGAAGTGTCAAGTGGCCTGATTGTTTTAGCCGGCGGGAGGTCCATCTTAGATCGCGAAGACGCAAGGGCGCGCCGGGATTTCAGGAGATGGTCCGATGACGGCAACTCACACCTACGCCAGCGACGTGGCATTCACGCCGGCGGTGAAGTCGATCCAGACCCGAAAGGGATCACGCGAAGGCTATGCCCATGCCGAGCAGCGCGGCTGGCGCACCGAGGTCGATGAGAACCTCGCGGCGTTCCTGGCCGACACCAACAGCTTTTATCTCGCGACTGCCTCGGCCGACGGCCAGCCCTACATCCAGCATCGCGGCGGCCCGAAGGGCTTTTTGAAGGTGCTGGACAAGCAGACGCTGGCTTTCGCGGACTATGCCGGCAATCGGCAATACATCACGCAGGGAAACCTGTCCGAAAATCCAAAGGCCTACATCTTCGTGATGGACTACGCCCATCGCCGTCGAGTGAAGATCTGGGGCGAAGCGCGGGTGGTCGAGGACGACGAGGCGCTGACGACATCGCTGATGCCGAAAAGCTATCGCGCCCGGCCGGAGCAGGTGATCCTGTTCAAGATCGAAGCGTGGGACACGAACTGTCCGCAGCACATCCCGCAGAAGTTCGACGCGACGGATGTGGCAGCGGCGCTGGCGGCAAGGGATGCGAGGATTGCGGAGCTGGAGGCGGAGGTGGCGGCGCTGAAGGGGGAGGCGAACTCACCAACCAACGAAAGCTAGAGCGGCTTGCGCGGTGCACCCTCTCCCCTTGCGGGAGAGGGTGGCTCGTCGCGGAGCGACGAGACGGGTGAGGGGTTTCTCTCCGCATGGTCCCACGTCGTCATTCGCGGAGAGAACCCCTCATCCGGCGCTTCGCGCCACCTTCTCCCGCAAGGGGAGAAGGGAAGAGGCGGTCGCTGCGAACTTACAACACACTCGCGCCTTCGTGCTGGAAGCCGAGATAGCTGGCGGCGACGCGCTCGTTTGCCGCGATGTCGCTGGCCTTGCCGCTGAGCACGAACTCGCCGAGCTCCATGACATAGGCCTGATCCGCGATCTTGAGCGCGGCCTGGGCGTTCTGCTCGACCAGCAGCACGGAGACGCCGGCGGAGCGCAGTTCGGTGACGATGCGGAAAATGTCGGCGACGATGATCGGGGCAAGGCCGAGGCTCGGCTCGTCCAGCATCAGGAGCTTGGGCTCGCCCATCAGTGCGCGGCCCATTGCGAGCATCTGCTGCTCGCCGCCGGAGAGCGTGCCGGCGAGCTGCTTGCGCCGCTCCTTGAGCCGCGGAAACAGCGTGTAGACCCGCTCCATCGAGGCTTTCGCCTTGCTTCTCTCGATGCGGAAGGCCCCCAACTCGAGATTGTCCTCGACATTCATGGTCACGAACAATTCGCGGTGCTCGGGAACGAGGCCAAGCCCCATGGCGACGCGGTCCTCGATGTCGAGCCGCGACAGGTCCTGACCTGCGAATGAAACGCGCCCCTTCAGTGGCAAGATGCCAATGATGGCGGACAGCAGCGTGGTCTTGCCGGCGCCGTTGGCGCCGACGATGGTGACGATCTGGTTTTGGCCGACTTCGAGCGAAACCGAACGCACGGCCTCGACCTTGCCATAGGCGACATGGGCATCAGTGACGGACAACAGCGCGCTCATGCCGCCACTCCGAGATAGGCCTTGATCACTTCGGGATTGGTCTTGATCGTGGCCGGCGTTCCTTCCGCGATCTTGGTGCCGAAATCGAGCACCACGATGCGGTCGGCGAGGTTCATGACGAAGCCCATGTCGTGCTCGACGAGCAAGACGCTCATGCCGCCGTCGCGCAGCTCCCGCAGCAGGCTCGCGAGCTGCTGCTTCTCCATGTGGCGCAGGCCGGCGGCCGGCTCGTCGAGCAGCAGCAGCATCGGATCGACGCACAACGCACGGGCGATCTCGACGATCCGTTGCTGTCCCAGCGAGAGCGAGCCTGCGAGCTGATGCATCTGCTCGCCCAGTCCGACGCGCTCGATCTGGCGGGCGGCTTCGGCGAGCAGCTTTGCCTCATCAGCGCGGTCGAGCCGCAGCATTGAGGAGATCGGCCCCGAATGGCCGCGCAGATGGGCGCCGATCGCGACATTCTCCAGCACGGTCATGTCAGGCACCAGCTTGACGTGCTGGAAGGTGCGGGAGATGCCGAGCTTGACGATCTCCTGCGGCGGCGCCCTGTCCACCTTGTTGCCGAGCACGGAGATCGAGCCCGAGCTGGCCGACAGCACGCCGGTGATCAGGTTGAAGGTGGTGCTCTTGCCTGCGCCGTTCGGGCCGATCAGCGCGACGATCTCGCGGGCCTGAACGTCGAAGGAGACGTTGTTCACCGCGACCACGCCGCCGAATTGCTTCCGCGCCTTCTCGACCTGGAGCAGGACGCTGGATTGGCCGGGCGAGCGGGTGCGCTGCTCCAGTTTCAGCGAAGTGTCCGGCTTCTTGCCACTGGTACGCTGGGGCAGGAACGACATCAGCCAGGGCCAGACGCCGCCGGGTGCGAGCTGGAGCAGCGCCACCAGCATGATGCCGAACACGATGGTCTCGACCTGGCCGGAGCCGGGCAGGATCAGCGGCAGGTAACTCTGCAGCACTTCCTTCAGGACCACGACGAGCGCCGCACCGAGGACGCCGCCCCAGACATAGCCGGCGCCGCCGACCACGGCGATGAAGAGATATTCGATGCCGGCCTGCGCGCCGAACGGTGTCGGATTCACCGCACGTTGAAGATGGGCGTAGAGCCAGCCGGAGAGACCGGCGAGCACGGCGGCATGGATGAACACCAGCATTTTTGCGCGCGGCGTGTGCACGCCGAACGCCTCGGCCGCGACATGGCCGCGCCGGAGCGCGCGGATGGCGCGGCCGGTGCGAGAGTCCAGCAGGTTCATCGTGAGCAGCGCCGAGAGGATCACGGCAACCCAGATCGCGTAGTAGATCGAGCCGGGCGAGAGCATTTTGAACGAGCCGATCGACAGCGGCGGGATCGCCGAGATGCCGTCGTTTCGTCCCAGAAATTCCAGCTTGCTGAAGAGATAGAACAAGCCGAGTCCCCAGGCGAGCGTGCCGAGCGGCAGATAATGGCCGGAGAGACGGACGGTGACGAGACCGAGCAGCACCGCCAATAATCCGCTGACCAGCAGCGACAGCGGCAGTGTCAGCCAGGGCGACATGCCGTAGGTCGTCGACAGCACCGCGGTGGTGTAGGCGCCGAAGCCGACGAAGGCCGCCTGTCCGAACGAGGTCAGGCCGCCGACACCGGTCAGCAGCACGAGGCCCATCGCGACCAGGGCGGTGAGGCCGACATTGTCCAGCAGCACGATCCAGAACGGGGGCATGCCCGGAACGAACGGGATCGCCGCCATGATCAGTGCGAAGATGAGGATAGGGAGCCGGCTCTGCATCTTGGCGTCAGTCCTTTTCTTCCTCGACCGCAGGCGCCGCGAGCGAGCGCAGCAGCAGCACGGGAATCAAGAGCATGAAAACGATCACCTCCTTGTAGTTGGAGGCATAGAAGGACGAGAACGCCTCGACGATGCCGACGACCAGCGCCGCGACCGCGGTGAGGGGATAGCTGACAAGCCCGCCGATGATGGCGGCGACAAAGCCCTTCAGGCCGATCAGGAAGCCCGAGTCGTAATACAGCGTCGTGATCGGCACGATCATGATGCCCGACAGTGCGCCGATGACGGACGCCAGCAGGAAGGCGATCTGCCCGGATAGCGTGGTGCGGATGCCGACGAGCCGGGCACCCAGCCGGTTCACGGCGGTCGCGCGCAGCGCCTTGCCGTAGAGCGTCAGCCCGAAGAACAGCCACAGCCCGACGATGAAGGCGATGGTGATGCCGTAGACCGTGATGCTCTGGCCGGTGAAGCGCAGCGCGCCGGTGGTGAAAGATCCGGACAGCACGGCAGGTCCGCGCTGGCCTTCGGCGCCGAAGAACAAAAGGCCCAAACCCTGAAGCGCGAGGTGGACGCCCACCGAGGCGATCAGCAGCACCAGCACCGAGGTGTGCGCCAGCGGCTGGAATGCGATGCGGTAGAGAAACAGGCCGATCATCGCCACGATCACCAGCGACAGCGCGATGCACAGCGCAACCGGCGGTTTCTGGGCGGCATAGTAGACGGTCAGCGCCAGCACGATGGCCGGCAGCACGATATTGGTGAGGGCGCTGCGCAGCACCAGGCGCCCGTGCAGCGCCTTGCGCGCCGCGAACAGGTCGAACGCGAAGGCGCCGATGCCGAGGGCGAGCGCGAGTTTCGCCGTGCCCGGCATCTGGCCCGCGGCCAGCGAGGCGTAGGTCAGCGCGCCATAGGTGACGAATTCGCCTTGTGGAATGAGGATGACGCGGGTGACGGCGAACACCAGCACCAGCGCCAGGCCGAGCAGCGCATAAATCGCGCCATTGGTGATGCCGTCCTGCAGCAGGAACAGCATGATGGTGGTATTCAAGACCGGACGCTCCCCCTCAAAGATTCAGGACCGGTCCCCTGATTGTGGTGGACGGTCCGCTCACAGCCATTGAACAGCGCTGACGATATTTGATATGGTCCATAACAATTATCAAATATAACATCAAGGGTGGCGAACGATCCTCCCGAACTTAACGGGATTGCGAGCATGAGGCGATGACCGTTTCCAAAAGCGCTGAAAAGTCCTCTGAAAAACCCGCCGAGACCGCCAAGAGCCGCAAGGACGCGGCCGAGGGGCCTGGCGAAGCCCTCCAGCTCGGCGAGCTCTCGGAGCAGCTCGGCTATGTCCTGAAGCGGGCACAGCTCAAGGTGTTCGAGAACTTCCTGCGCTGCGTGGCCTCGCTCCAGCTCACGCCGGCGCAGTTCTCCGTGCTGCTGCTGGTCGAGAAAAACCCCGGCCGTAACCAGACCGAGATTGCCTCCACCCTCGGCATCCTGCGCCCGAACTTCGTGGCGATGCTCGACAATCTCGAGAGCCGCGACCTTTGTGCGCGGATCCGCTCCACCAACGACCGCCGCTCGCACATCCTCGTGCTGACCGACAAGGGCAAGGCCGTGCTGGCCCGCGCCAAGAAGCTCGTCGCCACCAAGCACGAGGCCCGGCTGAACGAGGTGCTCGGGCCGTCCAACCGCGAAGCCCTGCTCGGGATGCTGTCGAAGATCGCCAACGAGTTTTGACGGTTGCTTGCCCCGGCGACCGGGAATCAAAACGGAATCGCGGGCGCGTTGGCGGTTACGCCGCAGCGAACCGGTCGGGCATGGCAGGTGTTTTCGCGGACAGGAAGCGGCGCTCGATTTCCAGGGCGGGCAAGGGCGGGCTGAACAGATAGCCCTGCATTTCCGTGCAGCCCTCCGCTGCGATCCGGTCCCGTTGCTCCTCGGTCTCCACGCCCTCCGCCGTCGTGGTCATGCCCATCCCTCGGGCCAACGCGGCCACCGCTCGCACGATGCTGAGGGATGCGGCATTGTTTTCCACGCCGCTGACGAAGGAGCGGTCGATCTTGATCTTGTCGAAGGGGAAGCATTGCAGATAGGTCAGTGACGAATAGCCGGTGCCGAAATCGTCCATGGCGACCTTGATGCCCAGCGCGCGGAGCTGGTGCAGCGTCGTCAGCGTCCCGTTCCTGTCCTGCAGCAAAACGCTTTCCGTGATTTCGATCTCCAGCCGCCGCGGATCGAGGCCGGAGGCCGCCAGTGCGCCGACGATCACCTCGGTCAGGCCAGGCTGACGGAATTGCACCGCCGAGATATTGACGGCGACGTGCAGATGGTCCGGCCACCGGCTTGCAGTGGCACAGGCCTGCCGGATCACCCATTCGCCGATCGGCACGATCAGGCCGATCTCTTCCGCAAGCGGGATAAAGCTGTTCGGCGCGACCAGTCCGCGCCCCGGATGTCGCCAGCGGATCAAGGCTTCGAAGCCGCTGATCTCGCCGCCGTCGGTCTTCACGACCGGCTGGTAGTGCAGTTCGAACTCGCCGGCGGCAAGGCCGTTGCGCAGGTCTTGCTCCAGCGCGCGACGGCTTTGCGCCGCTTCGCCCATGGCCGGTTCGAAGAAGCAGTGCATGCCGCGGCCGTCGCTTTTGGCGCGATACAGTGCCAGATCGGCATTGTGCAGGAGTTGTTCGGGCGTCGAGCCGTCGCCGGGCGCAATCGCGATTCCGATGCTCGCGCCCACAATAGCCTGGTGTCCGTCGAGCCCGAACGGGGCACTCAGCCTGCTGACCGCATCGCGCGCCAGCAGGTCCGCTTCGCTCGAATCGGAAATCGGCGACTGGAGGATGACGAATTCGTCGCCACCCATGCGCGCGATCGTATCGCTGTCGCGCGCGAGCTGCTTGAGGCGGCGGCTGACATCCTGCAGCAGGATGTCGCCGGCCTGGTGGCCCAGGGTGTCGTTGACGGCCTTGAACTTGTCGAGATCGATGTGGTGGATCGCGAACATCCCGCCCTGTTCGAGCGCCTGCTTGAGGCGCTGACCGAGCAGGGCGCGATTGGCGAGGTCCGTCAGCGCGTCGTGGTGCGCCATATGCGCGATCTGCAATTCCGCCTTGCGCTGCTCGGTGATGTCTTCGTGGGTCGCGACCCATCCGAGATCGGGCATCGGCCGGTGCCTGATCTTGAAGGTTCGCCCGTTCCGCATCTCGACGATGCTGTCCATGGCCTCGGCCGACGTGGCGACATCGGTCCGCCATGTGGCGTATTCCTCGCGCGTCATGGCCGGCACGCTGCCGGCTTCGAAGCGCAGGTCGAGGATCTCCTGGAGCGGCGTGCCCGGACGAACGCGGTCGGGCGGCAGGCCGTACATTTCGATATAGTGCATGTTGCAGACCAGCAGCCGATGGTCGGCGCTGAAGAAGCAAAGTCCCTGCGACATGTTGTTGATCGCGATGTCGAACTGAAAATTGCGTTCGTGCAGCCGCCGACTGAGTTCTTCGCGCTCGGTAATGTCCTCGTGGGTCGCCATGCCGCCGCCGTCGGGCAGGGGATGGATGGTGTAGGCGATGATTCGTCCGTCGGCGAACTGCTGGACCGTCTGCTCGCTGACGACCGAACCCTCGGTCCGGGCGCGGACATAGGCGCCGGCTTCTCCGCGAATGTTCAGGCCCAGTTCGAGCCGATGCTGGATCAGGTCCTTGATCGGCGTGCCCGGATGCACCTGCTCGGGCGAGAGCGCGTACATCTCGCGGTAGCGCGGATTGCAGAAAATGACCCTGCGGTCACTGCCGAACAGGATGATCCCGAGCCAAAGATTATTGGCGGCGCACTTGAGCAGCTCGCCGAGCACGAGCGGATCAATGCCTGCGACCTCCTGATCACTCTCCGCCATGCGCGTTGCCCCCGGGACGACGCGATTAGAGCAGGCGGTGGTGAATCAGCCCAATCATTCGCCCAATTTCGGGACATGTTCCTGAAACTGCGGCGAACGCGAGGTTAAGGGCGGCGACGGCGCCCCCTGGAAGAGAGGGGCGCCGGCGAGAATTCAGAGATCGTTAACCATGCCATCCCGCCGAACCGCGCGCGGCGCCGGCGGGGCGCGATGCCGCCGCGTCAGTCGACCAGGATCACCCTGATGTCGTTCACATTGGTCAGCGTGGGACCCGGCAGCAGCAGGTCGCCCGTCGTCTCGAAGAACGTCGTCGCGTCGTTGTTGTCGAGATAGGCCTGCGGCTGCAGCCCCTGCGCCGCCATCTTCGCGAACGTCGTCGCATCGATCAGCGCACCGGCGGGGTCGGTGGGATTGCCGGCACCACCATCGGCGCCGTCGGTGTCGCCGGCGAGCGCGGAGATGTCTGGCGTGTCCTTCAAGAGGCCGGCGAGCGCCAGCGCATATTCCTGGTTCGGGCCGCCGCGGCCATTGCCGCGCACGGTGACCGTGAGCTCGCCGCCGGAGAGGATCGCGACGCGCTTGCCCTGCGCGCGGGCCTGAAGCGCCAGCCTGGCGTGATCGGCGGCAACGTCGCGGGCCTCGCCTTCGAGGTCGGCGCCGAGATCGATCGTCTCGTAACCGGCCTCATGCGCGAGCCTCACCGCAGCGTCGAGCGATTGCTTCGGACGTGCGATCAATTCGAAATGCGCGCGCGCGAACGCGGCGTCTCCCGGCTTGCAGCTCTCGTTCGCCGGGTCGTCCAGCGCGCGGCGGACGGCATCGTCGATGTCGAGCTTGTACCTGGCGACGATGGCGCGCGCATCATTGAGCGTGGTCGGATCGGGCACGGTCGGACCCGAGGCGATCGCGGAGGGATCGTCATGCGGCACGTCGGAGATCGCGAGCGTCACGATCTCGGCGGCATTTTTGCCTGCGCGCGCCAGCCGTCCGCCCTTGATCCGCGACAGGTGCTTGCGCACGACGTTCATCTCGCCGATCGGCGCGCCGGAGCGGAGCAGCGCCTTGTTGACCGCCTGCTTCTGCGCGAAGCTGATGCCGTCCACCGGCGCGATCCAGTTCGCCGAGCCGCCGCCGGTGAGCAGCACCAAGAGCAAATCGTCCGGCCCGGCCTCGGCTGCGAGCGCGAGCGTGTCGGCCGCACCCTTCAGGCCGGCTTCGTCAGGCACCGGATGACCGGCCTCGACCACGCGGATACGGCGGGTCGGCACGCCGTAGCCGTGGCGCGTGGTGGCGATGCCGACGAGGTGCTCCGGTGCGAGCCCGAGCGTGTCGAGATAGTGCCGCTCCGCAGCCGCGGCCATCGCGGCCGCGCCCTTGCCGGCAGCGAGGCAGATCACGCGTCCCCTTGGCGCGGGGCGCAGGTGCCGTGCCAGAATCGTGCTCGGATGAGCGGCGGCAACGGCGGCGTCGTAGAGCGCGCGGAGTAGGGGACGTCGGTCGGTCATGACGAAAGGCCTTCGGCAGAGTCTCGGGCAGAGCGAAGCGATGGCGACGAAATCGCCGTTCTCCTCCCTATCGCATCATGCGCCAAAGCGTAAGCCGCCTTTTCCGTCATTCGATTGTGCAATCGCGTGATCATAATCGCGGCGCAAGCAAAAACCCCCCGCGGATTAGCGCAGGGGGTTTTCATCGTCGTGGGTATCAGGCGGTTAGCCGCCGACGTCGGCGCTGATCACGTCACCGAACAGCTCCCACTTGTCGCCCTTGAACTTCTCGAGCTGGAGCTGGCTGATCGGCGCGAAGTCGGTTGGGGACGTGTTGATCTGCACGCCCGGCAGCAGCACCTCGGTGCGGAAGTTCTTCAGGCTGGCGGCTTGCTTCATGACGTTCGCGCGTGTGAGATCGTCGCCGCACTGCTTGAGGACCTGGACCAGGGTCTGCGCCACGCCGTAGCCGACGATGGTGCCGTGGTCGAGCTTGTCGCCGTCTGGAAAGTACTTGTTCATGAACGCGACGAAGTCCTTCATGCCGGGATCGCTGTTCCACTGCGAGTCCGAAATGTCCTTCAGATAGTCGGCGGAGATGATGTCCTGCGAGTTCTCGAACCCGGCGGGCTTGAGCACGCTGCCGACCGAGGCCGAGACGTTGTTGAGGAAGTGCAGCGGCTTCCAGCCGATCTCGGCATTCTTCTTGATCGCCTGCGCCGCGAATTTCGGCGTCGTGATGTTCATGAAGACGTCGGCGCCGGTCGACTTCAGCTTGACGATGTGGTTGTCGATGGTCGGCTCGGAGGTCTCATAGCTCTCCTCCATGATGATCATCGACGCGGCCTTGGCGCCGAGGCCGTCCTTCAGGCCCTTGAGATAATCCTTGCCGTAATCGTCGTTCTGATAGAGCACGGCGATCTTGGCGTCTGGCTTGTTCTTCAAGAGCCACTTCGCGTAGATCTGCGTCTCGCTCTGGTAGTTGGGCTGCCACCCCATGGTCCAGGGGAAGTTCTGCGGATCGTTCCACTTGGTGGCGCCGGTCGCGACGAAGAGCTGCGGCACCTTCTTCGAATTCATGTATTTGTGGATCGCCGAGTTTGGCGGCGTGCCGAGCGAGTTGAAGATGAACAGCACCTCGTCGCTCTCGACCAGCTTGCGCGCCTGCTCCACCGTCTTCGGCGGCGAGTAGGCGTCGTCGTAGCTGATGTAGTTGATCTTGCGGCCGTTGATGCCGCCTTCGTCGTTGATCTTCTTGAAATAGGCGGCTTCGGTCCGCCCGATGATGCCGTAGGCGGAGGCCGGTCCGCTATAGGGCATGATGTTGCCGATCTTGATCTCGGTATCGGTCGCGCCGGTATCGTATTTCTTCTGAGCCGATGCAGTGGAGGCCGAGGCCGCAATGAGCGCGAGCGCGAGTGACGCGGCCGCAAGTTTGCCGGTGACAGCGGGCATTCCTATCTCCCTATTTTCTTGGTGTGTGCGCGTCCCTTTTCTTGTGTTGCCTGTTCTTGGTGACGCAGCCGCAATTCAATACGATTTGCGCGGAAGCTTCAAGGAAAAGCCCCCGCGGCCGGAACCGCAGGGGCTACGTCTTTGGTTAATCGGTTAAGGTCAGCCGCCGACGTCGCCGCTCAAAATTTCACCAAACCGCTCCCAGTGCTCGTCCTTGAACCGGATCAGTTGCAGCTGCGAGAGCGGCGCGAAATCGGTCGCCGAGGTGTTGACCTTGATGCCCGGCAGCAGGCCGGCCGGCTCGTAGTCCTTGATGCTGGCGGCCTGCTTCATGACGTTCTCGCGGGTCAGATCGTCACCGCAGGCCTTGAGTACGTGCACGAGGCCCTGGCTCACGATGTAGGCATACATCACCGAAGCGTCGGCGCGGTTCGCTTCGGGATAGTACTTATCCAGAAACTGGTTCCAGGCGATCATCGCCGGGTCGTTCTTCCATTGGGCGTCGGTCGGATCCATGAAGTATTGCGACGAGATGATCTCCTGCGCGTTCTCAAAGCCGGCCGGCTTGATCACGCTGCCGATGGAGGCCGAGACGTTGTTGAGAAAGTGCAGCGGCTTCCAGCCGATCTCGGCGTTCTTCTTGATCGCCTGCGCGGCGAATTTCGGCGTCGTGATGTTCATGAAGACGTCGGCGCCGGAGGCTCTCAGCTTCACGATATGCGAGTCGATGGTCGGCTCGGAGACCTCATAGCTGTCCTCGATGACGATCAGCGACGCCGCCTTGGCGCCGAGCCCGTCCTTGAAGCCCTTCAGATAGTCCTTGCCGTAATCGTCGTTCTGATAGAGCACCGCGATCTTGGCGTCCGGCTTGTTCTTCAGGATGTACTTCGCGTAGATGACGGTCTCGCTCTGGTAGTTCGGCTGCCAGCCCATCGTCCAGGGAAAATTCTGCGGATCGTTCCACTTGGTGGCGCCGGTCGCGACGAACAGCTGCGGCACCTTCTTCTGATTGAGATATTTCTGGATCGCCGAGTTCGGCGGCGTGCCGAGCGAGTTGAAGACCATCAGCACTTCGTCGCTCTCGACCAGCTTGCGCGCCTGCTCCACGGTCTTCGGCGGCGAATAGGCATCGTCATAGGTAACGTAGTTGATCTTGCGGCCGTTGATGCCGCCTTCCGCGTTGATTTTCCGGAAAAAGGCTTCCTCAGTCTTGCCGATCACGCCGTAGGCGGAGGCCGGTCCGCTGTAGGGCATGATGTTGCCGATCCTGATTTCGGTATCGGATGCGCCGGTGTCGTATTTCTTCTGTGCCGATGCTGCCGTGGACAAGGTGGCAGCCAGCAGGAGGGCGGCCGAGAAGGCCCCCAACCGCACATGCATTGCAGGCATCTTGATCTCCCTAGAAGAGGTTTGAATGTGTCGATTGTTCTTGATTGGGAGCGATCGTTGCGTCGCTCTGCCGTCCATTCAATACCCATCCGTCGCCGCCAGCAAGAAAAACGCCCTGCAGAACTGTCGCAGGACGCGCAATCTATTTGAAGCGGTGCGGAATATTCCGGCACGTGAGATTTTGCGCGCCGTTGATCAGTTGCTCTGAGTTGCCGAGTGCAGCAGAAGCTATCTTGAATTGCGAAATTCTAGTGACTCGTCGCGCTCGAGATCACGTCCCCGAACAGCTCCCACTTCTTGCCCTTGAACCGCATCATCTGGAGCTGCTCGATCGGGGCGAAATTATCGGCCGCGGTGTTGATCTTGATGCCGGGCAACAGGGTGTCGGGCTCGAAATCCTTCAGGCTAGCCGCCTGCTTCATGACGTTGTCGCGGGTGAGGTCGTCGCCGCACATTTGCAGCACCTTCACCATGGTCTGCGCGGCGGCATAGCCGAACACCACGCCGGCATCGAGCTTGTTGGCCTTGGGATCGTATTTGGCGAGGAAGTTGTAGAACTTCTTCATGCCGTCGTCGGCATTCCATTGCGGGTCGGAGCCGTCCTTGGTGTAGCTCGCCGACAGGATCCCTTGCGAGATCTCGAGCCCCGCCGGCTCCAGCACGCCGCCGACCGAGGCCGAGACGTTGGAGATGATGTGGACCGGATGCCAGTTGATCTCGGCCGCCTTCTTGATAGCCTGTGCGGCAAATTTCGGCGTGGTGATGCTGACGAAGATGTCGGCGCCGGAGGCCTTCAATTTCACGACGTGCTCGTCGATCGCCGGCTCCGACGTGTCGTAGCTGTCTTCCAGCACGATCATCGAGGCCTTGGGCCCAAGGCCGTCCTTCAGTCCCTTGAGATAGTCCTTGCCGAAATCGTCGTTCTGGTAGAGCACGCCGATCTTGCCGTCCGGCTTCTCCTTCATGATGTACTTGGCGTAGATGCGCGCCTCGCTGGCGTAGCTCGGCTGCCAGCCCATGGTCCAGGGATATTGCTTCGGATCGTTCCACTTCGAAGCGCCGCTCGCCACGAACAATTGCGGCACCTTCTTCTCGTTCATGTATTTGCGAATGGCGCCGTTGGTGGAGGTGCCGAGCGACCCGAAGATCAGCAGCACCCCGTCGCTCTCGACCAGCTTGCGGGCCTGCTCCACCGTCTTCGGCGGCGAATAGCCGTCGTCATAGGAGATGAACTTGATCTTGCGGCCGCCGATGCCGCCCTCGGCATTGACCTTGTTGAAATAGGCTTCCTCGGCCTTGCCGATCGCCGCATAGGCGGAGGCCGGGCCGCTATAGGGCATGATGTTGCCGATCTTGATCTCGGTATCGGAAGCGCCACTGTCGTATTTCTTCTGCGCCAGGGCCGGGCCGCTCATCGCAGTGCACAACGCGAATGCGGCCAAAACGCCCGCAACCTGAAATCGAACGGCAGTCATCTTTCTCCACCCGGAACGGATCGCCGCCGCATTGAACAAGATTGATGCGGGACGTCAACAAAAAGCCCCCGCGATCGTTCGCGGGGGCTTCTCTTGGTCTTAGACTATTGCGTCAGAGCGTCACTCGGTGGCGATGTCGCCGCTGATGATCTCGCCGAAGAGTTCCCACTTCTCGCCTTTGAAGCGCTGCATCTGGAGCTGGGCGATCGGGGCGAAGTCGGTGGGGCCGGTGTTGATCTTGACGCCGGGCAGCAGGGTATCCGGTGCGAAATCCTTCAACGAGGCCGCCTGCTTCATGATGTTGGCCCGGGTCAGGTCGTCGCCGCACATTTCCAGGACCTTGGCCAGCGTCGACGCCGCGCCGTAGCCATAGACCATGCTGGTGTCGGACTTGTCGGCACCCGGCATGTACTTGTCGACGAACTCGTTCCACTTCTTCATGCCGGGATCGTTGGCCCACTGCGGGTCCGTGGAGTCCTTGGCATAGGCCGCCGACAGCACGCCCTGCGAGGCCTCGAAGCCGGCCGGCTTCATCACGCTGCCGACCGAGATCGACACGTTGGTGAGGATCTGCAGCGGCTTCCAGCTCAGCTCGGCGGTCTTCTTGATGGTCTGGGCCGCGAACTTCGGCGTCGCGTAGATCAGCAGGACGTCGGGATTGGCCGCCTTGATCTTGACGATGTGACCGTCGATCGAGGGCTCCGACACCTCGTAGCTCTCTTCCATGATGATCATGGACGCGCCCTTGGCGCCCAGGCCGTCCTTGGTGCCCTTGAGGTAGTCTTTGCCGAAATCGTCGTTCTGATAGAGGATCGCGATCTTGGCGTCCGGCTTCTCCTTCAGCAGCCATTTCGCGTAGATCTGCGCTTCGCTCTGGTACGAGGGCTGCCAGCCCATGGTCCAGGGGAAGTTCTTCGGGTCGTTCCACTTGGTGGCGCCGGTGGCGACGAACAGCTGCGGGATCTTCTTGGCGTTCAAATACTTCTGGATCGCGCTGTTCGAGGGCGTGCCGAGCGGGTTGAACACGACGATCACTTCGTCGCTCTCGACCAGCTTGCGGACCTGCTCGACGGCCTTCGGCGGCGAATAGCCGTCGTCATACGTGACGAAGTTGATCTTGCGGCCGTTGATGCCGCCCTTGTCGTTGATCATCTTGAAATAGGCTTCTTCGGTCTTGCCGATGATGCCATAGGCCGAGGCCGGACCGCTATACGGCATGATGTTGCCGATCTTGATCTCGGTATCGGACGCGCCGGTGTCATATTTTTTCTGGGCGAATGCGGCGCCGGAGGTGAGAGTGATGACCGCCGTTGCCGTTACCAGCGCAGCGGTTCGCAGTGTTCTTTCAAAAAACAATTCGGGTCTCCTTGGCTTAATCAACGGGTTGTCAGTTCTTTCTGAGCCGGCCGACGAGTTGCTGGCCCATGATCGCGATCTGCCTCGCGCCGTGCGGCACGAGGTAGATGACGGCGAACAGGAGTACGCCGAATACGGCGCCGGAGAGGCCCTTGGAGATGCCCTCCGCCATGTTCGGCACGAAGATGATGAAGGCTGCGCCGACGAACGAGCCGGGCAGCCAGCCGACGCCACCGACGACCATGCCGAGGAACAGCGAGATCGCGAGCGTGATCGTGTAGCTGTCGGGCGCGACGAACTGCACCGCGATGGCGCCGAGCGAGCCGGCAACGCCGGTGATGCCGGCGGACACGCCGAAGGCCAGCGTCTTGTACAGTGCGACGTTGACGCCCATCGAGGAGGCCGCGATCTCGTTGTCGCGGATCGCCATGAAGGCGCGGCCCGAGCGGGAGCGCAGCAGGTTTACCGAGAAGATGTAGATCGCGAGCACGACGGCGAGCGAGAAGTAGTAGAGCCACGTGTCCTGCGACATCGGCAGCCCGAACGGCGCGTCGGGCTTGGTGACGACGAGGCCCTGCACGCCGCCGGTCCAGTGCTCGAGGAAGTTCAGCTTCAGCAGCTGCGGCATCGCGGTGGCAAGCGCAAAGGTCGCGAGCGCGAGATAGACGCCCGATAGCCGCAGCGCCGGCTTGCCGAACAGGTAGCCGAATGCGAAGCAGACCGCGGCGGAAATCGGAATTGTCAGCGCATAGTTGACGTTGAAGTACTCCATCAGCACCGCCGACGTATAAGCGCCCACGGCGTAGAAGGCGCTCTGGCCGAGCGAGAACTGGCCGGAGCCGCCCGTCAGGATGTTCAAGGCCAGCACCGCGAGCCCGTAGATCAGGAGCATCGTCATCTGGAAGATGATGAAGTTCTTGACGAAAACCGGCACGACCAACAGCACCGCCAGCACCAACAGGGAGGTGCCCGTGCCCAGCGTCATCGCCCGCTTCGGAACCGCCTCGACGGCCGGGGCTTCCGTGACGACGTCTTCTGCAGCGCTCATGATCAAACTCGCTTGACGATTTGCCGGCCGAACAGGCCAGCGGGTTTGACGACCAGGACGGAAATGATCAGCGCAAGCGCGATCGGAAGCTTCAGCTCGTTGCCGACGCCGGGAATGTAGGTGCCGGCGAGGTTCTCGAAGACACCGACCAGGAAGCCGCCGACTACGGCGCCGAAGGGGCTGGTCAGTCCGCCGAGCACCGCGGCGGCGAAGCCGTAGATCAGCACGCCGCCCATCATATTGGGCTCGAGGAACACGACCGGTGCGATCAGCATGCCCGCGATCGCACCGATGGCAGACGCCATGCCCCAACCCAGCGCGATCATCCAGCTGGTGTTGATGCCGACCAGCCGGGCCGATTCAGGCACGGAGGCGGCCGCGCGCATGGCGAGGCCGATCTTGGTGTACTGAAAGAAGAAGTAGAGGCCGAGCAACAGCAGCACCGTGACGCCGATCATGCCGGCCTGGTGGGTCGAGATCAGCTGACTGCCGAGGAACGGCGAGGAGCCGAACGGGGTCGGATACTGCTTGATGGTGAAGTCCCAGATCAGGCCGGCCGAGGAGTTGATGATCGCGAACAGCGCGATGAAGCCGGCGACGTTGGTCAGCACCGGCGCCTTGGCGAGCGGCTTGAACAGGATGCGCTCGATCGCGATGCCGCCGACGAAGGACAATGCCAGCGTGATCACGAAGGCGGCCCAATAGGGAATGCCCCATTGCATCAGCTGCCAGGAGATGAAGGTCGAGAACATCGCCATCTCGCCCTGCGCGAAGTTGAGATGGTCGATCGCCTGGTAGATCATGACCACGGCGAGCGCCATGCAGGCGTAGATCGCGCCCGTGGCGATGCCGGCCAGCACTTGGTTGGTGAACAGCTCCATCGTGCCGGCTCCTCAGTAACCCAGATAGGATTTGCGGATTTCTTCGTTGTTCGCGATGTCCTTGGCGTTGCCCGACATCACGATGCGCCCGGTCTCGATCACATAGGCCTGGTCGGCGAGCTCGAGCGCGAGCTGGGCGTTCTGCTCGACCACCAGGATCGACACCTTGTCCTCGCGATTGATCTTGCCGAGGATGCCGAACAGGTCGCGCACGACCAGCGGCGCCAGGCCGAACGAAGGCTCGTCCAGCAGCATCAGCCGCGGCCGCAGCATCAGAGCGCGGGCGACCGCGAGCATCTGCTGCTCGCCGCCCGAGAGCGTGCCGGCCTGCTGGGTATGGCGCTGCTTGAGCACCGGGAAATGCGCATACATGCGCTCGATGTCGGAGACGATGCCGGCGCTGTCCTTGCGGGTGATGGCGCCGAGCTGGAGGTTTTCCTCGACCGTCATGGTGGTGAAGGTGCCGCGGCCCTGCGGCACATGGGCGATGCCGAACCGCACGATGCTTTCGGTGGAGCGGTTGTTCAGCGGCTTGCCGTCGAACTCGATACCGCCGGTCGAGCGCACCATGTTGCAGATCGCGCGCAGCGTGGTGGTCTTGCCGGCGCCGTTGGCTCCCAGCAGCGTGGTCAGCGATCCCTCGCTGAGCGAGAAGGACAGGCCGTGGAGCGCCTGGACTTGGCCGTAATAGGCGCGCAGGTCCTTGACGTTGAGCAGCGTCGTCATTGGTCCTTGCTCCCGAGATAGGCCTTGATGACTTCGGGATCCGCCTGCACCTGGGCAGGCGTGCCTTCCGCGAGCTTCTTGCCGAAATTCAGTGCGACGACGTGGTCGGCGATCGACATCACGAGGCCCATGTGATGCTCGACCAGGAGCACGGTCATGTGGCGTTCGTCGCGGATGCGGCGAATGAGATCGCCGAGCGCGTAGACTTCCTCGTGGTTGAGACCGCCGGCGGGCTCGTCGAGCAGCAGGATCTTCGGATCGGCAGCGAGCGCGCGGGCCAGCTCGACGCGCTTCTGCGTGCCGAAGGGCAGGCCCGACACGACGGTGTGGGCGACGTCCTCGAGGTCGAGATAGGCGAGGATCTCATGCACCTTCTTGTTGACGTCGCTCTCGCTGCGGCGAACCCAGGCCAGACGCAGCGAGTCGCTGATGATGTCGCTGGAGGTGCGGGCATGGGTGCCGACACGGACGTTGTCCATCACCGACAAATTCGGAAACAGCGCCACGTTCTGGAAGGTGCGACCGATGCCGATCTCCGCGATCCGGTGCGGCGGACGCGTCAGGATGCTCGCGCCCTCCATCAGGATGTCGCCGGACGACGGCTGGTAGAGCCGCGAGAGGCAGTTGAAGAGCGTGGTCTTGCCGGCGCCGTTAGGGCCGATCAAGCCGAGGATCTGGCCCTTGTGCATGTCAAAGGACACGCCGTTGAGCGCGACGATGCCGCCGAACACGACGCTGACGTCGCGAACCGCGAGCAGGGGCGATGTCCCCTGCGCGAGCTGTGCCTGCGTCATCTCGTCTCGCCCACTCTGTTCGGTGAGCGAAGGAGCGATGTGAACCGCTCTCGATGACAACAAAGGCTATCTGATCCCCTCGGCCACACGCGCAACTTTCCCTCCTGATTTCAGCTTTTTGCTGACGTCTTTTTTGGAATGCGGCATCAGACCCCCAAGTGCCGCTTCGATGTTCCTTACCATCGCAAGCAGACGCGGTCCAATGTCGTTGATCAAACGCTCTTCCGTGAAGCGGAATGCCGGCGCGCCGCAATTGAATGCGTAAGGACCGGTTCCGTCGTTGAGCCTGAGTGCAACGCCGGCGGCGCCGATGTCGTCGTGCCAGTCGCCGACCGAAATCGCAAATCCGTATTTCGCGACCGTTTCGCCGGAACGTTCCAGCCCGTCGCGCATCTTGGGCCAGCGGCTGCCGTAATGTTCGCGCAAGACACGAGACAGTTCCGCCCGATCGTTTTCCTCGAGCGCCCAGAAATAGGCGCGGCCCATCGCGCTGGTTGCAATCGGCACGCGGGAGCCGACGTCAAGTTGAACGCCGACCGTCTCGCTGCCGCGGCTTTGCCCGAAATAGATCATGCTGTGACGGTCGCGGCCGCCGACGGCAACGGCTCCGCCGGTCGCGCGCATCATTTCCTCGCGGAACGGTTCGGACAAATGCCGAACGCCGAGATTGGACAAGGCGGCGTAGCCGAGCGCCATCGCGGCGGGCGCGAGCTGATATTTCTCGAAGCGGGGAACCGGCGTCAGATAGCCGAGCTTGGTCAAGGTATAGGTCAGCCGCGAAACCGTCGGCTTGGGCAAATTGGTGCGGGCTGCGATTTCCTGATTGCCAAGAAGTCCGTCACTGGGCTGGAATGCGCGCAATACGTCTAGTCCGCGGGAAAGCGCGACGACGAAATTCCGATCGGTCGCTGTCTTCTTTCCTGTACGCTTCATCCCAGATCTGCTTCTTGCGCGGAGTCGTTGACAAGCCACGTGCTTCAAAATAACCCTGCCGTCAAGATGCGGAATTAAATTCCGCAGTGCGAAATTGAACAAAAGTTACCCCACCAAGGAGGGACACCGTGAGCGAAGTGGTCAAGCTTGAGCGTCATGACGAAGTCGGGATCGTCACGGTCGACAGCCCTCCGGTCAACGCGCTGAGCGCCGCGGTTCGCGGCGGAATTCTGGAATGCATCAAGGCCGCGGTCGCCGATCCTGCCATCAAGGGCATCGTGCTGACCTGTGCCGGTCGCACCTTCATCGCGGGCGCCGACATCACCGAATTCGGCAAGCCGCCGAAGCCGCCCGCCCTCAACGACGTGCTTTCCGAGATCGAGAATTCACCGAAGCCGGTCGTCGCCGCGATCCACGGCACCGCGCTTGGCGGCGGCCTCGAGGTCGCGCTCGCCTGTCATTTCCGCGTCGCGGTGAAGGAAGCCAAGCTCGGCCTGCCCGAGGTGAAGCTCGGCCTGTTGCCGGGTGCCGGCGGCACCCAGCGCCTGCCGCGCGCAGTCGGACCGGAGCTCGCGGTCAAGATGATCGTCGGCGGTGATCCGATCGGTGCGGCGGAAGCGCTGAAGAATGGCCTGATCGAGGAGATCGTCGAGGGCCCGGCCGCCGGAGGCGAAGCCTTCGTACGAAAGCTGCTGGCTGAAAAGCGTCCGCTGCGCCGTCTGCGCGACGAAGACTCCAAGATCGCGGCGGCCAAGGCCGACCGCTCGATCTTCACCAACGCGGTCGCCGCTATGACCAAGAAGGCGCGCGGCCTGGAAGCGCCGTTCGCGGCGGCCGACGCCGTCGGCTACGCCATCGACCTGCCGTTCGACGAGGGCCTCAAGAAGGAGCGCGAAGGTTTCCTGAAGCTCGTCGCCAGCGATCAGTCCAAGGCGCAGCGTTATGCCTTCTTCGCCGAGCGCGAGGCCAGCAAGATCGCCGGCGTTCCCGAGGGGACCAAGCCGCGGCCCGTGAACCGCGTCGCCATCCTCGGCGCCGGCACGATGGGCGGCGGCATCGCGATGTCCTTTGCCAATGCCGGCGTTCCCGTCACCCTGATCGAGACCGGCGAGGAGCAGCTCAAGCGCGGCATGGGCATCATGCAGAAGAACTGGGAAGCGACCGCAGCGCGTGGTGGCATCCCGGCGGATGCGCCCGCCAAGCGCATGGCGCTGATCAACGGCGTCGTCGGCATCGAGAACGTCGGTGATGCTGACCTGGTGATCGAGGCCGTGTTCGAGACCATGGCGGTCAAGAAAGAGGTGTTCGGCAAGCTCGACCAGTACGTCAAGCCTGGCGCCGTGCTCGCCTCCAACACCTCGTATCTGAACATCGACGAGATCGCGAAGTCGACCAAGCGTCCGCAGGACGTGCTCGGCATGCACTTCTTCTCGCCCGCCAACGTCATGAAATTGTGCGAGATCGTGCGCGCCGACAAGACCGCGCCGGATGCCCTTGTGACCGCGGTCTCGATCGCGCGCAAAATCGCAAAGGTGCCGGCCGTGGTCGGTGTCTGCGACGGCTTTGTCGGCAACCGCATGCTGGCCCAGCGCGGCAAGCAGTCGGAGAAGCTGCTGTTCGAAGGCGCGCTGCCGCAGCAGGTCGACGCCGTCGTGACGAAGTTCGGCATGCCGATGGGGCCGTTCGCGATGGGTGACCTCGCCGGCCTCGACATCGGCTGGCGCTCGCGCAAGGACCGCGGCATCAAGTCGGAGATCGCGGATGCGCTCTGCGAAGCCGGGCGCTTCGGCCAGAAGACCGGCAAGGGCTATTACAAATACGAAGCCGGCTCCCGTTCGGCGCTGCCGGATCCCGAAGTCGAGAAGCTGATCGATGAGACGCTGCTGCGCATGGGCCGCAAGAAGCGCGTCGTCAGTGACGACGAGATCCTCGAGCGCATGATGTATCCGATGATCAACGAGGGCGCGAAGATCCTGGAGGAAGGCATCGCCGCGCGCCCGTCCGACATCGACGTGGTCTGGCTCTATGGCTATGGCTGGCCGATCTACCGCGGCGGCCCGATGTTCTGGGCCGACACCGTCGGCCTCAAGCACATCGCCGATCGTCTCTCTTTCTACGCCAAGGAGACCAACGACCCCAGCCTCGAGCCCGCGCCGCTGCTGAAGAAGCTTGCGGCCGAAGGCAAGACCTTCGCTTCGCTCGCGGCGGGCTCGAAAGCGGCGTGATTGGATTGGGCTCGGTGACTGCGAACACCTTTGCCAGGGCAAGGCTCTCTCCGTTCCCTCCCCCCTTGTGGGGGAGGGTCAGGGAGGGGGGTAGCCCCGGGCGGGGTCCGAGTTCGTGGTACCCCCTTTCCCCAACCCTTCCCCACAAGGGGGGAGGGAGCCCGTCTGTCCGTGCCGGCCTCACGTTTGCAGAGTAAGAACCGTTAATGACCCATCCCGGCGAACAGTTTTATCCCGAGGGCGTGCGTTGGGACGACGCCATCGTCCAGGGCACGCTCCCTGACCTGCTGTCGAAAGCCGCCGCCGACTACGGTGCGCGCACCGCGCTCGAGTTTCGCGATCGTCCGATCAGCTACACCGAGCTCGCCGCGATGGCCGAGCGCGCAGCCGCCGCCTTCCTGCGCGCCGGCTACGGCAAGAACAGTTCGGTCGCGCTGTTCCTCGGCAATACGCCGGACCATCCCGTCAACTTCTTCGGCGCGCTGAAGGCCGGCGCCGGGGTCGCGCATCTCTCACCGCTCGACGGCGAGATCGCGCTGACGCACAAGGTCACCGATTCCGGTTCGCGCCTGCTCGTGACCACCAACCTCGCGGCGCTGCTGCCGACCGCGCTGAAACTCCTGGAGAAGGGCCTGATCGACCGCCTGCTCGTCTGCGAGGACGACAGTTGGGGCAAGGTCGGCACGCCGCAGGCACCGATCCCCGATGATCCTCGCATCGTCACCTTCGAGGCCTTCGTCGAGGGCGCGACCGCGCCGGCGCAGTGGCCATCTGTGACGACCGACGACGTCGCGCTGCTGCAATATACCGGCGGCACCACCGGCCTGCCCAAAGGCGCCATGCTGACGCACGGCAACCTCACCTCGGCGGTGTCGATCTTCGACATGTGGGGCAAGCCGTCCCGAGCCGCGCGTGGCGACGTGGTCGAGCGCGTAATCGGCGTGCTGCCGTTGTTCCACATCTATGCGCTGAGCCTCGTGCTGCTGTGCTCGCTCCGCCGCGGCTATCTGATCTCGCTGCATCAGCGCTTCGATGTCGAGGCCGTGATGCGCGACATCGAGGTCAAGCGGGCGACCTATTTCCCGGGCGTGCCGACGATGTGGATCGCGATTGCAGCGCTCCCCGATCTCGATAAGCGCGACTTCTCCTCGCTCAACGCCATCGGCTCCGGCGGCGCGCCGCTGCCGGTGGAGATCGCGAGTTTCTTCGAGCGCAAGGTCGGTAAGAAACTCAAGAGCGGCTGGGGCATGACCGAGACCTGCTCGCCCGGCACCGGCCACCCGCCGGTTGGTCCCGACAAGCCGGGCTCGATCGGCCTGATGCTGCCCGGCATCGAGCTCGACGTCGTCGCACTGGACGATCCGACACGCGTATTGCCGCCGGGCGAGGTCGGCGAGATCCGCGTCAAAGGCCCGAACGTCACCAGGGGCTACTGGAACAAGCCCGAGGGATCCGCGGAGGCCTTCGTCGACGGCCGCTTCGTCACCGGCGACATCGGCTATGTCGATAGCGACGGCTATTTCTTCCTGGTCGACCGCAAGAAGGACATGATCATCTCCGGCGGCTTCAACGTTTATCCGCAAATGATCGAGCAGGCGATCTACACCATACCAGGCGTGCACGAGGTGATCGTGCTCGGCATTCCCGACTCGTATCGCGGCGAGGCCGCAAAGGCCTTCATCAAGCTCAGGCCCGGCGCAAAGCCGTTCTCGCTCGACGAGCTGCGCGCGCAGCTCGCCGGCAAGCTCGGCAGGCACGAATTGCCGGCGGAGGTCGAATTCGTCGACGATCTGCCGCGCACGCCGGTCGGAAAGCTGTCGCGCCATGAGTTGCGCCAGCAGCAGAAACCATCACAATCCGCCCAACTCGCATCAGGAGGTCGCTCATGATCGAGATCGGGTACGTCGTGATGAGGGCCCCGGGAGTGTTCGAGGTGTTGCAATAGCCGTCGTTCCGGCGAAAGCCGGGACCCATACTCCGCAGCCGGAGTTTGGGGCACAGGCGATGTTGACCTGTGGAAGACAATGAAGACTTGTGGTTATGGGTTCCGGCCTTCGCCGGGACGACGATGAGAAGCTGGACAGGAGGATCCGATGGATCTCGCATTCACGAAAGAAGAGCAGGCGTTTCGCGAGGAAGTGCGGTCATTCTTCCGCGACAACGTGCCGCCGGATACGCGGCGCAAGCTGGTCGAGGGCCGCCACCTCTCGAAGGACGAGATGGTCACGTGGTGGCGCATCCTCAACAAGAAGGGCTGGGGCGTCAGCCACTGGCCGAAGCAATATGGCGGCACCGGCTGGACCTCCGTGCAGCACTATATCTTCAACGAGGAGTTGCAGTCCTATCCGGCGCCGCAGCCGCTCGCCTTCGGCGTCAGCATGGTCGGTCCTGTCATCTATACCTTCGGCAATGAACAGCAGAAGAAGCAGTATCTGCCCCGCATCGCCAATGTCGACGATTGGTGGTGCCAGGGTTTCTCCGAGCCCGGCTCCGGCTCCGACCTCGCCTCGCTCAAGACCAAGGCCGAGCGCAAGGGCGACAAGTGGATCATTAACGGCCAGAAGACCTGGACCACGCTCGCCCAGCACGCCGACATGATCTTCTGCCTCTGCCGCACCGATCCCAGCGCCAAGAAGCAGATGGGCATTTCCTTTATCGTGTTCTCGATGAAGTCCAAGGGCGTGACGGTGCGCCCGATCCAGACCATCGACGGTGGCGTCGAGGTCAACGAGGTCTTCTTCGACGACGTCGAAGTGCCCTACGAGAACCTGATCGGCGAGGAGAACAAGGGCTGGGACTACGCGAAATTCCTGCTCGGCAATGAGCGCACCGGCATCGCCCGGGTCGGCGTCTCCAAGGAGCGGCTCCGCCGCATCCGCGATCTCGCCGGTAAGGTCGAATCCGGCGGCAAGCCGATCATCCAGGACGCGGCCTTCCGCGACAAGCTCGCGGCCTGCGAGATCGAGCTCAAGGCGCTCGAGCTGACGCAGCTCCGCGTCGTCGCCGATGAAGGCAAGCACGGCAAGGGCAAGCCCAATCCGGCGTCGTCAGTGCTGAAGATCAAGGGCTCCGAGATCCAGCAGACCACCACCGAACTGTTGATGGAAGTGATCGGCCCCTTCGCCGCGCCTTACGACGTGCACGGCGACGACGGCTCGAACGAAGCCATGGACTGGACCGCCCAGATCGCGCCGAGCTACTTCAACAACCGCAAGGTCTCAATCTACGGCGGCTCCAACGAGATCCAGCGCAACATCATCGCCAAGGCGGTGCTGGGACTGTGATCGATTGAATACAGGACGCTGTCGTCCCCCGCGAAGGCGGGGGACCCGGTACGCCGCGGCGGTCGAGAGTCCCACAGACGCTTGCGTTTACTGGATCCCCGCATTCGCGGGGATGACATTTGAGGGTGAGGCGACGGCAGGGCAATCCCGCCGATTTGGAGAGAGACATGGATTTTGATCTGAACGAGGAGCAGCGGCTTCTCAAGGAAAGCATCGACGGCCTCTTGACCGATTCCTACGATTTCGAGAGCCGCAAGAAGTACATGAAGGAGAAGGGCGGCTGGAGCAAAGCCGTTTGGGGCAAGCTCGCCGAGCAGGGCCTGCTCGGTCTGCCCTTCGCGGAGGCCGATGGCGGCTTCGGCGGCGGCGGCGTCGAGACCATGATCGTGATGGAAGCGCTCGGCAAGGCGCTGGTGCTCGAGCCTTATCTCGCAACCGTCGTGATCGGCGGCGGCTTCCTGCGCCACGCGGGCAGCGATGCGCAGAAGGCCGCGCATGTGCCCGGCATCGTCGACGGCGGCAAGACGCTCGCCTTTGCCCAGCTCGAGAAGAACTCGCGCTACGATCTCTTCGACGTCTCCACGACGGCGAAGAAGAAGGGCGAGGGTTGGGTCATCGACGGCGAGAAGTTCGTCGTGCTCAACGGCGAGAACGCAGATACCCTGATCGTGACCGCGCGCACCAGGGGCGAGCGCCGCGACAAGAGCGGCATCGGCGTGTTCCTGGTGCCGGCCGATGCCAAGGGCGTCGCCAAGAAGTCGTACCCGACCCAGGACGGTCTGCACGCCGCCGACATCACCTTCACCGGCGTCGAGATCGGTGCCGATGCAGTGCTCGGCAATCCCGATGATTCGCTCGCGCTGATCGAGCGTGTGGTCGACGAAGCTCGCATCGCGCTCTGCGCCGAAGCGGTCGGCCTGATGGACGAGTCGCTGAAGACAACAGTCGAGTACATCAAGACGCGCAAGCAGTTCGGCGTGCCGATCGGCTCGTTCCAGTCGCTGCAGCACCGCGCCTCCGACATGTTCGTCGCCGCCGAGCAGGCGCGATCGATGTCGATGTTCGCGACCATGGCTGCTGATTTCGAGGACGCCAAGGAGCGCAGCAACGCCGTTGCCGCGGCCAAGGTGCAGATCGGCAAATCGCTGAAGTTCGTCGGACAGCAGGCGATCCAGCTCCACGGCGGCATCGGCATGACCATGGAGGCGAAGATCGGCCACTACTTCAAGCGCCTGACCATGATCGAGAACTCGTTCGGCGACACCGACTACCACCAGCGCCGCGTGGCGGATGGTGGCGGGTTGATCTAGCCGCAAGGTCGCTGTCATCCCCCGCGTAGGCGGGGGATCCAGTACGCTGCGGCTTCTCGGTTCTAGCCGCGCCTGCTCTGGAATACTGGATCGCCCGGTCGAGCCGGGCGATGACGACTGAACAAGTGGCCTCAACGGAGCCCAACAACAATGAAAAACACCCCGTTCGATCTCACCGGCAAGGTCGCCGTGGTCACCGGCTCCAGCCGCGGCATCGGCCGCTCCTCCGCCGAACTGCTCGCAAAGCTCGGCGCCAAAGTGGTGGTCTCCTCGCGCAAGGCCGACGCCTGCAAGGCAGTCGCCGACGGCATCAAGGCGGCCGGTGGTGACGCCACCGTCATCCCCTGCAACATCGCGCGCAAGCAAGAGGTCGAGGCGCTGATCGCGGGTGCGACCAAGCACTACGGCAAGATCGACATCCTCGTCTGCAACGCCGCGGTCAACCCGTATTACGGCCCGCTGCTCGACATCACCGACGAGGCCTTCGACAAGATCATGGGCAGCAACGTCAAGAGCAACATCTGGCTCTCCGCGCTGGCGATCCCGCAGATGGCCGAGCGTGGCAACGGCTCCGTGATCATCATCTCCTCGATCGGCGGCCTGCGTGGTTCGACCGTGATCGGCGCCTACGGCATCTCCAAGGCCGCCGACTTCGCATTATGTCGTTCGCTCGCCGGCGAATGGGGCCCGAAAGGCGTCCGCGTCAACTGCATCGCGCCCGGCCTCGTCAAGACCGACTTCGCCCGCGCGCTGTGGGAAGACGAAGAGAATCTAAAACGCCGCACCGCGACCACGCCGCTTCGCCGCATCGGCGAACCCGACGAAATCGCGGGCGCAGTCGCCTACCTCGCCTCCGACGCGTCGAGCTTCATGACGGGACAGACCATCGTCATCGACGGCGGCGTGACCACGGCGGCGGTGTAGGCTTCGCACCACTTGCAATTGCACCGAGGCGGCGTTTCACTTACCCTCCCCTGGAGGACCCTCCATGGGAGGGTAAGCGAGCCAGCCTTGACCTTCCGCCTCCAATCCGCTCCCCTTTGGCACGACACAATGACCCTCTCCAGGGTAACGCCAGGGTAGCTTCCATGTCTTTCGTCCTCGCCATCGACCAGGGCACCACCTCCTCGCGCGCGATCGTGTTTCGCGGCGACATTTCCATCGCGGCGAAGGCGCAAGCCGAGTTTCCGCAGCATTTCCCCGCCTCGGGCTGGGTCGAGCACGAGCCCGAGGACATCTGGACCTCGACCGTGACGGTCTGCCGCGACGCGATCGCGCAGGCGGGCATCAGCGCAAAGGACATCGCCGCGATCGGCATCACCAACCAGCGCGAGACCACCGTGGTGTGGGACCGCGCCACCGGGCAGGCCGTGCACCGCGCCATCGTCTGGCAGGACCGCCGCACCGCCGACATCTGCGCCAGACTGAAAGCCGACGGCCGCGAGCCCGTGATCTCGCAGAAGACCGGCCTGATCATCGATCCCTATTTCTCCGGCACCAAGGTCGCCTGGATTCTCGACCACGTCCCCGGCGCGCGGTCGCGTGCCGCGCGCGGCGAGCTGATGTTCGGCACCGTCGATTGCTATCTGCTGTGGCGCCTCACCGGCGGCAAGGTGCACGCCACCGACGCCACCAACGCCTCGCGCACGCTGCTGTTCAACATCCACACCGGCGAGTGGGACGACGAGCTCTTGGAGATCATCGGCGTTCCGCGCTCGATGCTGCCCGAGGTGAAGGATTCCTCCGCCCGCTTCGGCGAGAGCACGCCGGACCTGTTCGGCGGCGCGATTGCGATCTGCGGCATCGCCGGCGACCAGCAGGCCGCGACCATCGGCCAGGCCTGCTTCCGTCCGGGCATGATGAAGTCGACCTACGGCACCGGCTGCTTCGCCCTGCTCAACACCGGCACCACGCCCGTGGCCTCGAAGAACAAGCTGCTCACCACCATCGCCTACCAGCTCGGCGGCAAACGTACCTACGCGCTCGAAGGCTCGATCTTCGTCGCGGGCTCGGCGGTACAGTGGCTGCGCGACGGCCTCGGCATCATCAAGCACGCCGCCGAGACCGGACCTCTCGCCGATCAGTCGGACTCGATGCAGAGCGTCTATCTCGTCCCGGCCTTCGTCGGCATGGGCGCACCATACTGGAATCCGCGCGTCCGCGGCGCGCTGTTCGGCCTCACCCGCAACACCGGCCCGGCCGAGCTCGCCCACGCTGCGCTGGAAAGCGTCTGCTACCAGACCTTTGATCTCTGGGCCGCGATGCGCGCGGACTGGCCGAGCTCGGAAACGGCCAGCGTCGTGCTGCGCGTCGACGGCGGCATGACCGCATCCGACTGGACCATGCAGCGCCTCGCCGACCTGCTCGACGCGCCGGTCGATCGCCCGGTGATCCAGGAGACCACGGCGCTCGGCGCCGCCTATCTCGCGGGCCTCCAGGCCGGAGTCTATCCCGAGCCGACCAAATTCGCCGACAACTGGCGCCTCGAGCACCGCTTCAAGCCGAACATGAGTCAGGCCACGCGCGAGCGGAAGCTGGCGGGATGGACAAGGGCGGTGAAGGGCGTGCTCGCGAGCGACGAGGGGGAATAGGCGGCGGGAGCGATCACGCTGACTCCGAGGCGAACGGCGACGCATCCACAAGCACACTGTCGTCCCGGCGAAGGCCGGGACCCATACTCCGCAGCTGACGTTGTGAACGGGACTCGTCGTTCAACGCCGCAAAACAATTTATACTCGTGGTTATGGGTCTCGGCCTTCGCCGGGACGACACTGATTGTATGGCCGCCGCCTTGGCCTGAACTGAACGAGTCAGCCCCATGATCCTCCCCGACGGCTATTCCGACGTACCCCTGGGCAAGATCGCTGCCGTCGTCACCCATCTCGAGATGACCGCGCCCCCTCCGCGCCGTGACGATCCCTCCGGCGCTCCATCAGGTCTTTGGACCCTGCGCAAGGTCGATACCCCCGCGCTTCATTGGTATCGCGACCTCCATCGCCGCGTCGGCGAGGAGTGGTTGTGGTTTTCGCGGGCGCGCATGAACGACGGCGAGCTCGCCGCAATCATCCATGCACCGGGCGTCGAGGTCTATGCGCTTGTCGTGGACGGCCACGATGAAGGCCTGCTGGAGCTGGACTTTCGCGAGGCCGGCCAGTGCGAGCTCGTGTATTTCGGCGTCACCGCAAAACTGATCGGCAGCGGTGCCGCCCGCTTTATGATGAACCGCGCGCTTGAGCTCGCGTGGTCACGCGACCTGTCCCGCGTCTGGGTGCACACCTGCACCTTCGACCATCCGTCCGCCGTCGCGTTCTATCTGCGCTCCGGCTTCCGCCCGTTCCGACGCCAGATCGAGGTCGCCGACGATCCGCGCCTCGACGGCACCGCGCTGCGGTCCGCGGCAAAGCATGTGCCGATCATCGAATAGTGCGCAGCTGTCTCCCACCGTCATTGCGAGGAGCCCTTGCGACGAAGCAATCCAGTCTGCTTCCGTGGAAAAGATCCTGGATTGCTTCGCTGCGCTCGCAATGACGGAGTGCCGGCACCGCGAAGCTCGCTAGCTGTTGAAATTCACTGCCGTCGTGTTGGCGCCGCAAACCAGCACCGCGACCCGCTCGCCGGGTGCGGGACGATAGCGACCGGAGAGCAAGGCGGCAAATGCGGCTGCGCCGCCGGGCTCGGCGACCACGCGCAGGCTCGACCACAAGGCCACCTGCGCCTGCCTGATGGCGTCCTCGGCGACGAGGACGACCCGCTCGACATAGGCCCGCGCAATCGGAAACATCAATTGTCCGACACGTCGCGGGGCGAGACTGTCGGCGGCGATGCCGCCCGCGGGCGCATCGATCGGCGCGCCTGCCGCGAAGGCGGCGTGAAGCGTTGGCGATTGCTCCGGCTCGACCGCCACGATGCGCGTCCTGCCGGCACTCCAGGCTGCCATACCACCGATCAGACCGCCGCCGCCGACTGCCACCAGCACCGTGTCGACGCCCGCTGCATCCTGCTCCAGCTCCATTCCGACGCTGCCCTGACCGAGCAAGGTCTCGACCTGGTCGTAGGCATGCACCGCCATGGCGCCGGTCTGCGCGACATGGGTTTCGCTCGCGGCGAGCGCGTCGGCATAGCGGCTGCCCGCGACCACGAGCTGCGCGCCGTAGCCTTTGATACGCTCGGCCTTGGCCGGCGAGGTGATGTCGGGCACGAAGATCGTGGCGGGAACACCGAGCCGCTGCGCCGCATAAGCCACCGCCGCGCCGTGATTGCCGCCCGATGCGGCGACGACACCCGCCTCCGGCACCTGGCGCAACAGCAGATTGGCAAAGGCACCCCGCGCCTTGAACGATCCCGAATGCTGCAGTAGCTCGAGCTTGAAAATGACCGGTGCGGACGGCAGGCCAAAATCGGCGAGATCGGCCTCAATGAGTGGCGTGCGCCGTATGTGCGGGCGGATGACGGTCTCGGTCGCCGCGATCCGCTCCCGATTGATGTCCATCGTTGCTGTCATGATGCCGTCCTTGATAGCGCATCCGGAAGACGCTGTCGCGGCGCCGTTGCATCCGGCGCAATGCTCCACTTCCGTGATTTTGCTTGCGCCACTGCGGCCTTGCCGTGGAAACTGATCGGCCCTGCCTCGTCCAAAGCCAGAAGAGCGCAAAACCATGTTCCTGATCGGCCAATACGACTCCCCCTTCGTCCGCCGCGTTGCGATCGCGCTGCGGCTTTACGGCCTCGCCTTCGAGCACAAGCCGTGGTCCACCTTCGGCGACGCCGACAAGATCGCGCCCTATAACCCGCTGCGCCGGGTGCCGACGCTGGTGCTCGATGACGGCGAGGCGCTGATCGAGAGCACGGTCATCCTCGATTATCTCGACGAGCTCGTCGGGCCGGAGAAGGCGATGCTGCCGCGCTCCGGTGCCGCGCGGCGGCGCCATTTGCGCATCTGCGCGCTCGCCTCCGGTCTCGGCGACAAGGCGGTGAGCCTGCTCTACGAGCGCGTGCTGCGGAAGGAGCAGCTTGCGCTGTGGGTCGAACGCTGCGAGGCGCAGATCGCGGACGTGCTGAAAGCGCTGGAGGCCGAGCGCGCCAAGGTGACCACGCCGTACTGGCTGGGCGAGCGCATCGGCCACGCCGACGTTGCGGTGGCCTGCGTCGTGCGCTTCACCCGCGAGGCCCATCCGCAGTTGTTCGAGCCGTCGCGCTATCCGGCGCTGTTGGCGCACGCCGACGCGTGCGAGGCGCTGGCGCCGTTCAAGGAGATCGTGCAGCCGCTGGCACCGCCGAAGGGGTGAGGCTTTTTCAGGCTCCCCGCAATTGCAGGGGATTTCACGAGGACCGCGCGGCGGGTGAGGGCTCTCACCACACTGGGACATCCTCCGCGATTCTCGACAATCCCGACGCGGAGACACCCCCACCCCAGCCCTCCCCCGCAAGCGGGAGAGGGAGCCCGCTGCCGATGCTGCTGCATCGGCGCACGTCATATGCGATTGCCCTCCCGCTTGCGGGGAGAGGCGAAGGGAGAAGCGCCGCTACGCGAACCCGACCTTGATCAGGATCATCAGGAAAAGGCCGCCGACGACCGCGCAAACCGCGGCGCCGATCAGCGGCCCCAGCGCGCCTTTCCGGCTTGCAGGCTCCAGCACGGCCTGCCCCGGCTGGTCCGGATCGTAATAGACCTTAACGCTCTTCCCTGGTCGATATTTCGCCGCGGCTTCTTCGGCGACCTCGCGCAGGCCGGAGATCATGGTGCCGTTCCAATCGACTTCGGTGCCGATGAAGTCGCGCTTGCCCACCCTGTAGGCGTAGCGCAGGTCGACCTGATAGCGGTGGACGAGCTTTGACGTCGTCGGGCGATTGTCGTGCTCGGTCTTCTCTTCGATGATTTCCTCGATCACGTCGCAATGGATGACCCTGC
The DNA here is from genome assembly GCF_000515415.1 of Bradyrhizobium sp. WSM1417. NCBI lineage: Bacteria > Pseudomonadati > Pseudomonadota > Alphaproteobacteria > Hyphomicrobiales > Nitrobacteraceae > Bradyrhizobium > Bradyrhizobium sp. WSM1417. The sequence continues at coordinate 1,697,447 of NZ_KI911783.1, forward strand.
CAGACGCGGTCGGCCAGCGCAGGCTGGCGCTCGCCAGCCGGCGCGTCCGGACATAATCGGCGGCGAGGAACACCCCGCCCACGAGCACGATGATCGGCACCGCGAACGCGAACAGCGGCACGCCCTTGTCGGCGTAGAGCACGTGGCCTGCGAACGAATGCGCGGTCAGGGTGGCGGCGATGATGCCGAACACCATCGTGAACGCCACCAGCGCCGCGACGTTCTGTGCGGCGGCGGGCTCCAGCAGCGCCTCGGTCGGTTCCTTCGGATCGACATGGACGTCGACATGGGCACCGACCGGATAGCGTCCGGTCAGTTTTGCGGCCAGGACCCTCGTCGTGATGACGGTGCCGCCGACAAAGACCTTGTCGCCTTCCAGCTCCTGACCGCCGGCCTGATAGCGATAGCGGATGATGGGCTTGGCGTCGTTCCGGTCGTCCGAGGAATGCGCGGCCGGCTGGTCGACTTGGGAGACCGTAATGATGCCCTCCACCTTGTCCCAGCTCCGCGCCGCCACCATCCGGCCCCGCATGCGGATCAGATTGAACAGCGTCAATCCAAACAGAAGCACCGCGATGCCGGCGGCAATCTGGGTCCACATCAATTGTTGGGCGTTCAGCATCCGATTCCCCTGCGCTTCGGCGGCGTCCGCCATTGGTCGCGGCGAACGCGCGTTGCGTTCATGGCAGGGTGCGGCGCCGATCCTATCTCCTCGTGCAGGGCTTGATCTCGCCCGAGGCAGAGTGCATCACGATCGGATTTGGCGACAGTCTGATGCCAAAGAACAATTGAGAGCCGGAGACCTTGTCGTTCGTCCCCTCATGGACGTCCAGATCGAGCTTCGTCGCGATCTCGGAGGTCAGTTTGGCCCGCTCGTCCATCGAAATCGCATTGTGATATTTGATCTCGTAGACGACGTCGGCCTCGAGGACAGACCGCGTCTGGCAGACGACGCCGCCGCTCGAAACGTTCTGGGTGACCGCGTCCTCACACTCGGCCTTGAGCAAGGCGTTGCGGGCCGAGATCAGCGACTCGTCGGATATCAGCAGAATATTGGCGTTTTCGAGCTTGAGGTTGACGGCCTCGACCTGCTGCATTCCGGCGACGGCCGACAGCTTGTCCCTGACCTGGGCCGACACGTCGAGCTTTTTCTCAAGCGATTGCGTCAAGTCCCGGTCGACGGTGCGCGATTTCTGGATCTTGCCGGTCAGCAGCGTCGGATCGACCTCGCAAGTGGGATGCAGCTCCAGCCGGCCGTTGCTCAGATACTCGATCGTGTTGATCGTGCCGGGGCCGCCGAACGTGCTTGGCGGCACCACCTCGAAATATCCGGTCTCGGAGAGGATGGCCGTGATCGTATGCTTCTTGCGCGGGAATCCGGCGTAGACGGAGACCATCACGAGGCCTATCGCGATAAAAACTCCGCTACCAAGCCAAAGCCATTTGCGGCTTGCTATTTTCCCGGGCAGCACAACTGATTTTTCTCGCCGCATGGCACATAGCCTTTCGGACAGTCAGCCGCGGCAATCGTGGGCAGCACGACGAGAGCGATCGCGGCGACGAACGGTACAATGAACTGCTTCATGTTCGATCCCAAGCAAATCGTCGGTTGAAGGTAGTAGGCCGAGAGGGTAGCGAATCAAGGTTGAGCGGACAAGTGAACGAGTTCACAGGCGGCCAATTCTTGAGGCGCAGCCTCAGCTGCTCGATGCGTTGCGTCGTTCCGGTACAGGCCGAGCATTTGCTTCACCCATGTCGTCCTGACGAAAGCCAGGACGCATTGCCCCCAGCGGGTCATTTGGCGAAGATTGGTTGTTCGATATTGCCAGCGATCGTCACCGACGGATCACCTGGCATGGATCCTGGCTTTCGCCAGGACGACACCGAGCGTGTGGCACGCGCCCAGCGGCGGACGAGGCAGTGAGTATCAAACGGACGCGGTCGGCGATCATGCATTCATACAGGTGTTTTGCCCGACGCCGCAAGCCATTTCGGTAATGCCGAAATTTATCGAGCTTTTTCAACCCCATGCCTACTGTGCATGGGGTTGATTTCTCGTTTTTTGTTTGGAGGGCGCCTAGCCCGCGCCCGCGCGCTTCTTCTGCCAGACCAGATGCACCGCGCAGGTGCAGCCCGGCGGATGCGAGGCGAGCTCCTTCGACGTCTCGTCGTTGGCAGGCGTTGCCGCGAACACCGCCTTGTTGCTCGCGCTCTCTCGCGCCGGGATGTAGTTCAGGATCGGCGCGAGCCAGCGCTCGGTCTCGGCGACGCTCATGCCCTTGCGCGAAGCATAATCCTCGACCTGATCGCGCTCGATCTTGCCGACGCCGAAATAATAGCTCTCGGGATTGGCGAGATAGAGCCCCGACACGGAGGAGCCCGGCCACATCGCAAAGCTCTCGGTCAGCTTCACGCCGGCGGTGTTCTCGGCGTCGAGCAGTTCGAACAGCGTGGCCTTCTCGGTGTGATCGGGCTGCGCGGGATAGCCGGGGGCGGGACGGATGCCCTGGTATTTTTCGAGGATCAACTCGTCGGTCGAGAGCGCCTCGTCCGGCGCATAGGCCCAGAACTCGCGGCGGACGCGGGCATGCATGCGCTCGGCGAAGGCTTCGGCGAGGCGGTCGGCCAGCGCCTTGCACAGGATCGACGAGTAGTCGTCATTGGCCATCTTGAAACGGTCGGCGACCACATCCTCGCCGATGCCGGCGGTGACGACGAAGCCGCCGACATAATCGGGCACGCCAGTGGTGGCGGGCGCGACGAAGTCGGACAGCGCCGCGTTGAAACGGCCCTCGCGCTTCTCGAGCTGCTGGCGCAGCGTGTGCAGCGTTGCGATCGTCCTGGTCCGGCTCTCGTCGGCGTAGAGCACGATGTCGTCGCCCTGCGCATTGGCCGGCCAGAAGCCGACGGTAGCGCGCGCGCGGAACCATTTCTCCTTGACGATCAGGTCGAGCATTTTCCGCGCGTCGTCGTAGAGCGAGCGCGCGACTTCGCCGACCTTGGCATCGTCGAGGATGGCGGGGAAGCGCCCGGCGAGCTCCCAGGTCTGGAAGAACGGCGTCCAGTCGATATAGGGCACCAGCTCGGCGAGATCGTAGTCGTCAAAGCTTCGGGTGCCAAGGAAGGTCGGCTTCACCGGCTTGTTCGCGGCAAAGTCGACCGGCACGCGGTTGGCGCGGGCGGTCGCCAGCTTCAGCCGCTTCTTGTCGGCCTGGGCGCGCATATGGGCGTCCGAGATCTTTGCGTATTCGGCGCGCACTTCGGCGGCATAGGCCTCGCGCCTCTCGGGCGACAGCAGAGCAGACGCAACACCAACCGCGCGGCTGGCGTCGTTGACATGCACCACGGGGCCGGCGCGATAGCTCGGGTCGATCTTGACCGCCGTATGCACGCGGCTCGTGGTGGCGCCGCCGATCAACAGCGGCAGCTTGAGGCCTTCGCGCTGCAACTCGGCGGCGAAGAACGCCATCTCGTCGAGCGAGGGCGTGATCAGGCCTGACAGCCCGACGATGTCGGCCTTCTCCGCCTTCACGGTCTCGACGATCTTGGCCGCCGGCACCATCACGCCGAGGTCGATCACCTCGTAATTGTTGCACTGGAGCACGATGCCGACGATGTTCTTGCCGATGTCGTGGACGTCGCCCTTGACGGTCGCGAGCACGATCTTGCCGGCGGACGACGAGCCTTCCGTGCCAATGCCGTTGGCGAGGTTGCGCGCCTTCTCTTCCTCCATGAATGGCATCAGCCAGGCCACGGCCTGCTTCATCACGCGGGCCGACTTCACCACCTGCGGCAGGAACATCTTGCCATCGCCGAAGAGATCGCCGACCACGTTCATACCGGCCATCAGCGGTCCCTCGATCACGTCAAGCGGGCGCTTCGAGGCCTTGCGGGCCTCCTCGGTATCCTGCTCGATGAACTCGGTGATCCCGTGCACCAGCGAATGCGACAGCCGCTTCGCCACCGGCCATTCGCGCCAGGCGAGATCGGCTTCCTTGGTCTGGGTCTTGTTGCCGCGGAATCTTTCCGCGAGCGCCAGCAGGCGCTCAGACGCACCGGGGTCGCGGTTGAGGATGACGTCCTCGCACACCTGGCGCAATTCGGGATCGATGTCGTCATAGACGATCATCTGCCCGGCGTTGACGATGCCCATGTCCATGCCGGCCTTGATGGCATGATACAGGAACACCGAGTGCATGGCCTCGCGCACCGGCTCGTTGCCGCGGAACGAGAATGACAAATTGGACACACCACCAGAAATGTGCGCGCCCGGCAGATTCTTGCGGATCCAGCGCGTCGCCTCGATGAAGTCGACGCCGTAATTGTTGTGCTCATCGATGCCGGTTGCGATCGCAAAAATATTCGGATCGAAGATGATGTCCTCCGGCGGGAAGCCGACGCGGTTCACCAGGATGTCGTAGGCGCGCTTGCAGATCTCGGTCTTGCGCGCGAACGTATCGGCCTGGCCGACCTCGTCGAACGCCATCACCACGACGGCTGCGCCGTGGCGGCGGGCGATCCTGGCCTCGTGAATGAACTTGTCCTCGCCTTCCTTCATCGAGATCGAGTTGACGACCGGCTTGCCCTGCACGCATTTCAGGCCGGCCTCGATCACCGAGAATTTCGAGCTGTCGACCATCACGGGGACGCGGGCGATGTCGGGCTCGGCGGCGACGAGGTTGAGGAAGGTCACCATCGCGGCTTCCGAGTCCAGAAGACCCTCGTCCATGTTGACGTCGATGATCTGCGCGCCGTTCTCGACCTGGTCGCGCGCCACCTGCAGCGCGGCGGTGTAGTCGCCGGCGGTGACCAGCTTGCGGAAGCGGGCGGAGCCGGTGACGTTGGTGCGCTCGCCGACGTTCACGAAAGGAATCGCGTCGGTCAGGATGAACGGCTCGAGGCCGGAGAGCCGCAAGCGAGGTTCGATCTCCGGCACGATGCGCGGCTTGTGCGGCGCGACCGCAGCCGCAATCGCAGCGATATGGTCCGGCGTGGTGCCGCAGCAGCCGCCGACGATGTTGACGAGGCCGTCACGCGCGAACTCGCCGACCAGGCGGGCCATGTATTCCGGGGTCTCGTCATACTGGCCGAACTCGTTGGGCAGGCCTGCATTGGGATAGGCACAAACAAGCGCGTCGGCGACGCGGCCGATATCGGCGATATGCGCGCGCAGATCTTCCGCGCCGAGCGCGCAGTTGAAGCCGATGGTCACGGGCCTGGCGTGCTGCACCGAATGCCAGAACGCTTCCGGCAATTGGCCGGACAGCAGGCGGCCGGACTTGTCGGTGATGGTGCCAGACACCATCACGGGCATGTCGATGCCGCGCTCCTCGGTGATCTCGGCGATCGCGTACAGCGCCGCCTTGGCGTTCAGCGTGTCGAAGATGGTCTCGACCAGAAGCAGATCGACGCCACCGTCGAGCATGCCGTTGATCTGCTCGCCATAGGATTTGCGCAAATCGTCGAACGTGACGGCGCGGTAGCCGGGATTGGAAACGTCGGGCGAGATCGAGGCGGTGCGGTTGGTCGGTCCGATGGCGCCGGCGACAAAGCGCGGCTTGCCGTCCTCGGCCTCGACGCGGCGTGCGGCATTGCCGGCGAGGCGGGCGCCTTCGCGCGCCATCTCGTAGACGATGTCGGCGAGATCGTAATCGGCCTGCGCGATCGAGGTCGTGGAGAAAGTGTTGGTGGCGACGATGTCGGCGCCGGCACGCAGATAGGCGGCGTGGATGTCCTCGATCGCCTGCGGCTGGGTCAGGATCAGGAGGTCGTTGTTGCCGCGCAAATCGCGATGGAAGGTCTTGAAGCGCTCGCCGCGGAAGGCGGCTTCGTCGAACTGGAGGTTCTGGATCATCGTGCCCATGGCGCCGTCGAGCACGAGAATGCGCTCGCGCGCGGCGTTGAGCAGGGCAGTTCGCTTGGGAGAGGTGGATACGGTCATGGTGTCTTAAGCCGCCTTCTGCGCGCTCTTGGCGCGGATGCCGAGCAAATGGCTGATCGCGAACACGAGATCGGCGCGGTTCATGGTGTAGAAATGGAAGGTGTCGACGCCGTGCTTCGCGAGCTTCTGCACCTGGCCGGCCGCGACGGTCGCCGCCACCAGCTTGCGGGTCTCGGCGTCTTCGTCGAGCCCCTCGAATTTCGCGGCGAACCAGTCCGGCACGGAGGTCCCGGCGCGGGTGACGAAGGCTCTCGCCTGCTTGAAATTGTGCATGGGCATGATGCCCGGCACGATCGGGATGTTGATCCCACGCGCGCGCACGCGGTCGAGATAGCGGAAATAGAGGTCGTTATCGAAGAACACCTGCGTGATCGCGCGGGTCGCACCTGCATCCACCTTGGCCTGCAGAGTGTCGATGTCATCGTCGAAGTCGCGCGCCTCGGGATGCTTCTCAGGGTAAGCCGAGACCGACACCTCGATATCGCCGTGCCGCTTCTTGATGCCGGCGACGAGGTCGGCGGAGCTCTGGTAACCGTCGGGATGGCTGGAATAGGCCGTGCCGATGCCGCCCGGAGGATCGCCGCGCAGGCCCACGATGTGGCGCACGCCGACCTCGTGATAGCGGTCGACGATGTCGTCGATCTCCCCGCGCGAGGCGCCGACGCAGGTCAGATGCGCGGCCGGCAGCAGCGCGGTTTCTTTCAGGATGCGCGAGATGGTAGAATGGGTGCGCTCACGGGTCGAGCCGCCGGCGCCATAGGTGACCGAGACGAATTTCGGGTCGAGCGGGGCCAGCCGGTTGATGGTGTCCCAGAGATTGCGCTCCATATCTTCGGTCTTGGGCGGAAAGAACTCGAAGGAAATCGCAGGCCGCTTCAGGTACCCGTCTTGCCCGTCGGTGTGGGCAGGCATCGTCGCGTCAGTCATGGGCACCACTCACTCCAAGGGCTCGCCGGGTCGTTGGCGGGCCGGCGGTCAGGTCTAGATTGGGAGAGGCCAAGATAAGCCAAAGCGGCCGCGCACGACAGCCCATCGCAGATGGGAAGTGGCCCACTTTTGTTACTATCAGAGCAAATGAGATGCCGCTTGAAGTCGAAGTGGGATAAACGCATTCGGCTATAATGACAGTTAAATCAGGTATATAGCTAGAATCAGCGGCCATTTTGCGGCAAATTTCTGAAGTGGGCAATGCGAAGGCATGTTATTAGATCGATTTGTGTCCCAACACCGCGGCGCGGTCCGGTGCGCGAGCCCGCGGCCTGCACGTCAGACCTGCGCGCCGTACCCATTGCCGCTGCGCCGCCCTCCGCTACGTTAACGCGCCATGATCCCGCTCTCAGTCCTCGACCTCTCCGTCGTCACAACTGGCACAAGGCCCGCCGCGGCGCTGCGCAACAGCATCGACCTGGCGCGCCATGTCGACGGGCTCGGCTATGTCCGCTATTGGCTCGCCGAGCATCACAACCTCGCCTCCGTCGCGAGTCCGGCGCCCGACGTGATGATCGGGCAGATCGCGGCGGTGACGAAGCACATCCGCGTCGGCTCCGGTGGCGTGATGCTGCCCAATCACGCGCCGCTGGTCGTGGCCGAGCGCTTCAAGATGCTGGAGGCGCTGTTTCCGGGTCGCATCGATCTCGGCCTCGGCCGCGCCCCCGGCACTGATGGTGCCACAGCCTATGCGCTGCGCAGTCGGCTCGATCGCCGCGAAGGCGACGATTTCCTCGAGCGGCTGCACGAATTGATCCTATGGCAGACCCGGGAATTCCCCTCGGGCCATCCCTACCACAACGTCGTTGCGATGCCCGACGATACGCCGTTGCCGCCGATCTGGCTGCTCGGCTCCAGCGATTATTCGTCCGAGCTCGCCGCGCAGGTCGGCATGGGCTTCGCATTCGCCCATCATTTTGCATCCCACGATGCGATCGACGCGATGGTGCAATATCGCAATCGTTTTCAGCCCTCGGCCTGGAGTGCGAGCCCGCGCGCGATCCTCGCGGTCGCCGTCATCACGGCCGACACGGATGAGGAAGCCGAAAAGCTCGCCGCGTCTTTCGACCTCAACCGCTTGCGCCGCGACCGCGGCCAGTATCTTCCGCTGCCGAGCGTCGAAGAGGCGCTAGCCTATCCCTATACCGACTCGGAGCGCACCTCGATCCGGCGCAACCGCTCGCGCCTGTTCGTCGGTAACCCGGCGACGGTGCAGAAGACGCTTCAGCCACTGATCGATGCAAGCAAGCCGGACGAGTTGATGGTGATCACCGCCGTCTACGATCACGAGGCGCGAAAGAAGTCGTATTCGCTGCTGGCGGAGGCGTTCGGGCTTAAGGCGGTCGGATAACGCTCTCCAGCCCTGCGCTTCGCAGCCTCTGGATCTGGCTAGCGCTCGCGCGTCCGGGACACGATTCTATTCCATCGTCGCGCGGAACGGGTGCCCCGGATACACGCCAACGATGCGGAATTCGCGCGAGAAGAATTTCAGCTCCTCGATCGCGAACGCGAGGCTCTTGTCCTCGGGGTGGCCGTCGACGTCGGCGTAAAACTGGGTGGCGAAGAAATTGCCGTCGACCATGTAGCTCTCGAGCTTGGTCATGTTGACGCCGTTGGTGGCAAAGCCACCGAGCGCCTTGTAGAGCGCGGCCGGCAAATTGCGCACCCGGAACACAAAAGTCGTGACCAGCGGACCGGAGCCCTGTGTGGCCCATTTCGGTTCGCGCGCGAGCACCACGAAGCGCGTGGTGTTGTGGGCCTCGTCCTCGATGTCCTCGGCCAAAATGTCGAGGCCGTAAATCTTTGCGGCCAGGCGCGAGGCGATCGCGGCGACGGTCTTGTCGTTGCGCTCGGAAATGTCGCGGGCGCTGCCGGCGGTATCGGCGTGCACGATTGGCTTGATGCCAAGCTTGCGAATGATGCGCCGGCACTGGCCGAGCGCGTGCACGTGGCTCTCGACGCTCTTGATGTCCTCGAGCCTGGTCCCCTTCACCGCCATCAGCTGATGCCGGACCGGCAGAAACCATTCGCCGATGATGAAGAGACCGGAGGCCGGCAGCAAATGATGGATGTCGGCGACGCGGCCCGCGACCGAATTCTCGATCGGGATCATGCCGAGATCGGCTTCGCCCGACGAGATCGCCGACAAGGCGTCCTCGAAGGTGGCGCAGGGCATCGGCTCGGCGTCGGGATAGGCCTCGACGATGGCGATGTGGGAATTGGCCCCAGGCTCGCCCTGGAATGCGATTTTCAGCTTGCTCATGCTCGGCCTTGTAACAGCGGCTCAGGATTTGGAAAGGATGCTGCGGGCGGTTTCCAGGTCCGCCGGCGTGTCGACCCCGCGGGGCACGGTATCGACGATGGTGAAGTCGATGCGCATTCCGGCCTCGAGCGCCCGGAGTTGCTCGAGCTTCTCCTGCAATTCCAGCGGCGAAGGCGGCAGTGAGACGTAGCGCTCAAGCGCGGCGCGGCGATAGGCGTAGAGGCCGATATGGTGGTAGCGCGGCCCGTCGCCGGTCGGCGCGGTTGCGCGGGTGAAATAAAGTGCGCGCATGCGTCTGCCGCCGAGCGAGGTCCCGATCGCCTTTACGACGCTCGGCGCGAGGTCCTCCTCCTCGGTGTGGATCTGCGAAGCCAGCGTTGCGATGTCCACGACGGGGTCTTGCAGCGGCGGCAGCACCTCGCGGATGTTGTCGATCGTGATGGTCGGGAAATCGCCCTGGAGATTGACCACGATCTCGGCTTTGCCGTCCGGATCGAGCTTCTGCATGGCCTCGTGGATGCGGTCGGAGCCGGACGGGTGCTCCGGGCGGGTCATCACGGCCTCGCCGCCGTGGGCGGTCACGACGGACGCGATCTCCGCGGTGTCGGTTGCGACCGCGACCCGGCCTATCCCGGCGGCCTCGGCGCGGCGCATCACGTGCACGATCATGGGCTGCCCCGCGATATCAGCGAGCGGCTTGCCGGGCAGGCGGGTGGCGGCCATGCGGGCCGGAATCAGCACCAGGATGCGGGGATCGATCATCGGTACAAGGGCCTGGAAACGGGGCGTTTTCCGCGCCGAGAAATCGGGTGGGGACGGGCATGAAGCCCGCTCGCTTATACGGGTTGCCAGACCCCGGGCAAACCGATATCTCAATGGCAAAACTCGGGGAAACAATAAAGGAACGTTGATTCTCCGAGGCTCGTCCTGGCGGCCGCATTGGGCCGCTCGATCCTTCTTGCGGTGTGGGGCCTGGCCGGAAATGGACTCTTTCGAACTGAACAAGATTCTCGGTGCCGTGCTCGGCACCTGTCTCCTTCTGCTGGTGACGAGTTTCACCGCGAGTGCGCTGTTCTCGCCCAAGATGCCGGAAAAGCCCGGCTTCGAGATCGCCGTGAAGGAAGACGCCGGTCATGGCAAGGAAGGCGGCGCTGCCCCCGCGGCCGCCGAGCCGATCGAAAAGCTGCTCCAGACCGCCTCGGTCGAGAAGGGCGCCGCCGCCGCCAAGAAGTGCGGCGCCTGCCATACCTTCGAGAAGGGCGGCCCGAACCGTGTCGGTCCGAACCTCTACGGCGTCGTCGGCGACCATGTCGGCGAGGGCCGTGGCGGCTTCAACTTCTCGGCCGCGATGAAGGCCAAGGGCGGCACCTGGGACTTCGATGCGCTCAACAAGTTCATCGCCAATCCCAAGGCGGCTGTCCCGGGCACCGCGATGGGCTTTGCCGGCATCCCGAAGGATAGCGAGCGCGCCGACGTGATCGCTTACCTGAACAGTCTCTCCGACAGCCCGAAGCCGCTGCCGACGGCGGCGAAGTAAGGCCTGTCGACTTCGATCTTGGTGCGCGGCCGGGCTCAAAGCCCGGCCGTTTGCTTATCCGGGCCTCGCGGCGTTGTTATCGGGGCGTTTGGTCGCAGCGATCGGCCAGCCGGGCTTCCAAGATGAGGAAAAAGCAACATATTCCGTCGAAACCTCGCCTATATTGGGAACTTAAAGGAGTAGCCTCCTTCAAGACAGGAATGTTGATTTGGCCCTTACCCGACGCGATCTCCTGCTCACTGGCACTGCTGCCGCAACGCTCCCCGCCCTTGGTTCCGTAGGGGGTCTTCCCGCCGTCGGCGTGGCGCACGCGCAATCCGGCAGCGAGCCCACCTGGCGGCACGCGCTGTCGCTGTTCGGACAGGTCAAGTACCCCGCGGACTTCAAGCGCTTCGACTACGTCAATCCGGAAGCGCCCAAGGGCGGCGTCGCACGCCAGATCGCCGTCGGCACATTCGACAATTTCAACATCGTCGTCTCCGGTGTGAAGGGGCAAGTCGCCGGTGCCGTGCAATTCATCTACGAATCCCTCACGACGGCCTCGCTCGACGAAGTCTCGACCGAGTACGGCGCGCTGGCCGAGGCCGTCAGCCATCCGGATGATTTCTCCTTCGTGACTTACCGCTTGCGGCCGCAAGCCAAATGGCACGACGGCAAGCCGGTTACCGCGGATGACGTGATCTTCTCGCTCGATTCCTTCAAGAAGCACCACCCGCAGTACTCGGCCTATTACAGCCATGTGACGAAGGCCGAGAAGGTCGGCGAGCGCGAGGTAAAATTCGTGTTCGACGCGCCGGGCAACCGCGAATTGCCGCAGATCGTCGGCCAGCTCACGGTCCTGCCGAAGCATTGGTGGGAAGGCACCGACGCGCAGGGCCGCAAGCGCGATGTCTCCGCCACCACGCTCGAAGTGCCGCTGGGTTCGGGCCCCTACCGGGTCAAGGAATTCGTTGCCGGGCGGTCGATCGCGCTGGAGCGCGTCAAGGATTATTGGGGGCGCGACCTCGCCGCCAATGTGGGCCGAAATAATTTCGACGAGCTGCGCTACGAGTATTTCCGCGACGCCACCGTGGCGATCGAGGCCTTCAAGGCCGATCAGGTCGATTGGCGCACCGAGAACAGCGCGAAGAACTGGGCAACGGCCTACGATTTCCCGGCGGTCACCGAAAAGCGCGTGATCCTCGAGGAGTTCGCCAATCGAAGCTCGGGCGTCATGCAGGCCTTCGTGCCGAACCTGCGCCGCGCCAAGTTCAAAGATGCGCGCGTGCGACGCGCGCTCAATTACGCCTTCGACTTCGAGGAGATGAACAAGCAGATCTTCTACGGCCAGTACAAGCGCATCAGCAGTTATTTCGACGGCATTGATGAGCTGATGGCGACCGGGTTGCCGCAGGGCAAGGAGCTCGAGATCCTCGAGACGGTCCGCGCCGAGGTCCCGCCCGAAGTCTTCACGACGGCCTATACCAATCCAGTCGGCGGCAGTCCGGAAGCCGTGCGCGACAATCTGCGCGAAGCGCTGCGCCTGTTCAAGGAAGCCGGCTACGAGGTGCGCGACCGCAAGCTGATCGACGTCAAGACCGGCACCCAGTTCTCCCTGGAATTGCTGAACTCGGATCCGAGTTTCGAGCGAATCACGCTTTTCTACAAGCCATCGCTGGAACGACTCGGCATTGCCGTCAGCGTGCGGACGGTGGATCCCACCCAGTACGAGAACAGGACGCGCGAGTGGGATTTCGACATCGTCACGAACTCCTGGGGCGAGTCGCAGTCGCCGGGCAACGAGCAGCGCGAATTCTGGTCATCGAAGACGGCTGACATCGCTGGTTCACGCAATATTACCGGCATCAAGAATCCGGCGGTCGACAAGCTGATCGAGCGGGTAATCTACGCCAAGGGTCGCGACGATCTCGTCGCGGCAACCAAGGCACTCGACCGCGTACTGCTGTGGAATCACTACGTCGTGCCGCAGTGGACTTATACGAAGGTGCGCACGGCGCGCTGGGATCGCTTCGGCCGGCCGGCGGAATTGCCCAAATACGGTCAGTCCGGCTTTCCGTTCATCTGGTGGTACGACGCGGACAAGGCGGCGCGGATCGCAAAGAAGTCGTGAAGGGCATTTCTCGCATGGCGCAGCTTTCACGCCGGCATGTGCTGGCCCTGGGTGCCGGTGGGGTGTTCAGCGCGGCCCGGCTCCGGGGCGCGACAGCGTCCGAGATGCCAGCAGAGGCCCACGGCATGTCGGCCTTCGGCGACCTCAAATATCCCGCCGATTTCCATCACTTCGACTACGTCAATGTCGACGCGCCGAAGGGCGGCACCTTCTCGCTGATCCCGTCGGTGCGCGCCTACAACCAATCCTACCAGACCTTCAACTCGCTCAATGCCTTCATCCTCAAAGGCGATGGCGCGCAGGGCGTGGACATGACCTTTGCGCCGCTGATGCTGCGAGCCAATGACGAACCGGACGGGATGTACGGGCTCGCCGCCAAGTCGGTCAATATATCGGCAGACAGGCTGGTTTATCGCTTCACCATGCGGCCCGAGGCGAAATTCCACGACGGCACCAAGCTCACCGCGCACGACGCGGCATTTTCGCTGACGGCGCTGAAGACCAAGGGCCATCCGCTGATCATCGTGCAGATGCGCGACATGGTCAGCGCGGAGGCCGTCGACGATGCGACGCTCGTCGTCACTTTTGCCAAGGGCCGCGCGCGCGACGTGCCGCTCTATGTCGCGGGGCTGCCGATCTTCTCGAAAGCCTACTATGCCTCCCGTCCGTTCGACGAAACATCTCTGGAGATCCCGCTGGGTTCGGGGCCGTACAAGGTCGGCAAGTTCGAGGTCAACCGCTACATCGAATACGAGCGCGTCAAGGACTGGTGGGCTGCCGATCTGCCCCCCTGTCGCGGCAGCTACAATTTCGACGTCGTGCGCTACGAATTCTACCGCGACCGCGATGTCGCCTTCGAAGGTTTCACCGGCAAGAACTATCTCTACCGCGAGGAGTTCACCTCCCGCCTCTGGGCGACGCGTTATGATTTTCCTGCGGTGAAGGACGGTCGCGTCAAGATGGAGGTCGTGCCCGACGACACGCCCTCCGGGGCGCAAGGTTGGTTCATCAACACGCGGCGCGACAAGTTCAGGGATCCTCGGGTGCGTGAGGCACTGATCGACGCCTTCGACTTCGAGTGGACCAACAAGACCATCATGTACGGTGCTTATGCCCGCACGGTGTCGCCATTTCAGAACTCGGACCTCATGGCGAGCGACGGGCCTCCGCCGCCGGAAGAATTGAAGCTGCTGGAGCCGTTTCGCGGCCAGGTTCCCGAGGAGGTGTTCGTCGCACCGTTCAGGCCGCCGGTCTCCGACGGCTCCGGGCAGGACCGCAGCCTGTTGCGCAAGGCACAGCAATTGCTGAGCGAGGCCGGCCTGCCGATCAAGGACGGCAAGAGGATGCTGCCGAACGGCGAGATCTTCAGGATCGAATTTCTGTTGGACGAGCCTTCGTTCCAGCCGCACCATGGGCCCTACATCAAGAATCTCGCGACGCTCGGCATCGAAGCGAGCGTGCGCCTCGTCGATGCCGTGCAACACAAGGCGCGCCAGGAAGATTTCGACTTCGATATGACGATCCAACGCTTCAGCATGTCGGCAACGCCGGGCGACGCCATGCGCTCGTTCTTCTCCTCGCAGGTCGCGGCAACGAAGGGCTCGTACAATCTCGCGGGCGTCGCCAGTCCGGCCATCGATGCCATGATCGAGAAGATCATGGCGGCCGACAGCCGCGAGGAATTGACCGTCGCCTGCCGTGCCTTCGATCGCCTGTTCCGAGCCGGCCGTTATTGGGTGCCGCAATGGTATAACAAGACGCACCGGCTTGCTTATTGGGACCAATTCGGCCGTCCGCAGAAGCTGCCGCGTTATGCCAACGGCGTCGGCGCTCCCGACATCTGGTGGTACGATGGCGGCAAGGCCGCCAAGCTCGAGCAGGCGAAGCAGCCATGAGCGCCTATATCGCCCGCCGCATCCTGCTGATGATCCCGACCTTGCTCGGCATCCTCTTCGTCTCGTTCATCGTCGTGCAGTTCGCACCGGGCGGCCCGGTCGAGCGCGTGATCGCGCAGCTCTCCGGCGCCGACACCGGCGGGACCTCGCGCATTTCGGGCGGCAGCGACTTTGCGCAGCGCGCCCCGGGCCAATTAGGAGCCGGCGGCGACGCCATCAATTCGAAATATCGCGGCGCGCAGGGCCTCGATCCCGATTTCATCAAGAAGCTGGAAGTGCAGTTCGGCTTCGACAAGCCGGCCCCGGAGCGCTTCGCGCTGATGGTCTGGAACTTCGCCCGCTTCGATTTCGGCAAGAGCTATTTTCGCGACGTCAGCGTCCTGCAGCTCGTCAAGGAGAAGTTGCCGGTCTCGATCTCGCTCGGCATCTGGCTGACGCTGCTGACCTACCTGATCTCGATTCCGCTCGGCATCCGCAAGGCGGTCAGGGATGGGACGCGCTTCGACACCTGGACGTCGAGCGTGCTCGTGCTCGGCTATGCCATTCCCGGCTTCCTGTTCGCGATCCTCCTGATTATCCTGTTTGCCGGCGGTTCGTTCTTCAACTGGTTCCCGCTGCGCGGACTGACGTCGGACGGCTGGTCGCAGTTTCCGTGGTACTGGAAGATCATCGACTACTTCTGGCATTTGACACTGCCGCTGATCGCCATGGGGCTCGGTGCGTTCACCACCATGACGTTCCTGACCAAGAACTCGTTTCTGGACGAGATCCGCAAGCAGTATGTGATGACCGCGCGCGCGAAAGGCTGCAGCGAGAATCGGGTGCTCTATGGCCACGTCTTCCGCAACGCGATGCTGATCGTCATCGCCGGTTTTCCCAGCACCTTCATTCACGCCTTCTTCTCGGGCTCGCTTCTGATCGAGACCATCTTCTCCCTGGACGGGCTGGGACTACTCAGTTTCGAGAGCGTTCTCAACCGCGACTACCCCGTGGTGTTCGGCACGCTCTTCATCTTTTCGCTCGTCGGCCTCGTGATCAACCTGATCTCTGACCTGACCTATATGTGGATTGATCCGCGGATCGATTTCGAGGCGCGGGAGGTCTGATGACGCTGGCCGCCCCCACTACGCCGATCGAAACCACTGCGAAGTCGCCGCTCGGCAGTGCCGTGCCGATCACGCGCAAACCGTTCGTGCCATCGCCGCTCAACAGGCGCCGGTGGCAGAATTTCAAGGCGAACCGGCGCGGCTATTGGTCCTTCTGGATCTTCCTGATCCTGTTTGTGGTGTCGCTATTCGCCGAGCTGATCGCCAATGATCGGCCGTTCCTGATCAAATATGATGGCCACCTCTATTGGCCGTCCGTCGTCACCTATTCGGAAACCACTTTCGGCGGCGACTTCGAAACGGCGGCCGACTATCGCGATCCCTATTTGCAGAAGCTGATCAGGGACAAGGGCGGCAGCATCGTCTGGCCGCTGATCCGCTATTCCTACGACACCCACAATCTCGATCTGCCGACGCCGGCGCCGTCGAAGCCGACCTGGATGTTGACGGAAGCGCAGTGCAAGCCTGTGGTCGAGAAGAAGGGCCTCAAGAGCTGCCGCGATCTCGAATACAACTGGCTCGGCACCGACGATCAGGGACGCGACGTGGTGGCGCGGCTGATCTACGGCTTCCGCATCTCGGTGCTGTTCGGCCTCTGCCTGACCATCGTCTCCTCCGTCGTCGGTATCGCGGCCGGCGCGGTGCAGGGCTATTTCGGCGGCTGGATCGACCTGTTGTTCCAGCGTTTCATCGAGATATGGACTGCGATTCCTTCGCTCTATCTGCTGCTGATCCTGTCGTCCGTGCTAGTGCCCGGTTTCTTCGTGCTGCTCGGCATCCTGCTGTTGTTTTCCTGGGTATCGCTGGTCGGGCTTGTCCGCGCGGAATTCCTGCGCGGGCGCAATTTCGAGTACATCCAGGCGGCGCGGGCGCTCGGCGTGTCGAACAAGGTCATCATGTTCAGGCATCTGTTGCCGAACGCGATGGTCGCGACCATGACATTCCTACCGTTCATCGTGTCGAGTTCGGTGATGACGCTGACGGCGCTCGACTTCCTGGGGTTCGGACTGCCGCCCGGCTCGCCGTCGCTCGGTGAGCTGCTGTCGCAGGGCAAGTCCAACGTGCAGGCGCCCTGGCTCGGTTTCTCCGGCTTCTTCTCGGTCGCGATCATGCTGTCGCTCTTGATCTTCATCGGCGAAGCTGTGCGCGATGCCTTCGATCCGCGCAAGACGTTCAGGTAAGCCAATGGACGCGATCAACCAGCCTTTGCTCAGCGTGCGCGAGCTCTCGGTGGCTTTCCATCAGGGCGGCGTCACTACGCTCGCGGTCGACAAGGTCTCGTTCCAGATCAGGCGCGGCGAGTGCCTGGCGCTGGTCGGCGAGTCCGGCTCCGGCAAGTCGGTCAGCGCGCTCTCGATTCTCAAGCTGTTGCCCTATCCGAACGCCTCGCATCCCTCGGGCAGCATCCACTTCAAGGGCCAGGAACTGATCGACCGGTCGGAGCAGGAGATGCGCGAGATTCGCGGCAGCGACATCTCCATCATTTTCCAGGAGCCGATGACCTCGCTCAACCCGCTGCACACGATCGAGGCGCAGATCGGCGAGATCATCCAGCTGCACAATCCAACCAGCAATGCGGAGGCGCGCAGGCGGACGCTGGAATTGCTGACGCAGGTTGGCATTCCCGAGCCAGAAACGCGGCTGAAGAGCTATCCGCACCAGCTCTCCGGCGGCCAGCGCCAGCGCGTGATGATCGCGATGGCGCTCGCCAACGAGCCGGACCTGCTGATCGCGGACGAGCCGACCACGGCGCTCGACGTCACCGTGCAGGCCCAGATCCTGACGCTGCTCGCAGAGATTCGCGGCCGGCTCGGCATGAGCCTGCTCTTCATCACCCACGATCTCGGCATCGTGCGCCGCATCGCCGACCAGGTCTGCGTCATGAAGGGCGGCGAGATCGTCGAGCAGGGGCCGGTCGAGCAGGTCTTCAAGACCCCGAAGCATCCCTACACGCGCGACCTGCTTGCCGCGGAGCCGAAGCCGGATCCGGCGCCGCCGCAGCCGGATGCGCCGGTGGTGATGTCGGCCGACAATCTGAAAGTCTGGTTCCCGATCAAGCGCGGATTGATGCGCAAGACGGTCGGCCACATCAAGGCGGTCGACGGTGTCAGCATCGCCGTGCGCAAGGGCGAGACGCTCGGCGTCGTCGGCGAATCCGGCTCGGGCAAGACCACGCTAGGGCTCGCATTGCTGCGGCTGATCTCCTCGAACGGACGCATCGTGTTCCTGGGAAAGGATATCCAGGGTCTCCGCTTCAAGGAGATGCGGCCGTTCCGGCGGGACATGCAGATCGTGTTCCAGGATCCGTTCGGCTCGCTCAGCCCGCGCATGTCAGTCGCCGACATTGTCGCCGAGGGCCTCACCGTGCATCAGCCGCAGCTCTCGCGCGGCGAGCGTGAGGAGCGCGTCGTCAAGGCGCTCGAGGACGTCGGATTGAAGCCGGATACCCGCAACCGTTATCCGCATGAATTCTCCGGCGGCCAGCGCCAGCGCATCAGCATCGCGCGGGCGGTGGTGCTGGAGCCGGATTTCGTCGTGCTGGACGAGCCGACCAGTGCGCTCGACATGCTGATTCAGGCGCAGATGGTCGATCTGCTGCGTGAATTGCAGCGCCGTCGCGATCTCACCTACATGTTCATCTCGCACGATCTGCGCGTCGTCGCCTCGCTCGCGAGCCATCTGATCGTGATGCGTGGCGGCAAGGTGGTCGAGGAAGGCCAGGCCGCCGAGCTCTTCAAGAACCCGAAGACGGATTACACGCGCGCGCTGTTTGCGGCGGCGTTCCGGCTGGAGACGGCGGAGAACGGTTCGGCGGCGACGTAGCGTCGGTCAGAGCCGCTTGATCGCGGTGACCTCGCTGCCGGCTTGCTTGATCCTCGCGATCGCCGGCTCGATCGGCTCGATCACCGTTGCCATGTGATGCGCATTGGCGTGAACCATGGTGCTGCCATCGCGGACAATCGCGACATGGCCCTTCCAGAAGATCAGATCGCCGCGTTGCAGCTTGCTCTGCTGATGCGGCTCCAGCGCGCGACCGAGGCCGGCCTGCTGCATGTCGCTGTCGCGCGGGCAGCCGATGCCCGCTGACGTCAGCGAGATCTGGACGAGGCCGGAGCAATCGACGCCAAGGCTGCTCTTGCCGCCCCAGAGATAGGGCGTGCCGACGAAACGCTCGGCGATTGCGACGAAATCCGGCTCGCGATGGCCAAGCGGGGCGAGATGGGCTTTGGGCAGATAGTGTCCGTCGCGCGTCACGGCGAAGCTGCCGTCCTCGCGTGCAACCGCGATCTTCGATCCCATCACCAGCGTGTCTGTCGGCGGCAGCCTGATCGAGGGACCAGGGAAGGCAAAGGTTCG
Source organism: Bradyrhizobium sp. WSM1417 (assembly GCF_000515415.1). Classification (NCBI taxonomy): domain Bacteria; kingdom Pseudomonadati; phylum Pseudomonadota; class Alphaproteobacteria; order Hyphomicrobiales; family Nitrobacteraceae; genus Bradyrhizobium; species Bradyrhizobium sp. WSM1417. The sequence goes on from NZ_KI911783.1 coordinate 1,716,643, forward strand.
TAGCGCGCTGACCATATGGGTCGCGGCCGCCGAGCGCTTCATCAGCGCTGCATCCGGCAGCCAGCCGACATAGCCGTCACCGGAAAGCTGACCCCACGCCCAACCTTCGCCGTTGCGGTCGTAGACCGTGACGCGCTCGCCGCGCAACGCTTGTGTCATCAGCATCGCGTTCGACGACGGCTGCTCGCGCACGGGCGCGATCGCCTCGACTATCTCGAATTCCTCGCCCGTGACGAAACGATCCGCCTGCACCTTGCCTTCGAGGTATTTTGCGGCGAGGTCGCCGCGCGCGGGTGTCAGCCTTGGATCGTGGCTTGGATCTCGCCCAGGATCACGCATAGCGCTCGCTCAGCAATGTGTAGATCGCGCGCGCGGCCTGGCACTCGCCGCCCTCGGGGCGTGCGGGCTTCGCCGACGGTGTCCAGCCGTAGATGTCGACATGCAGCCAGCTCCTGGCGTGTTCGACGAAGCGTTGCAGGAACAGTGCGCAGATGATCGAGCCGGCAAAGCCGCCGGACGGTGCGTTGGTGATGGTAGCGGTCTTGGAGTCCAGCCACGCATCGTAAGGCGGCCACAGCGGCATGCGCCACAACGGATCGTTCTCCTTCACCGCGCATCGTGCGACGTCGGCGGCAAGCGTCTCATCGTTGGTGTAAAAGGGCGGTAAATCCGGCCCCAGCGCGACGCGTGCCGCTCCCGTCAGCGTGCCGAGATCGATCAGCAGGTCCGGCTTTCCCTCGTCCGCCAGCGCCAGCGCGTCGGCGAGCACCAGCCGGCCCTCCGCGTCCGTATTGCCGATCTCGACCGTGATGCCCTTGCGCGAGGTGAAGATGTCGAGCGGGCGGAAGGCATTGCCCGCCACCGCGTTCTCCACAGCCGGAATCAGCACACGCAGTCGCACCTTCAGCTTCGCATCCATCACCATGCGCGCCAGCGCCAGCACGTTGGCGGCGCCCCCCATGTCCTTCTTCATGATCAGCATGCCGCTCGACGGCTTCAGGTCCAGCCCGCCGGTGTCGAAGCAAACGCCCTTGCCGACCAGCGTCACCTTGGGATGAGCCGGGTCGCCCCAACCGATGTCGATCAGCCGCGGCGCGCGGCTAGATGCCATGCCGACGGCGTGGATCAGCGGAAAATTCGTCTTCAACTCATCACCGATGGTGCAGGCAAAGCTTGCACCGAATTCGGCGGCGAGATCCCGCGCGGCTGCGGCCAGCTCCTCCGGCCCCATGTCGTTGGCCGGCGTGTTGATGAGGTCGCGCGCCAGCATTGCGGCGTCCGCCATGCGGTTGATCTCGGTCGCGTCGACGCCGTCGGGTGGCACGAGACGGACCTCGGGGCGATCCGCCTTGCGGTACCGGGCGAAGCGGTAGCTGCCGAGTGCGAACGAGAGTGCGGCGAGCCGTGCATCGTGCGGTGCATTGGCGAAGCGATAGACGCCCGGCGGCAGCAGGCCGGGCAGGGCGCCCGGTCGGAACAGGTCGCGCGATCTTGCACCTTCGTCCTCGAGCCCGAACAGCACTTGCGCGATCGCGCCATCGGGCGCGGGCAGCGCGAGATAGCTGCCCGGCTTTGCGGTAAAGGCGCTTGCAGTGGCGAACTGGCGTTGCGCCGCCGGTAGCCGCTCGGCGACCTGATCCCAGCTCGACTTGGTGACGAAGGTGATCGGGATGGCGGTAGGCGACGTCTCGAAGACAGAAGGCATTGGCGGGTCCGGATCATCAGATCGAGCGGGTCATACGAACGGACGAGATTTCGCAGAGTTTCGCCGCCGCTGCAATCAGCTTTGCTGCCACCGTTCTGCGATCCGCTACTCGCAGCAAAGGGGCCATGCTAGGTTCCGGCAACGGCCGTCAGGTGCGGAGATCTCCGGCGGCCGACGACAAAGCCGGCCGGGAGGAAATGCAATGGAATTCGTGTGGAGCGTGGTCACATTCATCGGCCAGGCGGTCGAGGCGATTTTTGGCTATGTCGAGCATCATCATTGGATATTCGCGTTCCTTGCCGGCGGTTACGTCTTCTATCTCCACGACCGCTCCGTTCACGCGCGCTTCGATGCACTGGACAAGCGCATTGACGAAATCCGCAAGCGGCTCGCCATCGAATATTGAGGGGGGGAGCGAAACCACCATCGGACGGGCCCCGTATCTCATGCCAAGGACCGCCGTTCACGCGAGCGGCCGCAGGGCTTTACTAGCGCTGCGGTTGTGGCACTATTGGCCGATATTTTAGATTGTGTTATGCGGTTCTGCACGCAGCGAGCGCAACAACGGGCATGCGGTCGCTTACTATCCCGGCTCATCGTGGCCGGGCTGATACCGGATTGAGCCTGATCGTCGAAGGCATTTCTCTTATCGTTTGCGCGGCGCGGCATTCGCAAATAAGCGACGCAAAATGGATAGATCGTTCGTCATCGTACAGATTTCCGACCTGCATCTGGACGGGTCTGGTCGGCTGCTTGCGACGATCGAGACGCTCAATGCCGCAATTCGCGAGAGGATGGCGGACTTCGCGGATGTTCCCGACCGCATCCTGCTGATCACCGGCGATATCGTGGACGACCCGACGCCGCCTGCGCTCGACGAAGCGCTCGCGGTCATTGCGTCCTTCCGGCAGACCGGGCTGTTCACCGACATCCAGGCAATTGCCGGCAATCACGACGTCAAGCGCCCGAGCCAGCGTGCAGGCCGCCACGACGTCTATGATTACCTGCATTTGCCGCGGACCTCGAAGAGTGTCTACTACCGGCAGGCCGGCCTCGATCTGGTGCTGCTGGATTCCAACCGCGCGAGCCTCACGACGCTCGCGAGCGGCAACGTCGACCAGAGCGCCTATCACGCCATGGTTTCGGATTCCGCGGGATTGAGCGTCGAACTCGCGGGCAGCCTCGGGTCGGGCGGCCGCGCCGATTATGCCGAGCCGGTTGAAAACCTGGTGCGCGTGCTGGCGCTGCACCATCATCCACTGCCGCAGGCGACCGGGGAAGGAAAGCGGTTTCTCGGCGTGCCCGACGAACCCCTGATGTATCTCGCCGCGCCCGCGACCTTCCTCGAAGCGGCGACATCGCTCAACGTCGATCTGGTTCTGCACGGACACCGGCATGTCGAAGGGCTGACGCGCTATTCGATTCCCGATCCGCGCGCCACGTCGAGTGAGAGCGATGAAGCATTCTGGCGCACGATCTACGTCTTGTCCTGTCCATCATCGACCGGGCAGGCCGGCGACGACGCCGGCTTCAACGTCATTCATTTCGGCCCGATGTCCCATGGCACCCGCACCGAGTATCGCTTCGCGATCGCCCGCTACTCACGTCCGCGCAAGGATGGTGTCTTCAGGCCGCTCGATTCAAACCTGCCGCACGGCGTCGTCAGGCTGCCGGCCGGGCGGGATTTTTCCCGAGATCCGGCCGTCCAGTCGGGCATCGAGATCGACGCGTGCACAACGCTGAAACGGGATCAGGTCGCAGCATTCACCCGCCGGCTCCTGCTGCGCCGCGCCTTCTATGCCGACAGCGAGGTGGATTGGGCCGATTTGCTCCACGTCTATCTCGTCACCTCTCACGCCTGGGCCGATCTCGACAGCAAGTTCTCGAGATCCGCACGCAAGCATGACCTCGACGCCGTAGCCGTGGTGACATCGCTGCTGCGTCGGTTGATCGAGCAATCCGCGAATGTGCTTGGCATCGACGATTTTCAGCTCGACGAGCTCCGCGCGAGGCGTCTGGTCAATCGTGACGATCTTCGGCGCGAATTGCCGAGGGTGGCGCGCCCGGGCATCGATACCGAGATCGAGACGCGGCAGCGCCTGCAATTGCTGCGGGACCTGAACGAGCAGGTGAAGGCGTTGGGGTTCGATCCGGGTCTCGGCGGCGCGGTGCCGCCGCTGGCGCCGCGGTGAGGGACGCGGGTCCCGGGAATTAACCGGCCGTTAGGGTTAACAGTCTATTGCTGGCGCGTTCGGCTCGATCAATCGGCTCGAGAGTCAAAGCGTCATGCGTCAACGGTTCGATCTTGAACGGTTCAGTCTTGGACGGCTGAGTCCTGGACGGCTCAGTCTTGGACGGCTCAGTCTTGCCCGGCTTCTTGCGTCCACCTCGCTGGTCGCGGCAGTGGCCATGGGCCTCGGCGGCTGCACGGCGATGTCGAAACTCTCCGACGTCACGGGCTCGGTCGGGCCGCGGACGGAAGCCGCTCCCACCGATCCCGCGCGCGCTGCAGAAGTCTATGGCGAGCGATATCGTGCCAATCCCAAGGACGCCGATGCGGCGCTCGCCTACGGGCAGGCCTTGCGCGCCAACGGCCAGCACGCCCAGGCCGCCGCCGTGCTCGAGCAGGCGACCATCGCCAATCCCGGCAACAAGGCGCTGATGGCCCAATACGGCCGCGCGCTCTCCGACAACGGCAACTTCCAGCAAGCCTTCGACGTGCTGTCGAAGGCGCATTCGCCCGACAACCCGGATTGGCGCCTGCTGTCGGTGCAGGGGACCGCGCTCGATCAGTTGGGCCGTCACGAGGAAGCGCGCTCCTACTATGCGAGCGCGCTCAAGATCGCGCCTGGCGATCCCGGCGTGCTCTCCAATCTCGGCCTGTCCTACATGTTGTCGAGAGACCTGCCGAAGGCCGAAGACGCGCTGCGGCAAGCCTATGCCTCGCCGCGCGCAAACGCGCGGGTGCGGCAAAATCTCGGTCTGGTGGTCGGTCTCCAGGGCCGCTTCGCCGAAGCCGAGAGCATCGTGAAGGCGGACCTGCCGCCGGACCAGGCTGCGGCCAACGTCGCCTATCTCAAGGAAATGCTGACCCGCAGCGACGTCAGGCGGGGTGCGCCGAAGCGGACTCCGGTCGCCTCGCTCGGCCAGCCCGACTGATCAGACGTGATCGTCCAATCTTGAAGCAAGTCGCTGACGGTGCGCGGTCCGCGTCTAACCTCATTGCATCTCGGTGACCTTGATCCCCGTCGGTCCGAGAATGACGACGAACAGCACCGGCAGGAAGAACAGGATCATCGGTACCGTCAGCTTCGGCGGCAGTGCTGCGGCCTTTTTCTCGGCCTCGTTCATGCGCATGTCGCGGTTTTCCTGCGCCATCACTCGCAAGGATTGGCCGAGCGGGGTGCCGTAACGCTCCGCCTGCTGGAGCGCGAGACATACCGACTTCACGCCCTCGAGCCCGGTGCGCCGCGCGAGGTTCTCGTAGGCGACCTTGCGATCCTGCAAATAGGACAGCTCGGCCGTGGTCAGGGTGAACTCCTCCGACAGCGCGATCGACTGGCCCACGATTTCGACCGCGACCTTCCGGAACGCCATCTCGATCGACATGCCGGATTCGATGCAGATCAGGAGTAGGTCGAGCGCATCGGGAAAAGCGCGCTTGATCGAGAGTTGGCGCTTGGAGATCGCGTTCCTGAGGAACAGCATCGGCGCTTGAAGTCCGAGATAGGCCGCGCCGACGCAGATGCCGATCTTGATCGGCATCGACTGCTGCATATGCGCGATCAGGAACACGTAGATGATAGAGCCGACGAACAGCACGATCGGGGCAACCAGGCGGGCAAACAGGAAGGTGATGTAGGGCGCCTGGCCCCGATAGCCCGCCATGATGAGCTTGTCGCGCGCAGCTTCCTGCGCCAGCCATTTGGTCAGGTTGAAGTCATCGACGACCTTCGAGACGAGCTGCTTCGGCGTCTGGCGCAGCGAGACTTTTTCGCTCTTGTGGAGGCGCTCGCGCTCGCGCTGCCGGATGCGCTCACGTTCGTTCGCCACCGCCTTCATGCGCTTGGAAAGGCCTTCGCCGGCGAACAGCGGCATCACCAGCGTATAGACGGTCGCGCTGGCGGCAACGGCGGCCAGCAGCATCGTCATGAAGTGGACGTCGTGAAGTTTCGCAACGAGGAACTCTACCATAAAACACCATCAGAAGTCGAAATTGATCATCTTCTTCATCACCATGATGCCAATCGACATCCAGACAACGCAGCCGACCAGCATGAGCTGGCCGGTGGGATGAGTCCAAAGCATCGAGATGTATCCCGGCGTTGTGAGGTAGACGAGGAACATCACGATCGGCGGCAGCGAGCCGATGATACCGGCCGAGGCCTTGGCTTCCATCGACATCGCCTGGATCTTCTCTTTCATCTTCTTGCGGTCGCGCAGCACCTTGGAGAGGTTGCCGAGTGCTTCGGAGAGGTTGCCGCCCGATTTCTGCTGGATCGAGATGACGATGCCGAAGAAATTGGCCTCAGGCAGCGGCATCCGATCGTAGAGTCGCGTGCAGGCCTCGCCGAGCGGCATGCCGATCGCCTGCGTTTCGATGATGGACAGAAACTCCGAGCGCAGCGGCTCCGGCGCGTCGGCAGCGACGACCTTGATCGATTCGAACAGCGGCAGGCCCGCCTTGATGCCGCGGACGATCACGTCGACCGCGTCGGGCAGCGCCTTCAGGAACTTGGCTTCGCGGCGCCTCTTCAGGAAGCCCAGCGCCCAGCGTGGCAGACCGAAGCCGCCGGCGAAAGCGAGCCCGGCGGCACCGAGCAGGCCGCCGCCGACGAACATGGCGACTGCGAACAGCACGCCCGCCACGACGGCGGACACGATCCAGAATTTCTGCGGCGCCCAGTCGAGGCCGGCCTGCGACAGGCGAACACTGAGCGGTACGCTCTTCTCCTGCTGGCGCCGCGCCTCGAGATCCTTGAGCGAGGTTTCGACCTGCTCGCGGCGCGAGCGCTGCGTCTTCTCGGCCGCGCGGGCCGTGGGCGCCTCGGCGCGTGAGATCGAGGCGCGGCGGCTCTCGGCCTTCCGTTCTCCGGAGAGCATAGGATAAAGGAAGACCCAGGCGAGGCCGCCGACGGCGGCGGTGGCAAGGAAGGCGAGGGCAAGGACTTGCATGTTAAGGACTTGCATATTCATGGCTGCGCTGACCTGCTCACGTCGTGGGCGCCACTTCCGCGGCGTCGAGCGCCGCGGCAAGGCGCTTTTCTTCGCCGTAATAGCGGGCGCGTTCCCAGAACTTCGGGCGGCCGATTCCGGTCGACCGGTGCCGGCCGATGATCTTGCCGTTGGCGTCCTCGCCGACCATGTCGTAGAGGAAGACGTCCTGGGTGATGATGGTGTCGCCTTCCATGCCCATCACCTCGGTGATGTGGGTGATGCGGCGCGAACCGTCGCGCAGGCGCGCGGCCTGGACGATGACGTCGATCGAGGCGCAGATCATCTCGCGGATGGTGCGTGAAGGCAGGGAGAAGCCGCCCATCGTGATCATGGATTCGCAGCGCGATAGCGCCTCGCGCGGATTGTTGGCGTGCAGCGTGCCCATGGAGCCGTCATGGCCGGTATTCATGGCCTGGAGCAGGTCGAATGCCTCGGGTCCGCGGACTTCGCCGACGATGATGCGCTCGGGACGCATACGCAGGCAGTTGCGCACCAGCTCGCGCATGGTGACCTGGCCCTCGCCCTCGATGTTGGGCGGACGGGTTTCCAGCCGGACCACGTGCGGCTGCTGGAGCTGGAGTTCGGCGGCGTCTTCGCAGGTGATGACGCGCTCGTCGTGCTCGATGTAGTTGGTCAGGCAGTTGAGCAACGTGGTTTTGCCCGAGCCGGTACCGCCGGAGATCAGCACGTTGCAGCGGACGCGACCAATGATCTGGAGGATTTCCGCGCCCTCCGGCGAGATTGCGCCGAACTTGACGAGCTGATCGAGCGTCAGCTTGTCCTTCTTGAACTTGCGGATGGTGAGCGTGGGGCCGTCGATCGACAGCGGGGGCACGATGGCGTTGACGCGGGAGCCATCGGCCAGGCGCGCGTCGCAGATCGGCGAGGATTCGTCGACGCGCCGGCCGACTTGACTGACGATACGCTGGCAGATGTTGAGGAGCTGCTGGTTGTCGCGGAAGCGGATACCGGTGCGTTGAATCTTGCCGGCGACCTCGATGTAGACGGTGTCAGCCCCGTTGACCATGATGTCGGCGATGTCGTCGCGGGACAACAGCGGCTCCAGCGGACCGTAGCCGAGGACGTCATTGCAGATGTCGTCGAGCAGCTCTTCCTGCTCGGCGATCGACATCACGATGTTCTTGATCGCGATAATCTCGTTGACGATATCCCGGATTTCCTCGCGCGCTGACTCCGAATCGAGCTTGGCGAGCTGGGCCAGGTCGATGGCCTCGATCAGCGCGCCGAAGATGGTCGCCTTGACCTCGTAATAATTGTCCGAGCGGCGAGCTTCCATGGTCGGCGCAGGCTTCGCCGGGGCAAGCGGCGGAGAGGAGACGGCCGGCGGCGGCGGCACGCGCGACACGGCGGGCGCCGAAGCCTGGGCAGGCTCTGACGACACGGCACCGGGCTTTGGGGCCCGAGGGTCGGTGTCTGTTCCGCTACGCTTACCGAACACTTAAAAACTCCATGCGGCGACCTATTTTCCCCGCAACTTCTCAATCAGGGGTGAAAGCAGGGACGACTTTTGCTTCTTCGTTTCGCTTCGGCCGGTCAGGCGCTGGGCGATCTGAAGGAACATCTCAATCGACTTATGGTTGGCCGAGATCTCCGCGATCATCTGGCCGTTATTGGCCGCCGAGCCGAAGATCTGCGGCTCGAACGGGATCGAGACGACTGGCTGGCTCTCGATCGCCTTGGCGAACTCCGCCGCGGCGATTTCGGGCCGTTTCGGCACGCCGACCTGGTTGAGGCAGTAGAGCGGCGGACGGTCGTTGGGGCGCGCGGCTTTCAGGAGATCGAACAGGTTCTTGGTGTTGCGCAAATTGGCGAGGTCGGGCGCCGCCACGATCAGGATGTCGTCCGCTCCGATCAGGGCGCGTTTGGTCCAGCCCGACCATTGGTGCGGAACGTCGAGCACGATGCAGGGCATCGTGGAGCGCAGCGTGTCGAACACGGCATCGAAGGCGTCGGCGCCAAAATCATAGACCCGGTCGAGCGTCGCCGGCGCCGCCAGCAGGCTGAGGTGGTCGGTGCATTTCGACAGCAGGCGGTCGATGAAGGCGGTATCGACGCGATCGGGCGAGAACACGGCGTCGGCAATACCCTGTGGCGGATCCTGGTTGTAGTCGAGCCCGGCCGTGCCGAAGGCGAGGTCGAGGTCGGCGACGACCGCGTCCATCGCGAGATCGCGGGCGATCGCCCAGGCGACGTTGTGGGAGATGGTTGACGCGCCGACGCCGCCCTTGGCGCCGACCACGGCGATGATGCGGCCGACGGCCTTGGCTTCCGGCGCCGAGAACAGGTTGCAGATCGAGCGCACGACGTCGATCGCGCCGACCGGCGCGAGCACGTAGTCGCTGACGCCGCGGCGGACCAGCTCGCGGTAGAGCATGACGTCGTTGATGCGGCCGATCACGACCACGCGGGTGCCGGCGTCGCAAACGGTCGCGAGATGGTCGAGCCCGCCCAGGAGGTCGTTGCGGCCGTCGCTTTCGAGCACGATCACGTTCGGCGTGGGTGCCGAGCGGTAGGCTTCGACCGCAGCCGCCATACCGCCCATCTGGATCTTCAGATGAGCCTTGCCGAGACGGCGATCTTCGCCGGCCGACTGCACGGCGGCCGCCGTTTCCACGGTCTCGCAGAAAGCCTGGACGGAAACCCGGGGCGCAGGCGCAATATGCTCCTCGGCCGGCGGGAGCGATGCGTCGGGCTGTTCTTCTTGGGGCTGGCGAGCGTAGCTGATCATTTGCCGGTGTCGCTGAGTTTGGCCTTGTCGGCCTCAGGATAGGCGACCGCCGTCGGCATTCCCTTGCGATACTTCTCGAACGCGGCGGTGCGACGCGGCGTGTAGGACGGCGTTTCGGGCCGCGGCTGCTCGAGATCCGACGGATTGTCGACCATCGCCGCAAGGTTGCGCTGATAGGCGCAGCCGTAATTGTAATAGTCCTTGTTCTCGAACCAGCTCTTGTTCTTCATCGAAGGGCCGATGTCTTCCGGCCACAGGCCGCAGGGACCCGCGACCGCGGCGATCTTGGAATAGGTGAGCCGGATCGGCGGCAGGAAGCGCTTGTCTTCCGGCTGGTAAGAGCGGGCGCTGACGCCGCGCGGCGGAACGCCCGCCGCCGACAGGATCGCCTGGATTTCACGCATGGTGTCCGCGACCGGACGCGCGTTGGGCGTGCCGGACGGCACGTCGATCCGGATCGCGCCGGTGCCTTCGTGCATCCAGGCCGACGCCACGCCCATCACGTCGGCGCGCTGGGCGGCAGTCAAGCCGCCGCGGGCATGGCCGACGAAGACGACGATGGAGCGATTCTGCTCCTCGATCGCGATCGGATGGCGCTGCTTGTAGTCGTTGGGAATGGAGGCCGTGACCGCTTCGTCATGCTGGCAGCCGCCAAGGGCAAGCGCCATGCCGATGAGCGCGCCGCCGAGGTAGATGGCGCGCCTGCGAGTCTGGGGTGGTCTAGTGATCTTCATGAAGTCCCCGTTCCGCCTCAGTCGGTGATGAAGCCGTAGGTGCCGCGGTAGTTCTTGGCCGGTTCGGTCCGCCCGGGCACGCCGTAGATGCGGTTGATGTTGCCGAGCAGTTCGGCCTGCGGATCCGCAGGCGCGGAGAAGCCATCATCCGGGCGCGATAGATCCTTTTGCGCAACTGCGCGAACGATATAGGGCGTGACGATCACGACCAGCTCGGTCGCGTTGTTGACGAAGTCGCGGCTGCGGAACAGCGTGCCAAGGATCGGGAGCTGCATCAGGCCCGGCAGTCCGCTGACCGCCTGCTTCGTCTGCTGCTGGATCAGGCCGGCCATCGCCATCGCGCCGCCGGAGGGAATTTCCAGCGAGGTTTCTGCGCGGCGGGTCTTGATCGAGGGCACCGTGAGCGAGTTGACCGAGGTCGAGGTCACGGCCTGGGACAACGTGATCGCGTTTTCGGTCGAGAGCTCAGAGACCTCCGTCATCACCCGCAGGCTGATCTTGCCCTCGGTGAGAACGACGGGGGTGAAGTTGAGCGAGATGCCGAACTTCTTGAAGTTGATCTGGGTGGTACAAACGTGCGTGGTAGGGTCGCACGCGTAGCCGGCAGGCACCGGGAATTCACCGCCGGCGATGAATGTTGCCGATTCACCGGAGATCGCGGTCAGATTCGGTTCGGCCAGCGTCCGGATCACACCCGCGGTTTCCATCGCACGCAGGGTGGCCTGCACCGACGGGGCTCCGCCGAACTTGGTGGTCAGATTGTTGCCGTCGACGAGGTTCTTGCCGAGAGCCGTGAACGGATTGGAGTTGCTGAAGCTGACGACCGAGGTGCCGTAGCTGAGGTTGGCGGTGAGGTCGATTCCGAGCTGCTTGATGATGCTGCGCTGCACTTCGGCGACGGTCACCTTAAGCATGACCTGGTCGCGGCCGCGGACCACGATCGAGTTCACGACCTTCTCGGGACCGCCGGCGAGGCGCGCGGCGAGGTCGTTGGCCTGCTGGGCTTCGGCTGGATTCGCGGCCGAGCCGGTCAGGATGATGCCGTCCCCAAGCCCGTCGATCTGGATGTCTGAATTCGGCAGGACCTGCTTCAGCGCGGCCCGCACGCCGTTGAGATCGCGCTTGACCGCGATGTCATAGGCCGCAATCTGCTGGCCGGCGGAATCGAAGAACACGATGTTGGTCTGGCCGATCGCGGCGCCGATGATGTAGGCGCGCTGCGCCGAGCGGACGACCGCATTGGCGATCTTGGGATCGGCGACAAGCACGTCCTTGATGTCACGCGGAAGGTCGATCACGATCGACTTGCCGATGCCGAGCGAGAGGAATCGCGCGTTCATCTGACCGTCGGCCGCAGCCTGCGCCACAGGGCGATAGTCGGCGGCAACCACAGGGGTCAGCACCGGGTTGAGCGTGAGCGCGACGGCGGCCGAAAACGACAGGGCGCGGACCACAGAGGTTCGCATCGTCGCCAAGTTCGCCCTGCATTTCATATCGACAGTCCTCATCGTGCCTTCGCCGTCGAGCTTGGGATACCGTACCGAATGATCGAAACGCCATCGCGCTTCTGCGCGGAATCATCGAGCGTGATCTCGCTCAGCTTGACGTCGACGATGCTGCGCAATGCCAGCGACAGCGTGCCGCTCTGGCGTGCGGAGGAGAGCGTCGCAGTCTGCGCAGGATTGAGCTCGAGGGTGACGGTCTTGCCGACCACCGCGTTCTGCCCGTCCTTCTCCTTCGGCGCCTGGTCGATGGCCAGGACGCGGATATTGGCCAGGATGATCTCGGACGTGATCACATCAGGAGCGCCGCTGCTCTGGTCTGGATTCTTGAGACGGCGCGTCAGAAGCACGTCGACGCGGTCGTTGGGGAGGATGAAGCCGCCTGCGCCGGTTTCCGGCGAGATCTCGGTCGAAATCGCCCGCATCCCGGTGGGCAGGATTGCCGCCATGAAGCCGGAGCCGTCGGCCTTGACCAGCTTCTGGTCGCGGATCGGCTCACCCTGGATGAAGGGAGATCGTGCGATCGAGCCCGTGACCTGGGTTACCCCCTCGGGGCGCTCGTTGCGGCGGATGAAGGTGGTGCTGGCGGTCGCGGACGGCCAGGTCTGCCATTGCACGTCTTCCGGCTTGACGGTCTGGCCGAGGCCGATGTCGTTCTTGGCGACCAGGACGTCCACGGTGGGAAGCTGCGCGACCGGGGCCGGAGGCGGCGCAGAATTGTCCGAGCCGCTCGCCAGATACGCGGCGACACCGCCGGCGCAGATGGCGACCGTCAGGACGACAATGCGTGCCCTATTCATACGCTTCACTTTCCAACAAACGCCGCGACGCTGACGCCGCCGTAATCGGCAGTTGACCAGCTATTCGTCAAAGCATGGTTAATGAGGCGTATCTAAATCGCCTTAACGCCGGGTTGACCCGATGCGTTCAGCGCAATGCGAGGTGAGCGAGGTCGATCGCCTTCACCCATTCGGTCTCCGGGTAGACCATCAGCGCACTCAGTGCGAGCGCGATGCCATAGGGGATGCCGCTCTCCTTGGCGTGCAGCCGTGCCAGCCAGGCCTGGCCCGCCAGCCCGAATGGCAGTGGCCACTGCCGGAACTGGAGCAGGAGCAGCGTCAGCGCCCCGCCGAACAGCGAGGCGTAGAGCAGGAAGTTCATCAGCTGTGCGAAACCGAACCAAAGTGCGACGGAGGCCGCGACCTTGGCATCGCCGCCGCCGACCCAGCCCATCGCAAAACAGGTGAAGGCCACGACCAGGACGAGCGCGCCTGAGCCGACATGGCTCAGCATCTCGTAAGGTGCCATGCCACCGGCGAGAGCAAGCGCGAAAAAGCCGGCGACCAGCGCCAGCGATACGCGGTTAGAGATCGTCATCGTGAAGAGATCGCTCGCGGCGGCAAACGCCATCAGGGCAGGGAAGAGCAGAAGGCGCGCAAGGTCGAGGATCATGGGCTGCGTCTTGAGGCCTGGGTTTGCCGCGGAGCTGGCGTCGCGGGATTCTAGCCGGCAGTGCTAAACAAACCGAAAACGGCGGCAGCGGTTTCGATGGGCGGAACAAGCCGAAGGCGTGCTCACCAGAGGGAGGCGATGCGTGCGGCGAGCGCGACGGTCGCAAGCAGCAGGGCCAGGCAGACCCAGTAAGCCGGCGAGCCGGTCTGCGCGGCCTCCGCCGCGTTTGCCGCGACCGCGGCATCGGTTCTAAACTTGCTCAACGCCACTGGAACTCGCCGTCTGAAAAACAAAGGCCCCGGAGGCCCGGGGCTTTTGCCGTCGTTCGTCGATCGCTTACTTCAGCGAGCTGCTGATCGAGGTGAACTTGGCGTTCAGCGTGCCGCCGAGATTGTTGACGACGGTGATGATGGCCAGCGCGATGCCGGCGGCGATCAGACCGTATTCGATGGCGGTGGCGCCGGATTCATCTTTCGCGAAACGCGCAATGAGGTTCTTCATGAACAAAACTCCATCTGGGGTGGGATCGCCTCGTTCGGCGTTGTGCTTGACGCAATGACCATGAGATCCGAGCTCTTTCGGGAGAGTTAATTCGATCGGGCAAACCCGCCTGCCGCTGGCCAGAGTGAATTTCGCCTTAAGGCAGCCAGTCGCGATCGTTCCAGTTCCGGATGTGCAGCAAGCGCAGTTCCGGCTTCACCGTCCCTTAAATTTGGGGGAGTACGCGTAGGCGGGACCAGCAATTCGCAAGAGAGGCGACAATGTCGAGCCTGCCCATGGAAATCGCCCTGATGCTCGGCGAGACCATTGCGAAGGTGATCCCCACGACTTTCGCGCTCGCGGTGGTCTTCACCGTGCTCGAGCACGTCTGGGCCTGCAATCCCGGCGTGCCCTGGTGGCGCAAGCGGGAGATCGTCACGGACATCTGCTACTGGTTTGTCGTTCCGGTGTTCGCACGCGTCATGCGGATCAGCCTTCTGATCGTCGGTGCGAGCTTTGTCTTCAACATCCATGATGCCGATGGGCTCGTCGCCTTCTACGACAATGGCCACGGCCCGCTGGCGCTATTGCCGCTCTGGGTCCAGGCCGTGCTGTTCCTGGTGCTGTCCGATTTCATGCTGTACTGGCTGCACCGGCTGTTCCACGGCGGTGGGTTCTGGAAGTACCACGCGATCCATCACTCCTCAGAGGAGATCAGCTGGATTTCCGCGGCCCGCTTCCATCCCGTCAATCTCGTGCTCGGTACGATCGCGGTCGACGTCGTGCTGCTGATGGCCGGCATTTCGCCGAACGCCATGGTCTGGCTCGCCCCGTTCACGACTTTCCATTCGGCCTTCGTGCACGCCAACCTCAACTGGACCTTCGGGCCGTTCAAATATGTGCTGGCGACGCCGGTGTTCCATCGCTGGCACCACACCTCGCTCGCAGAGGGCGGCGACACCAATTTTGCCGGCACGTTCCCGATCTGGGACGTGCTGTTCGGCACTTTCCGGATGCCCGCGGGGCAATTGCCACAGGATTACGGCAAGGATGAAGCGACCATGCCGAAGGAGATCGGAGGGCAGCTTGCCTATCCGTTCCGCCGCTAGGTCCTCGAGGGCCGCAAAAGGCCAGTCCGTTCAAACAATAGTCGGCGAATTTGCGGAACGTTCACGAATTGAGGGCAGGTTAGCCGGGTCGGGCACCGGCTCGGCTGTTATCTGATTGCTTCTGCCGGTTTGTGACGTCCCGGGGGTAAGAGTATGCGTAAACAACTGCTGCGCCGTCATGTGCGCGTCTGTCTTCTGGTTGCGGCCGCGGTGCTGGCATCGCCGGCTGCTGGCCTTGCCGAGCCGACCGCAGATGCCATTGCCGTGAATGTCGATCAGGCCAAGCTGGTGCGGTTGCCTGGCAAGGTGGCGACCATCGTGGTCGGCAATCCCATGATCGCCGACGTCACGCTCCAGCCTGGTGGCATGATCGTCGTGACCGGCAAGGGCTATGGCGCCACCAATTTCATCGCGCTCGACCGCGGCGGCGAGATCCTCGTCGACCGCCAGATCCAGGTCGAAGGTCCGAGCGATCGGCTCGTCACCGTCTATCGCGGGATCGAGCGCGAGTCCTATAGCTGCATGCCGGTTTGCCAGCGTCGCGTGACGCTCGGCGACAGCGACACCTATTTCAACAACACGATGAGTCAGGCCGGTTCGTTGAGCAGCACGGCCAGCGGCAATGCCGGTGCGGGCGCCAAGACGAACTGAGTAAGACCAACTGAGTAAGACCAACTGAGTAAGACCAACTGAGTAAGACCAACTAAGTAAGACCAACCGGCGAGTTTGATCGGTGGGTTTGCCGGGGCAAGGATCGTCCCGGGCCGACGCACGCGCGCGAGTTTCTCTCTCCGTGTCCTCGTCTCCACGCCCTCGTCTCCTGGCCTGGTCGTTCGCGGTTAACCGGCCCTTAACGGCCCGGGCCGCCGGGTACGGATCGCCTGAAACACTTAAACAATCAGTTTCCGCTATTGAACATGGCAGATGATCGCTGCCGCTGGGGAATTTGATGCCTTCGCCTGCACCTACGAGGTTCACGCTCCTCGCCATGCTGCGCCGGTTTCGCGGCAGTCGCCGCGGCTCCGCAGCCGTCGAGTTCGCGCTGGTCGCACCGATGTTCTTCGCGCTGCTGTTCGCCATCATCGAGACGGCGCTGATGTTCTTGGCGAGCCAGGTGCTCGAGAGCGCCAGCCAGAATTCCGCGCGGGTGTTGCTGACGGGGCAGGCGCAATCCGGTTCGGTGACGGCCTGCGCGGTGTCCGGCGTGAGCACGCCCTGCACGCAAACGACGTTCAAGGCTTACGTCTGCAGCCAGATCCCGGCGCTGTTTGATTGCACCAAGCTCTATGTCGACGTGGTGAGCACAAGCTCCTTCGGAGCGCTAAGCCTCACCAGCTACGGCAATTCCTGCACCTTCAACCCCGCCGGCGTGCAGTACAATGCCGGGACCGCCGGCCAGGTCGTCGTGGTGCGCCTGTTCTATCAGTGGCCGCTCATCGTCACCGGCCTCGGCTACAACATGGGTTGCAACAACAAGCGGCTGCTGGTCGCGACCGCGGCCTTCAAGAACGAACCTTTTTGAGACAGATGGATTCGAGCGAGCCGATGCAGCCGATTGCGCATATCTGGAGGAATACCGGTCAATCCGTGCGTGACTTCGTCGCCGACAAGCGCGCGCTCGCGGCGACCGAATTCGCGGTCATCGTGCCGCTGATGCTGGTGATGTTCTTCGGCACCATCGAATTTTCATCGGCCGTGGCGGTCGATCGCAAAGTCACAATGATTGCACGGACTCTGTCCGATTTGACGTCGCAGTCGACGGGGGTCAACGATGGCGACATGCAGGACACGTTCACGGCAAGCATATCGATCGTCATGCCGTACGACCCTACGCTCGTGAACGGCACGGTGGTTCAGATCAAAATCGATTCAAGCAGTGTCGCCAAGGTCCAATGGAGCAAGTCCGCCACCATTGCGAACGGTGCGACGCAGGCCACGCTGACGGCTCCGCCTTCGTCTCTCGCACCTGGTACCACGGTTACCTCGATGATTCCGTCGACGCTCTTGATTCCGTCGACCTACCTCATCTTCAGCCAGGCGAGCTACGCGTACACACCTCCCGTCACGTTCTTCCTGAAGTCGGGCATAACGCTGAGCGACGTCTCCTACACGCGGCCGCGCCAGGTCACCTGCGTTTCTTACAATAATGTAGCGTGTTGACCGTAGTGTTGAGATCTGCGAGCAGATCCCGGAACGAAAAAAGGCCGGGCATCGCGCCCGGCCTTTTCCTTGATTTGTTCGCTCGAGCCGATCGGGGCCGTAAGCGGTAGGCTCAGCCGGCGGAGCGGAGGTTGTCCGCTGCCGACTTGCCGGAACGGCGGTCGGCCACGATCTCGTAGGAGATCTTCTGACCTTCGCGCAGCGTGCCGAGGCCTGCACGCTCGACAGCGCTGATGTGGACGAACACGTCCTGGCCGCCATCGTCGGGCTGGATGAAGCCGAAGCCTTTGGTCGCGTTAAACCACTTCACGGTTCCCATGCTCATGGGGGTAGTCCCTTCTCAGATAACACAATGTCAGAGCCCGCTCGCGCGGACAGGTTAGATCGAATTTTTGGAAGGGTCGTCAGCGTGTCTGAACCGGCTGTACCGGTGGATGCTAATGTCGTCCGGCCGAAAATCGATTAATTCATTTTATTCGAAACAGAACCCCAAAACAATGCTGACGTGCACGATTTTTTGATCCGCCGTGATGTTCACGGCGGATCAGCATGCAGGTCGGAACTTCAGGTCCGCGCTCAGTGCGCTGAGCCTCCCGACTAGCGGCGGCGGAACTGGCCGCCGCGCTGTCCGGGACGCGGAGGTCCGCCCATCCCGCTCGGACGTTCGTCCTTGTGGCGGAAAATCAGCCGGCCCTTTTCGAGGTCATAGGGCGACATCTCCACCGTCACGCGGTCGCCCGCCAGAGTCTTGATGCGGTTCTTCTTCATCTTGCCGGCGGTGTAGGCGACGATCTCGTGTCCGGCGTCGAGCTGCACGCGGTAGCGCGCGTCGGGGAGGATTTCGGTGACCAGTCCTTCGAACTGGATCAGCTCTTCCTTAGCCATGAATTTCTCCAGGTCGTGGACGGCTAGTGCAAATGGGGTTTGCGGTTCGGTTGGCCGTTCGGCCGACTCTCGCGGCGCAAAAAGGCAACGCCTTGTATCCCATCAGACGCCCCGGCGCTATGCGCGGAACGCTGTTCCGGACGGCCGTTTGGCGAAGCATGCGCCTTGCCTCCGGAGCGGCTGCGAGGAGCTGCCTTCGGGCCACTGCCGGGCCTTCCGTCGCCCTGCTTGGCGGCACTGTGGTGGCGCCCGTCCGCATGCCTTTCGTCGGCGCGGCGACCGTCACCGTGGCGTCCCTCACCAGGCCTTGCGCCTTGCGGACGCTGGCCTGGGCGGCCCGGCCGACCCTGTCGTTGCTGCTGCGGGGGAGGGCCCGCATCGCGGCGGCCGGCGTCGGTGCGGCGATCCTCACGCGGCAGCGCCACTTTGATCAGCCGCTCGATGTCGCGGAGATAGCTCAGCTCCTCGCCGCCTGCGACCAGCGAGATCGCGGTGCCTTCGGCACCCGCGCGCGCGGTGCGGCCGATGCGATGCACATAGGTCTCCGGTACGTTGGGCAGGTCGAAATTGATGACGTGGGTGATGCCGTCGACATCGATGCCGCGGGCGGCGATATCGGTGGCGACCAGCGTGCGGATTTCACCGGTGCGGAACTGGGCAAGCGTCCGTTCGCGATGGTTCTGCGACTTGTTGCCGTGGATGGCGCTGGCGGGGATCCCCGCCTTCTCGAGTGTCTTTACGACCTTGTCGGCGCCGTGCTTGGTGCGCGTGAAGACCAGCGCTCGGTTGACCTGCTCCTGTTTCAACAGCTGGGCGAGGAACGCCGGCTTCGCGGAGAAATCGACCTGGATGATGCGCTGCTGGATGCGCTCCACGGTCGAGGAG